>NZ_JBLFFN010000017.1:0-107020 GCF_051400855.1 Variovorax stachyos | reverse complement strand
GTGGTGCTGTGATTTGCGGTGTCTTCACGCATGCATGCGCCGTGCCCGCCGCGACCTATTGATCAGCATCTCCCTAGCTGGATAACTTTATTGCCGTCGAGCGGTCAGCGCACCCGTCAAGACCGGTTTCCAGAGTGGCGACCGGCCTACCCCTTTCGATGGTGACGGCCCGCCCTGCCCCACCCTACTTGAGGGAACGCCAAACATGGGCTCGAGCAACTCACGGCGACCGTTTTCTCATTTGAATCAACCACTTGCGCGGGCCGCCGTCAAAGTTAGACCTTAATCTTGATGGAATCTTGGTCTAACTATGAACGAGCTCACTCAGTGAGTTCCTCCAAGGTTGTCGCACTTTCCAACCCAGGAAAATCAACAGCTTACGAGCGCCGTTTTCAAAGTTGCACCCTTCACTTTTTCACAGTTCCGCCGGCGCACGGGCGTCGCGAGGATTCAACGGCCGCTTCGTAGCAGGATTTTCCGTCCGCTGTAGTAGTGCGGGTTGGGGCGGCGGGCCTTGTCCTGCGTGTGGCAGGACGCGGCTACAACCAGACTTTCGACCTCACCCGCGCTTCCTGAGTGAGGCCTACGAGGCTTCAAATCTTTTGGTCAGCAGCGCTTTGCCAGCAACGGTCCAAAGGCCGACGCCTTCTCCTTCTGAAGTGAGACTCATACAAAAATCCGGACACACCGGATCACGAGTGCGACAGGTCACCCGTATAGGCGTGGCATTGCATTTGCCCTTGAGTGACCAGGCCCGTCACGCCCGCACTTTCTACATTAACCGACGTCAACAACAATCTTGCCGGCTGCCCGACCTCCGGTCGCGCGAGCATGCGCATGTTCAACCTGAGTGAGCGTGAACCTCTGGGTATCCAGGAGAGGCCGGACCTGGCCTGCTTCGACCCACTCGGCAATCTGCGTCAAGATCTTCCCGTGATTGGAGCGGCCTTTGCCGCTCAGCATCGGCATCAGCGTGAAAACACCGGAATAGGTGGCGCCGCGAAAAGACAGCGGTGCCAGTGCGTGGGTGCCCCAACCCAGCGCGCTCACGACATGGCCTGTGATCGAGACCCTTCAGCGCCGGGCCGAGAAGCTTCGAGCGCGAGAAGTTGATGGCGTAATAGCACGTATCAAGGTGGCTATCACGCACTATGGCCTCACCGCCGAGCAACTGGGCTTCGGCGCAACTGCCAAGGGTGCAAAGACAAGTACGAAAGCGGGAACGGCGGCTGCCAACCGTTCGGCAAAGTACAGCGATGGTCAGGGCAACTCGTGGTCAGGCATGGGAAAGCGCCCGTACTGGCTGCGTGATGCACTCGCTGCCGGCAGGACGCTCGAAGAGTTCGCGACTGGCGCTGCGTCCTTGAAAGCGAACAGCACGAAACTCAAGGCGTCGAATAAACGGAAGGCGAAGGTCGTCTACCGCGATCAGGCTGGCCATACTTGGTCAGGCATGGGCCCGCGACCACGCTGGTTGAAGGAAGCGCTGGACGCGGGAAAACCCTTGAGGAGATGGCTGCCTACATTCGGCTCGCCCAGGGCGCCGGATGCCTGCAGTGCAGCGGTTGCAGTCATTTGGCCCGGCGGATTTAATGGCAGCTCGATGGCTATTCACCGCCGTTGATACATGCGTCGGTGTTAAACGCGGACCGACCGCGGCCGCGGCGCGGAACCGCTGTTCCACCACCGCTCCCGGCTAGGGTCGAGGCGATGCGTTCGCTGCGGCATCGAAATCAGCACAGGTGGGGGAACTGAGAATCGCGATGTCGATGCCGAGTTGTACAGCGATCACTTCACCGTGCCGGAATAGCAAGGTGGAAATCCGCGGAACTCCGATCATCTGTGAAGGTGGAATTGGTTGCTGCTACAGTAAGCGTCAGTAGTAAATGGGGGTATCGGATCTGTGGTATTGAACGAGGGTGCACGAGCGATAGGCAAGCGAGCTGTCTCTAAACAGATCTCTGAGGCGGGACGAGAGTTGTTCGAAAGCCTCGGATTCGAAGCGGCGACAGTGGACGATATCGCTTCGCTGGCCGGCATCTCGCCGCGCACCTTTTACCGATATTTCAGCTCGAAGGAAGAGCTTGCTTTGAGCTGGCTGGACGACCTCGGCCCGGTCGTTCGGCTACGGTTGCTCGAACGCCCAGCTTCTGAACCGATGATGGAAGCACTCCGCCGCTGCCTCGATCCATTCACATCATTGACAGGTGACCAGAAGAAGGCGTTCAGGTTAATCGGGCGCCTCTCCGAAGAATCTCCGAGCCTGCGTTGCGGGATACTAGAGCACTGGGAGTTGTGGGAGCGCGATCTGGCAATCGCGATTGGCATAAGGATGAACGTCGACATCACGCAAGATGATCGCCCTGGCTTCTATGCTGCCTTCACGATGGCGGGACTTCGTGCCGGATGGCGACGCCGCGCCGTTACTCCCGGGGCGAAGCTGGCTACTCACCTGGATCGCTACTTTCTTATCCAGTTTGGCCCAATTCCTTCGCAGTAAGTCGCCATGATGGCTCTGCGGTGCCGACCTGCCCTCGAAGTTAGCAGCGTGACCGTCCAGTCCAACGATCGTGAGGCGCCCCATAAGGGTACAGGAGCCTCGTGTCCACCTGGATTGAACTGACCCCCGAAACCTGGACGAACCAAGAGTTTCGGATGACCAGGTACACCGACAAGCAGAAGGTCGAGGCCGTCAGGGCCTAAAGCAAGGGGATCGGGGGCTTGCGCGCCACTGCCGAGCCACAGGGCGTGGGCGTAGACGGCTGAACCAAGAATGGAGCGGCTTATACGCGGCCCATGGCGTAGCGGCTTTGTACCCAGGTTGGAAAGGCGAGCAGAGGAAAATGACCAAGAAGCCGCGCCAGCGCGGGGAAGAAGAGATGCTGCCGGCCGATCAACGCAGCCCCGAGGAGCTGCTGCGCGATCTTCAGCAGCTTCGCATGGAGAACGCCTACCTAAAAAAAGCGCAAGCCTTGGCTCGAGCCAAGACGCGCTCAGCTCCCGTGGAAGGACGCTGATCGTGCTCGAGCTGAGGCACTACTTTCCTCTGGTGGGCTTGCTGCGCATCGCTGGCCTAGCACGCAGCAGCTTCTACTATTAACACAAAGCCCTCCAGGTCAGCGACAAGCACCTCGAACTGAAAGCGCGGATCCGCGACACCTTCGACCAGCACCGAGGAAGGTATGGCTATCGACGGATCACAGCTGAGCTCAGACGCTGCGGTCTGGTCGTGAGCCACAAGACCGTTCAAAAGCTGATGATCGAGATGCAGCTGAAATCATTGGGCCGCCCCAAGCGATACAAGGCTTTCGAGGGATTCAAGCGCCCTGTGCCAAGTCGGCATGGGCGCGCGGTAGGCTGCAGCCCAGCCACACGCGGGTGTTTTGAAGGCCGCTTTGGCCGAGCCCAGTGTGTTGAATGGACATCAGGAGCGTCGCGTTGTTCGGATTCGATGATGGCATCGCTAATTCGCTGCATGCGGGCTTCGGCAAAACCGCGCACTTCATGCGGCACGATGACGAACGGCCAGTCGACACCGTCGAGCCCGATGCGGACCGTCGTCTCGGGATCGTGGCCGGTCGCCATATACGCATCGCCCTCGGCCGTTTTCGGCTTCATCTCACGGGCACCGCCAAGCCGATCCGGCCGGTGCGCCATGCTGTTTAACAGGCTGGTGCGGACTAGCGCCGGGCACAGGATGGAGACGCCGACGCCGCTGGACGCCAAGTCGATGCGGGCGTTGTCCGACAGCGCCATGATCTCGGCTGGGTCGACGTTCATCGCTTGAAGCCGTGCGCTGATTTCTTCCGGGGCGCTCAGCTCGATGACAAATCCAAACCCGTGTTGCTGGCATCCACCCGCTGCTCGAAGCGCAGGTTCAAGCCCGTGTCGAACAGCGCCTTGCCTCGCGGGTGATCGATCAGATAAGCCGGGACCGGTACCCGCACGCGAGCGGTCTTGCCAGCCAGGAAGAAGCCGCTCGGTGCGTTAAGCCAGCCGCAGTTATCGGGTAGAGCTTGACCATCGCTCGCATCCTTGTTGCGGCTGGCTGGGTGGGCCCCGTGAGACGGTAGGGAATGGTCGGCGACATAGTGCCCGTTCCCGGCAGCGGTCATTGCTTTGTCGGCGTACTGGCTGCGGCGACTTCGTCCAGCGCAGGGAGCAGCCACTGTCTGAATCCAATCGGGTCGTCGGCCGGGGCGAAGTGGCTCTGACCGATCATGGTGTGGTACTTCACGCCGGGGATCATGTCGGCGATCATTTGACCGCCGGCATCCGGAGCACGTTGGCTCAGGTCGTATTCACCGTTCAGGATCGTCAATGGGGTTCTGGTCGTGTCGATGAGGTGCCCGTTCTTGCGGAGGTCGTGTTCGTGCATGAAGTACTCGTTGTCGGCGGCGTAGACGCCCGGGAAGTTGGCCTTGTAGATCCAATACAACTCGCGGCGGAACGGCTCCGGTGCAAACAGCGAGGTCGCCCCGAAGATCATCGTTGCGTACAGCTCCGTCGGCACGCGAGGATCCCGGAACATGTCATTGTCAAAACCGTTGAAGCTGTCCATGTGGTACATCCCATTGATGCCAACCGCGCCGCGGATTTTGTCGGGGTAGTCGGCGCAGAGATCAGACGCGAGTTGCCCGCCGACCGAGCAGCCAACGAAGATCGGCCGGTCGAGCGAAATTGCGTCGATAAACCCGACGACCCAGTCCTCTAGCATCTTCTTGGTGAAGACCATCTTGCCCTCCCACCAGCGCACTGTCGTGGGGGGCATTGATTTGCCGTGGTACGGTAAATCAATGGCAATGAGGGTAAACCGTTTCTGCAGTTCTGGATCGGCAAGCAGGTGTCGCCACTGACGTCCGTCAGCTCCGGCAGTGTGCAGTAGAAGAACCGGAACCGGGCCGGTCCCTGCCGTCTCGTAGTAGACCCGGTATTCCGTCCCGTCCACGGCATAGCGCACGTATCTGCCAACCGGGTCATCGGAGTCGACGAAAGGGTCCCGGATCCCCGGAACCTCAAGGGAACAGCCGTTCGCCGTCTCGCGCACGATATGGAAGAGGCGCATCCACGCCCCCACGTAAGGTGCCACGTCTTCAATCCAATCGCCCTTAAGGTTGAAGAAGAACTTGTCATAACCGTGCTTTGGCTTCGCGAGCAGAGCGTTCGCCCAGAATTCGGCAGATTCGGCGAGCGTCACCTTGGCTTCGCCCTCTCCCGTCCCAAGCGCGGACGGACGGCCCCCATCAATGATCAGGTCGATTACTTGTTCGCCCAGTCCGATGCGGACCGTGCCATCAAAGCCCCGGAGCTTCCACAGAAATTCGGGGTCTTTGGAAGCCCGGGAAAAAAGCGCTACTTCATCAAGTTTCATTCTTTGAAGCCTCACGTCTGAAGCATGGATACGCCTGCGGACAACCATGCCGCGACTTCTGTCAGTGTATGCCATATTGACACCTAGCGCCACAATGTAGGAAGATGTGAGTTCCACGCGAACAGGTGTGACGAGCGGGGTATCGATTGCAGGAGAATCAAGAATGGCCGATCAGCCCGGCGTAGTCAGCAGCACGCAGCTGGTAGCCTTCGAGAAGAGCCGTAGCGCCGCCCTCGAATGGCTGCGCTCCCATGTAGCGGCTGACGGCAAGCCCACTGGTGCAGATTTCGCGAATCGCTGGTGGCGGCTTCCTTGGGCTCTGAGCCTTGCGGGAGACTCAGTCGCGGCCGCCTCGGTGCTTGCTTGGGCCGAGCGCAATGCCTTCAACGAGGAGTGCGACCTAAGGCGAGGCCCGCTGGAGATCAGCCCCGGCGCAAGCCCGGTCTATGAGCTCTCCGCACTTGCGATTGGTGCTTGGCGGCTAGGTCGTTATGCGCTGGCGAATCGCCTGCTCGATCGATGTGCGACCTTCCAGAGCCCTGTGACGGGCGGTGTTTATGACCAGCGAGAGCGAATAAACACCGAGCAGGATGTTCTCAAGACCGCTCAGCTCGGGCTGGCCGCCATTGTTGCCAATCGGCGGGATATCGCGGACCCCATCTACGGCTGGTTGGTTCGTCTGTGGGCCGCCCAACCTGACTTACCGGCCATCCTGTACCCGTTCATCGATGACGACGGGCAGCTGGTCAAGCCGTCAGACGAAGGCTTCTCCTCTCAGTTCAAGTACAAGGTCGACCTCTCCGCTCCGCTGCAGGCGTACTACAACCCGGCCATTGCCGCTGCGTTCCTCTACGACTACGGATCGTTGACTGGTAATAGCGCAGCAATCTCGCTAGGCCGCCAGTATCTGCAACTGAACATCGATGGTACCCAGGAGCAATACAACGATCCGCGATCGGTGCAGATCTGCAAGTTCGCGTGGGGTGTAGCGAATGGAATACCTGTGGACCCAGCATCGGACCTTACTGTCCACGCAATACGGATGGGCCAATGGTTTTTGGAATGTCAGAACCCCGATGGTTCTTGGGCCCCTTCATCGTTCGGGAAGGCGGTTGAGCCAACCGATAGCGACAAACTCTGGAAAACGGGTGAGCACATCATGGAACTCACAATGATCCTGTGCGTTCTCCAGCAGAAGTAACGAAACCGGGGCGCTGAGCGCACCCACTACATGGAAGAAGGAGTGAAGCGATGCCAACGGCAACAAAGAGCCATCGGGTTGAACGTCAGTTCGACCACCACAGCGCGGAGTTCGCGTCGAACTATTCGGATGAGCTGAACGAGATGGCCGCCGATTTCCAGGTGGCCTATACGCCAGCGTGGGACGGGTTTTGGGTGCTTGCGGGCTTTGAAGAGATCAACGCAGCCGCAGGCAACTGGGACGTTTTCTCATCCGCTCATGACGGGATCATTGGTGACCCATTCGTCCCGCGTGACCTCGAGAACCTTCCTAGGCCGCTGCCGTTTACCCGCGGCGGTGTAAACATCCCATTCAGTAGGACTGGAGCCGGGATCCGCTTTGTGCCGAGTGAGTGCGACCCGCCGATGCATACCGATATCCGCCGGCTCGAGGTGCCGTTCTTTACGCCCAAGGCCGTCCGTGGCCACGAAGAGGAGGTCCGGCGTCTGGTCTCGGAAGCTCTGGATGCGGTAATCGAGACCGGGTCCGTCGAACTCATCATGGACTTCGCTCTTCGGATCACGACCATGATCACGATCGGCATCGTTGGTTTCGACAAGGCGGACTGGCTCGATTTCGCACTCGTGGTTCAAGAAACTGGGGCGCGAGGCGGATCCGAGGAGAGCCGGCGTCGCGTCCTCGCAACCCGACAGAAGATCGTTGCTTTGGTCTCCGAGCGTGCGAAGAACCCGAAGGGCGATGTCGCGAGCGCCCTGCTTGCCGGTTCGATCCAAGGCACTCCAGTGAACGAGGCAGAAGCCGCAACGATTCTGAACGGGCTCACATTCGCCGCGACCGACACCACCACCGCTACGCTGGCCCATATGATGATCTACCTCAGCGGGAACCCGAGCGACCGGCAGCGACTAATCGACAACCCGATGTTGATTCCGAATGCGATTGACGAGATCCTCCGATACAACAGTCCGTTCTTCGGAACCTCGCGTACCGTCATGAAGGATATCGAGCTCGGCGGACAGGAACTCAAGGCCGGCGAAATGGCTATGTTGGGCTACGCGGCCGGCAACCGCGACCCGCGCAAGTTCGAAGATCCCAACACTATCAATTTCGACCGCCCCAATGCCAAAGACCACCTCGCCTTCGGCGCCGGCCCGCACCGTTGCCTCGGTGCTCCGCTGGCACGGATGGAGTTACGAATAATGATCGAAGAGATCCTCAAGCGCATTCCGGACTTTCACATCGCCCAAGCAGACATCGTCCCCTACGCTGACAAGGCGTTCAATGGCTTCGAGAGCGTTCGGGCGACCTTCACCCCACGCGAGCGCGTTTCCATCTCCTGAGCGCTGATCGCACAGGCTCCCGCATCGGCCTAGCTGTGAAGTGTCAAGAGGTTCTTTCGAGGACTGGAAAGCCGAGACGCGGGTGACATCGGGTTGATGCCTAGGTGTGGGCAGTTGCCATTTGTGGAAGTGCGCCCAGACGGGCAGGGCCTGCTGCCACTGCTCTGAGCTTTCGTACCGACGGCCGTAAGCCCATTCGCGTAGTGCCGACTGGATGAAGCGCCCGGCATTGCCGTTCCAGGCAAGCTTCGGAGAACAGGGTGGAGTGGAACGACATGCCGTTGTCCGTAAGTACGCGCTGGACCGACACTCCCCAGCTGTCGAAGTGAGCACAGCGGCCTGGCAAGAAGGCCGCGGCGCTGTGCCGCGTCTTGTCCGGATAAACCTTCGTGAAGGCCACTCTGCCGTGGTCATCCACGGCAACGAAGACGTAGTCCCATCCGATGTCGCTGGCGCACTGGCTACGGTCACCAGTGCCGCGGTGGCCGGACTCGTCCAATCGACCGAGCTTCCTGATGTCGATGTACAGACCCTCACCCCGGTGTTCGCGCTCGCACAGCAGCCCCGGCTCAGCAGGGCCGAGATCGCCCAGGCGAGACAGGCCCGCTCGGCGCAGCACCTGACTGACCGTCGGCTTGGACACGCCCATGTACCACGCAATGCGCGCTTGCAAGGACAGCTTGCGGCGCAGCTCCACGATGGCGAGGGCCACATGGGGCGACTTGCGGGAGGACTTGTCCAACAAACCGGCTGCTGGTCAGCAGGGTACCGGCCAAGCCACTTGCGTGCAGTCACGGCACCGACCCCTGCTTGGCAGCAGCCTCCGACGCAGACAGGCCGCCTTCGAGGATGTCTTGAACCTCTTACAGGCAACCAAGGTACCTCAATCGGGATTCCTATGGGTGTTCATCGGTTAGGCAGGTTGAGTTCACTTGGGGTTGGGCGTTCTCCTGTCTCTCAAAACCTCTCCGGGTGAACACCCGCAAGAGCCCATTGAACCTTCACATCTAGCGCTTGTCCTTAGATAGGTTGGGGAGACGCAAGAGGATTGGATCCAGCTCCGTCCCTTCCGGGTATGTGCCCATGAGAAGGTCGGACCCAGCCTGCGAAAGTGTGGCCGGGATGGGCCCAGCGGCCACTCCTGGCACCAGATGTGCGATAACGACAAGACCGCCATCGTTCTGCGGGTGCGTCACGGCAAAGCAGACCGATCTCTGGTCGAAGACAAGCATGGGATGCGCGAGTCGGAGACGCAGCAACCCACCATGTCCAGTGAACCCGACCTCGCCCCCAAACCGAAGCACGAGGGCCGATCCCATCTTGGAGCGGCCGGCAAAGGGAAAGAAGAACGAATTGCCGACGGTTTCCGCGGGTTCGATCACTTCAACCGTACCGCGCATGCGTGCCAGGTAGTCACGGAAGCTCTCTTTGAAGCCCCATTCAAGGCCGACCGCATCCTCAGCCATCATGACTGCGACGGCCCGCCGGATATAGCAGCTGGGGGGTTCGACGCGCGAGTGCTGGGCAGCGGGATGGGCTTCAGGTCATACGCAAATCGCAAATTTCGGCTTCGCTCCGAGGTAAGCATAGATGAATGATCACCGGCAGGCCGGGTCGCGGCTTCTCGTAAGGCCCGCCCGGCCAGCTGAGCGCCATTTTTTTCGCTGGTCACTGCTGACTCGGCGGCACAGTGACGGTCATACCTTCTAACGAAGGCTTCACCACGATTTGACATGACAGGCGACTGCAATCGGTACGGTCCTCGGACGTAGCGTTGAGCATCTCGTCTTCCAAATCTCCGATCGGATCGAGCCTGTGGAACCACTCCTTATGCACAAAGACATGACACGAGGCACACGAAAGATTCCCGCCGCACTCTCCGATGATGCCCCGCACCCCAGAAGCGGTCGCGGCGCTCATGACCGACATTCCGTCAGCGGCATTGATGGTCTCTTCATTGCCATCGGGTTCAATAAACTTTACAGATGTCATGGAACTTAGCTTGTGACGTTAGTTGTAGTCAGGGCTGGAGTACTCCGAGAATCGGATGTCGCGTACGGCGACGGTGCTTCATAGCCTAGTTGCGATACCGGTTGGTCTGCGGATTGGTTCGGCCGCGGCGATGGATCTTCACGCCGTGGCGTTACCAAAGGGCCGCTCGAAGGCGCAAACCGCGCAAACCCCTGTCTGCTTTGCTACATCACAGGCATCGGCTGCCCACTCCGACTCTTTCATCGATAGCAGCCTGCCTTGCAGGCAGCTAGCGCTTGTTGGCGTAAGCGACAGCATTCTTGTTGTTTTGCAGTTCCTTGGCGATCATGGCCTTGAGATTCTTCTCCGGCCACTGGTGCAGCTCTGCTCCCGTCGTGGAGGCATAGTCGCGGATAGCCTCGCTCGCATAGGTCTTTAACATTGCGGACTCGAGCTGTTTGGCGATTGGTTCGGGCGTCTTGGCACTGACCGCAAACCCCGACCAAATATAGAGGGAGTAGTCCGGCAGACCACTCTCCGCCACCGTCGGGACGCTAGGAAGGAAAGGATGCCTGTCCGTACCGGTCTGTGCAAGCGCCCGCAGTTGTCCCGCCTTGATGAGCTGCACAGCTGCACTGGATTCGAGGAACGATGCATCCACCTGGCCCCCGACGGTGTTCTGCGTCGCTTCCGCAGGGCTCTTGTACGGCACCTGCAGCAGACGAACACCGGCATGTTTTTCAAGGTTCAAGATTCCAAGCTTGTACGCTTGGCCGTAGGCAGCAATCGAGACCGTGCCTGGGTTTTTTTTGGCAGCAGCCAGAAGCTCCTGCAACGTCTTGTAAGGTGATTGGGGCCCAACTACGATCACTGACGAAGTACGCATGCCGCCGGCCAGCGGCCGAATGTCGTTCAGGTCGTACGTCATGTTCTCACCCAATGCGGGGTTGATGGTCACGGTTGCTCCAGTCAGCGCCAGCACGGTGTACCCATCCGCAGGAGCCCTCAGCGCTTCGCCGACCCCGATTGAAGTTCCCCCGCCTGGCTTGTTTTCCACGATAACGGGCTGCCCGACAATCTTCGAGAACTGCTCTGCAAAGCGCCGAACTCCGGTATCGAAGCCACTGCCCCCGCCCAGAGGTACCACGACGCGGATTACCTTGGAAGGAAAGCCTTGCGCCTGGGCTGGGACCTGCGCGACCGCGGCGGCCGTTCCGACCACCAGCAGGACGGCAGTAAACATGCGGAGTATGTGATTGGATTTCATGGTGTCTCGTGTGGAAGGTTATGTGGGAAGTTCTGTGTTCAATCACGGCGCAGGATGTGCACGTATGCGACCGCGCCGAGGCCCACCATGTGCGCCAAACCTGTTCTTGACTTTCGATGCTGGCGTGCGCCGGCTTCGCCACGAAGCTGCAACGTGAGCTCACCAATCTGCCCAACTCCGGTCGGGCCCACGGGATGTCCCATGGCAATCAAGCCGCCTGATGGGCTTACCGCCACTTGACCACCAATGTTGAATCGGCCCTCGTTGAGCCAACGCGAGGCCTGGCCGGTGGGACAGATGCCCATGGCTTCCACGTACTGGAGTTCCTCGACGGTGAACGCGTCGTGCAGTTCGACCACGTCCAGTTCGTCAGGCCGAACGCCGCATTGCTCGTAGGCCATGGCGGTGACGCGGCCCGTGAGTTCGATGTCGTGATCGCGACCCGGCTCGTACACGACCTGCGTGATCCCCGCCGATGCTGCAACGCGAACAGCGCGGCTGGTGTTCACGCCTAGGCGCCGAATCGCATCCTCCGAAGCGACGATCACCGCTGCAGCGCCCTCATCGACGGGGCAGCACTGGAGCGAGGTGAGCGAGCCTGAGATCGGACGCATCAGGACCTCCTCAAGGCTGCGGACCGCTTGCCGATGGGCATTCAAATTGAGGGAGCCGTTGCGGTGATTCTTGACTGCGACTTGCGCGATGTCCTCCAAGCTGATCCCGTGGCGCGAGGCATAGGCGCTGGCCAGCAAAGCGAAGCGGGTGAAAGGAACGATTTCCTCCGCCGCAAGCTGCTCCACGCCGGTCTGGCTGAATGCGATCTCCCTGGGAAAGACCTTGTCCACGCCAACGACCAGGCCGACGTCGCTCATGCCAGACGCCACTTCGATGCAGGCGTGCCGGAAGGCTGCTGACCCCGAAGCCGACGCATTTTCGATGTGGACGATCGGGTTTTCGTTGCGACCGAGATGGCTGAGCATGGGGCGGCCGCTCGCCATTCCCAGCCTTGCCGTCGCCACATAGCTGGTTTCCACGGCGTCCCATGGAACACCGGCGTCCGCGAGCGCCTGCCTCACCGCGGTGAGGCCTAGCTGGACGTACGGCGTTTCTGAAGGGGCCTGATAGCGATGCCAGCCGACGCCGATGACATACACCGGGCGCATTTGCGCGAGTGACTTCCTGCTCATTAGGAAATTCCTTTTTCATTGTCATCGGCCTTAAAGCGAAGGTCACGCACTGAATTGCCGTCCGCGTCCATGGCCTCTTCGAGCACCGTCACCATGGTGGCGCCCGGCGTGAGGGGGCTGCATTCCGCGGCGCTCAGCAAGCCGCGGACAACGGGGCCGTCTTCCATCAACACTTCGACAACGGTGAAGGGCGTTTTCGGGAACGGCTTGGCATGCCGATGAACCGTGGCGAATGCCTGAAGACGACCTCGGCCGGTCAGCAGCACCTCCGTCAATTCCTCACCGTGCTGCCCGGACACCTGGCAGCCGAAGCGTTGTGGCGGAAAAGTGATATGGCCGGCTTTGGAGCGGACAGCCCTCAAAGCAGGTGCAGTAGGCAAGGCCGGTGTGCCCGCTTCGGTATAGAGCGCGGGGCGTCGTAGCGTACTCATTCGCATACTCCTGTTCCATGTTCAATGGGCGCGAATTGCCGGGTGAAGCTCTGCACCGCGTCGCGAAACCCTTGTTCGATCTCGCTAATCGTGTCGGCTACGCTGGCGAGCCTGCGCACGCCGCTCACCGAGTGGCCGGCGCTCCAGATGTCCTTCCACCGGGTTGGCTTTTCACCCGTTCCGGCTGCGCCGAACTCCGCTCGCGCTCTCTCTGCCGAAGTCGTCTCGTCCAGCCTGTCCGGGTCCAGACCGGCACGAACGATGGAAGGGCGCAACATGTTGGTTTGGAGGCCGGTGAACGCGCGGGTGAGCACCACGTCGTCGGCCTCCGAGCGCAACAGCATCTGCTTGTACTCGGCAGCGGCCAGGCTCTCGTCGGTCGCGATGAACTTCGTTCCCATGTAAGCAAGGTCGCAACCGAGAACCTGCGCGGCAAGCAGGGACTGCCCGTCGGAAACTCCCCCTGCCAGCACGATGGGACCCGCGAAGAACGAACGTACCGCACGCACGAAGGCAAGACCGTTCAGCCAGCCGGTCTGGCCACCGGCGCCGGCGCTGAGCAGAATCAGACCGTCTGCGCCCGCCTCGACTGCGCGGTGGGCGTGGCGCAGGGTGGCGACATCGGCGAGTACCAGGCAACCTGCAGCGTGCAAGGGCGCGATCACGGGTGCCGGCGAACCAACGCTGGTGATCACCATCTCCACACCGTAGCGGGCAAGTATCTCCACATCGCGATCGAGCGTCTTGCTTCGGCTCATGATCAGGTTCGGGCACCACGGGGCTGCTGTCGAGACCTGTGCGAGATCGGAAGTGATTTCCTCCAGCCACGATTCAAGTTCCTCGCCCGCATTGGCGGTCGGAAACGCACCGATCACTCCCTGTCGACATGCCTGCGTTACAAGGCGTGGGCCCGAAACACGCAGCATCGGTGCCGCAATCAACGGCAGACGCAGCCGGTCCCGGATGCGAGATGGCAGCCCCATGTCAACGGCCTTTCCACACGGGGCGACGCTTCTCGGCGAAAGCCTTCAAGCCCTCCTGCCGGTCTTCGGACTCGAGGGCCTTCTTCGCGAACTCCATCTGCAGTTCCCAGGCTTCGGATTCTGTCCAGTCGACCGCGCGACGCACGACCTCCTTGGTGGCCGCCAGCGCTGTAGGGCCGTTGCGAAGAATGCGCTCGGCGAGTGCTTGCGCACAGGCGAGCGCCCCGCCCGGCTCGGTGATCCGGTTGACGAACCCTCGCTCCATCATGGCCTGTGCGTCTTGCAAGTCCCCCGTGAGCAGCATCTCCATGGCGAGGTGATAGGGGATCCGTTTCGGAGCACGGAACAAGCCGCCGCCCAGAGCGATCACGTTGTGCCGGACTTCGGGAAGGCCGAATTTGGCGTCCCGCGCCGCGACCACGATGTCGCAGGCCATGCACAGCTCCATGCCACCGCCCACCGCGTATCCTTCGACCGCTGCGATCAGCGGCTTGGCTGGCGGGCGCTTGAAGATGCCGAATCCGCCACGGTCCGGCGTGTAGGCGCGCTCGCCTCGAGCAGACGCCTTCAGGTCAGCGCCTGCCGAGAATGTTCCGCCTGCACCCGTGATGATGCCAAGGAAGAGCGAATCCTCGCGCTCGAGCAGGTCACACGCTTCATTCATTGCCTGCGCCGCTGCCAGGTCGAATGCGTTCTTCGCCTCGGGGCGGCTGATCGTGATCAGCAGCACCCCGTCGCGGCGTTCGGTGAGTAGAGGTTTTGCAGACATGAGAATCTCAGAGGTTGAACGAGAAGCCGCCGTTGACGGGATAGGTCTGACCGGTGATCCAGCCCGATGCGCTGGAGGCGAGGAACAGCACCATGGCTGCAATGTCCTCCGGCTGACCGACGCGGCGGATGACGTAGTTGGAGAGGACCTTCTTCATGTACTCCTCGTCCTTCAGGCGTGCCTCGATCGCGGGGGTGGCCACTGCAGAAATTGCCACCGTGTTGGCGGTGATGCCATAGCGGCCTACCCCTCGCGCCAGTCCGCGCATGAAACCTGCCGCTCCTGCCTTGGCTGCGGAATACGCCTCAAGGCCGCGCGCCTCGCCGGTGCGGCCGGCATCGGAAATGATGGTGATCACTCGTCCGCTGTTGCGCTCGATCATTCCAGGAATCGCAAGCCGGCAGCAGTTCATCACGCCGTCGAGGTTGACCGAAGTGAATCGCTTCCAATCCTCCGGTCCGCTTTCCCAGAAAGGCTTGTTGGCTCCCGTCGTGACTCCCGCATTGCCGGCGTTGTTCACCAGCACGTCCACGCGCCCGAAGGAGGCGGTCGCCTCCTCGAAGAACCGGCCGACACTCGCGAAGTCGGTGACGTCGCCCTGGACCGCGGTGGCCTGTCCACCTTGCTCAGTGATCTCGGCGGCGACCGACTTCGCGCGCTCCAGGTGGTAGTCGTTCACCACGACGGATGCACCATGCGCCGCGAGCAAGCGGGCGATACCGCGGCCAACGCCTTGGCCGCCGCCGGTGACCAGCGCGACTTTGTCGTCGAGCGTGAGTATGTCTTTATCCGTATTCATGAAAGGTCCTGTTTCGGTTTGTCGTGGAGATCAAATGGCTCGCTGGCGCCCTTGCCAGAACGGCGCCCGCAGTTCCCGCTTGAGCACCTTGCCCATGGTGTTGCGCGGAAGCTCGGAGACCACTTCGATGCGGCGTGGGCGTTTGTAAGAGGCCAGGTGCGCCGCGCATGCCGCGAGCAACTCCTCCTGGCTGGCGTAGGCTCCGGGCCGAAGTTCGCAGAACGCATGCACCTGTTCGCCGAACTCTTCGTCGGGAATGCCGATCGCTGCAGCGTCCAGTACTGCTGGATGCTTGCGCAATGCGGCCTCGATTTCGGCCGGATAGATGTTCACGCCGCCAGAGATGATCAAGTCCTTGACGCGGTCAGTGATGTACAGATATCCGTCTGCGTCCTGATGCCCAACGTCGCCTGTGCGGAAGTAGCCATCCTCATCGAGCACATCTGGGCCGAGGGGCGGCTCGTTGTGATAGGAGCGGATGGTGTGGGGCGATTTCACCCAGATCTCGCCAGTGGCTCCGGGGCCCAGCAGGCTACCGGCAGCGTCGCGCACGCGGATCGAGACGCCACCATGTGGCAGTCCGCAAGAGCCAGGCCGCGAGTAGTGCATCTCCGGCGTGAGTGCGCTGACCATCCCCACTTCAGTGACGCCGTAGCCCTCTTGCAGGCAACCTTTTGGGAACTTCGTCAGGATCCAGTCCTTCAGATCGGCTGGCACCGGGGAGCCACCGACGCTCAGGATGGAGATCGAAGAGACGTCGTACTTTGCGAGAGTTTCCGGCGGAAGCGCCGAGATGCGTTTCAGCATCGTCGGCACGGCCGTCCAGAGATCGATGCGGTGCTCCTGGATCAGCTTCAGAGTAGCTTCGGGATCAAAGCGTCGCATCAGCACGATCTTGTTTGCGCGGTGAATCGCTGCCCAGATCTGCGATGGTCCGGAGCCGTGGTGAACCGGCATGGTCACCAGTGCGACACCGTTATCGAAATTCCTGCGGTACTGCTGAAGACTCGCTTGGTACGCCTGCAACTCGGGACCTTCGTCTCGTGCTTGGTGCAGAACGCCTTTGGGTCGGCCGGTCGTTCCGGAGGTATAGATGATCAGCCCTGGCGGGCGCAGCGCCTTGATGGGAGGCCCCTCCTCCAGAAGCAGGTCCTGGAACATCTCCATGCCCGCGAAAGGAACGTCCACTGAGACGCAAAGCTTCAGCGCGAGCCCTGCCCACGCGGGAGAGAGCTGCGCAGGGTCCGCGTCGTCGCAGAAGAAGACCGAAGCGCCGCTGTTCTCCAACTGGTGTCGGCATTCGTCCACTGTCAGTCGCCAGTTCATGCCGACCATCGTGGCCCCAATCTTCGCGAGCGCGACGACGAGGATGACCCACTCGTGGCGGTTGTGCATCCGGCTAACGATCACGTCGGAAGCAGTGACGCCGCGTTTTAGGAGCGCATGCGCGAGACTGTTCCCGCGTTGCTCGAGCTCTTTCCAGGTCAGACTCGTGTCGCCGTCGACGACGGCGATCGCGCCGGGCCTTGATTCGGCCCAATCTTGTGGGAATGCAAGGGGTGCGGTGGTCATGTTCACCTCGGCGCCATGCGCAATGCGCCATCCAGGCGAATGGTTTCGCCGTTCAGCATCGGGTTGAGAATGATGTGCCCGGCCAGCAGCGCGTACTCGCTGCCATGTCCCAGGCGAGAAGGATTCGGAACGGATGCGGCGAGCGACTGCCGCACATCTGCGGCAACGCGCCCGAGCATTGGCGTATCGAATATTCCGGGCGCGATGGTGCAGACGCGGATCTTGCGGCCGGCCAAATCGCGCGCGGCCACCAGCGTCATTCCCACAACTCCCGCTTTCGACGACGCGTACGGGATCTGACCAATCTGGCCTTCGAACGCGGCGACCGATGCGGTGAGCACGCACACGCCGCGCTCCTCGCCGATGAGCTCGTTTCCAGACATCGCTTCAGCAGCGAGGCGCAACACGTTGAAAGACCCCACGAGGTTGGTCCGCACGATGGCTTCATAGGCTTCCAGCGAGCCTGCCTTGCCTTCTTTGTCGAGAATCCTGAGCGGTCCGCCGCGTCCAGCGCAATGCACAACGGCGCGCAAGGCACCGCGTTCGTTGGCGACTTCGAAGGCGCGCCGCATCGTGGCCTCGTCGGTGACGTCTGCGGGGCAGAATCGCGCACGCGGCCCAAGCCTTCCGGCAGTCGCCTTTCCCTCCGAAGACGGCAGGTCTACCAGAGTAACCTCCGCGCCCTGCGCCAGCAGGTGTTCTGTTGTCGCCAGGCCCAGGCCAGAGGCCCCGCCGGTAACGACACAACTGATTCCTTCGATGTTCATAGATGATTCCGTGGTGAAGGTAAAAACTAGAGGCGCTCGATGAGGGTCGCGTTCGCCGTGCCTCCGGCTTCGCACATCGCCTGCAGCCCATAGCGGCCTTTTGAACGCTCCAGCCCGTTGAGGAGCGTGGCGAAGAGGCGGGCACCGGAGGCTCCGAGCGGGTGCCCCAGCGCAATGGCCCCGCCATGTGGGTTCAGCCGCGCGCCGTCGACGCCGATCTCGTGCTGCCAGGCGAGTGGCACGCACGCGAAGGCCTCGTTGATTTCATAGTGGTCGATGTCCTCAGGCCTCAACCCCGCCTTGGCAAGCACCCGCCGCGTGGTGGTGATCGGAGCGGTGAGCATGAGAAGCGGATCGTCCCCGCGAACGTCGAACGCGAGAAAGCGGGCCCGAGGCTTCAGATTCAAACGGGTAGCCGTCTCCTCGCTCATGATCAGCGCCGCAGCTGCGCCGTCGGAGATTTGGGACGAATTGCCAGCCGTCACGCTCCAGTTGATCTGTGGAAAGCGGGATGCAAGTTGCTCGTCTTCAAAAGAGGGCTTGAGGCCGGCGAGGCTTTCCTCCGAGCTGCCGGCGCGGATGGTTTCGTCTCGACTCACGATGCCTTCGGGCGTCTCTATCGGGACGATTTCGTTGTCGAACCATCCGGCCTGTTGCGCGGCCGCGGCGCGCCGATGCGACTCGACTGCGTACTGATCCATTGCAGCGCGCGTCAGGTTCCATTTCGCCGCGACCAGTTCAGCCGAGACGCCCTGGCCAACCAAGCCCGGTGCAAAGCGCCGGTTCACGCCGTTCCCATACGGGTCCGCACCCTTGCGCGCGCTTCCCATCGGCACGCGACTCATCGACTCAACGCCGCCCGCCACCACGATGTCGCAGGCGCCGGACATGATGGACTGGGCAGCGAACGCGATTGCTTGCTGGCCTGAACCGCAGCGCCTGTCGATGGTCGCAGCAGGCACGTGTTCAGGGAATCCAGCGGCCAGCCAAGCGTTGCGTCCCGGAACGGCGGATTGCTCACCGACCTGGCTGACGCAGCCTATGAGCACATCGTCCACCGCCCCTGGGTCCAGATCGTTGCGTTTGATGAGCTGCAGCAAGACTTGCGCGAGCAGATCCGACGGGTGCAGGCTGGAGAGCGAACCCCCAGGCTTGCCTTTGCCTACTGGAGAGCGCACGACGTCGACGACGACAGCGTTGTGGAATTTCGGTTGCATACTGTTCCCAATCAAATGACGGCGGCTGCGCGCAGGGCGCGAATGTCCTCGGCTCCGTAGCCAATGGAGTCCAGAATTGCATCCGTGTGTTCGCCGCACCTCGGCGGTGGCGTACGGATCTGGCCAGGGTGCTCTGACAGGAATGCCGGCGCGCGGACGAGCGGAACTGGCTGAGGCGGATCGCCGTAGTCCATCACCTGAAACAGGTCGGCGGCACGGGATTGGGGGTGGTCGATGAGCTCGCTTGGCCGAAGCACGGGCCCGGCCGGAATTCGCGCTTCGGCCAGTTCGCTCAGAGCCTGTTGATTGGTGCGGGTGCTGCACCACTCCTGCATCCGCGCGCTGATCAGCGCGCCATGCGCCGCCCTGCTGTCGTCCGACGCGAGGCGCTCGTCGTGCAACCATTGCTCCTCGCCGATGAGCAAAGCCCAACGCCTGAACAGAGGCTGGCCCACGACTTGGCAGATGAGCCAGCCGTCCTTCGTCGCGAATATGTCGGCGGGCGCGGCGGCGAAGCTACGGTTGCCGACGGGCACGCGATCGTGCCCTTTGAGCATTGCCTCTGCGGCGAAAGAACTGCCCAGAAGGGCGGCCGATGCAAACAGCGAACTGTCGACAATCTGCCCGCGGCCAGTGCGCTCGCGTGCCATCAGAGCCATGGCCGTGCCATAGGCACAGTGCATTGCCGTGGTGAAGTCGCACCACAGCATCTGCGTGCGGGCCGGCCCTCCTTCTTCTCCGCTGAGGTAAACCCCTCCCGACATGGCCTGCCCCACCGAGTCGAAGGCGAGGTGGCCAGCCATCGGACCGGTGCGACCAAAGCCGGTGGCGAGGGTCAGGATGGTACGTGGGTTGATGGCGGAGATCGTTGGGAAATCAAGTCCCATCGCCGCCAACGTACCCTCCGGAACATTGGCTACCACCACGTCGCAGTTCAGCAATAGTCGCCGCACGATCTCGCGCCCCTCGGGCTTCATCGGGTCGAGCGTCATGGACTTCTTGTTCCGAGCCATTTGCAGGAACAGCGCGCCTTCCCCGTTCACGGCGGGGAGGAGGAAGCGGTCCTCGCTCCCACCGATCTTTTCGACGCGGATGACTTCCGCACCGAATTCAGCCAGAAGGGTGGCGCAGTACGGCCCCGCGACGTAACGCCCGAAATCCAGGACACGTACGTTGTCGAGGATGCCGCGAGGTGGCGTCGTTCGTTGGGGGTTCTCTTTCAACATACTCGCATGTTAACCAACAAGTTTGTTGGAGGGGATCGTGCAAGTACGATTGACAACGGGAGTAAATCTGCGTATTTACTTGTCGATTGACAAGCAAGTTCGAAGTAACATTTGCCCCATGAATTCACCAACGACGACGAACGAACCGCTTGATGTTCGCGAAAAGCGAACCCGGCGGCGCACCCAGGCGGAGAGGCGCGCTGAAGCCCAAAGCAAGCTCATAGACGCCGCGATCGCGCTGATCGCTGAGCGTGGTTTTCACGGTGCCAGCTTGGCAGAGATCGGCGACCGGGCGGGCTTCAGCCGGTCCATTGCAGCGCATCATTTCGGTGACAAGGAGGGTGTCCTCCGAGCCATCATCATTCGGGTGCGCGCGGATTTTCGAAGTATGGTCGATCGCTCTGGTGCGAACTTGGAGGGACTGGCGCGAATCCTGAAAACGGTGGATGAGTACCTGTCCACAAACCAGGAAAGAATGGTCCGCGGACGCGCCTTCTATTTCATGTTCATGCAGGCCTTGATGGCAGGAGGCGCGCTGCGAGAAGAGATGACGATGTTCACGGAAGAGACTCGATTGATCATCGAAACGCACATTCGTCGCGGGATCGAGTTGGGTGAGATTCGCCGCGACGTCATTCCCGACGCGCAAGCGATGGTCATCGTCGCCCTGATGCGGGGCATGATCGGCCAGTACGTCCTCATCGAAGGCCGCATGGATCTGGATTCAGTTCGTGCGCAATTGGTGGAAAGTGTGCGTCGGATGCTGGCTGTTCATTGAACGCGGCACGGCCGATTGGCAACGGCATGCTGGCAGGTCGCGAGCGAACTCTTGCTCGAGTCCGAGCAGCGCGCCTGCGTCGACTGCGCTTCATGCGCCGCGAACAAACTCGGTCAGGGACCCACTGCCGGCGAGCACCTGCTGCCCGACGATGCGATTCCAGTGGCTCTCGGAGCCGTGCGCGATGCGCATTGCATGCATCCGGCGCGTGAACAGCTGCAGGTCGTATTCTTCGGTGACCCCGATTGCGCCGTGCACGGCATGGGCCGTGTTGGCGACCGCGGGCGCTGCCTCGCTGGCGCGGGCCTTGGCCATTGCTGCGGCGAGGAGGCGCGGAACCCGGCCCGGCGACTGGTAGGCGGCTTCCGCGGCGATGCCGGCGGCGGCCACCAGTTCCGCCATCACGGCCAGCTGATGCTGGATCGCCTGGAACTTGCCGAGCGTTCGCCCGAACTGGCTGCGCTCGTTGCAGTACTGCAGCGTCATGTCGAACACACGCGTCATCGCGCCGGCCAGCATGGCCGCCTGCAAGGCAGCCGCGAACGGGGCGAGCGCGACGGCTTCGCGCGTCAGCCGTTCCGCGCCGCCTCCGTTGGCCCACTCCAGGGTCGCCGCCAGGCTGTGGGGGATGCCGGTGGGCACGCGGCGGGCCTCCTCGCAGGACAACAGGACCAGACGGTCGCCGTCAGCGGCAAGCACGTGCTGCGCGATGGCGCCGAACGGAACCAGCGGCGCGTGCACGCTGCCGTCAGTGCGGTGCAGCAGAGCAGGTGCCAGCGCCAATGGGCCGTCGGGCAACTGCACGCCGGCGGGGACAAGCGCACGTGCGGCGATGGCGTCGGCCAGCGGCAGCGGCACGGCGTAGCGGCCGAACTGGGCGACAACGGCGTACAGCTCGGGCAGCGGCAGGCCCGCGCCGCCCTCTTCCTCAGGTTGCATCAGGTTCAGGAAACCCGCGTCGGCGACCGCGCGCCACAGCGGCAACGGGTCGGCGCCACTTTCGATGGCACGCACCACGGTGGGCGTGCACTGGTCGCGCAGGATGTCGTCGATGGCTTCAGCAAACATGGTCGGCTCCTTATCGCAGGCCGAGACCGCGCGCAATCATGCCGCGCAGGATCTCTCGGGTGCCGCCCCGCAGAGAGAACGTGGGAGCCACATGGGCGAGGTACGTGGCTGCCTGCAGCAGGTCGGTATCAAGATCGGCGCGGGGGTCGTCCCCCAGTGCCGCTTGCACGATGACGGGAATTGACTGCTCGAAGGTAGTGCCGATGTCCTTCACCAGCGCCGCTTCGACGCTCGGGCTTTCGCCCTTGACCAGCTTGGTGGTCACGGCGATGGACATCGCACGCAGCGTAGCCAGGTGCGTGGCCAGCCGTCCGATCGTTTCGGCGTGGCGAGCCGCCTGCGGCGTGCCACGCAGGCAGGTGATCCAGTGTTCCAGCAGGATGACGCTTGAATAGATGCGCTCGGGACCGCTGCGCTCGAACGCGAGCTCGGCGTTCACCTGCGACCAGCCGCCGCCCTCCTCGCCCACGAGCGCATCGTCGGCAAGCATGACATTGTCGAAGAACACTTCGTTGAAGTGCTCGTCGCCAGCCAAGTCACGGATCGGGCGGATCGTGATGCCGGGCAGCTTCAGGTCCACGATGAACTGGGACAGGCCCTTCTGCCGGTCGGCCGGTTCGCCGGACGTGCGCACCAGCGCGATCATGTATTGGGAGTGGTGCGCGTTGGTGGTCCAGATCTTGCGGCCGTTCAGGCGCCAGCCGTCCGACTCGCGCACCGCGCGGCTGCCGACGCTGGCGAGGTCCGACCCGGCATTGGGTTCGCTCATGCCGATGCAGAAGAAGGCTTCGGCCGCGCAAATCTTCGGCAGGTAGAAGCTGCGCTGCGCCTCGGTGCCGAACCTGTTGATCAGCGGACCGCTCTGGCGGTCGGCGATCCAGTGTGCCCCCACGGGCGCGCCGGCCGCTAGCAGTTCCTCCACCAGCACAAAACGGGAGAACGCGTCCAGGCTCGCTCCCCCATATGCCTTGGGCAGGGTAACGCCCACCCAGCCGCGCTGCGACAGCTTGCGGCTGAAGCCGGCATCGAAGCCCATCCACGAACGGGCGCGCACCTGCGGCGCGGTCGGCGTCCACGCGGTGCGCAGGAATTCACGCACCTCGGCACGGAAGTCCTGTGCGGCCGGCGGGAGTTCCGCGTGGCGGAAGGCTGAGAGCAACTGGCTCATGGCAGCCTCACACGCCGATGGTATAGCCGCCGTTGGCTGACAGGTGCTGGCCTGTGACGTACGAGGCGGCGTCGGACAGCAGGAAACAGACCGGGCGCGCGACTTCGCGCGCTTCTGCCCAGCGACCCAGCGGGATCTGTTGCAGGTAGGTGTCGGCGAATTTTTCACTCCGGATCGTCTCCGTCATCGGGGTCTCGACCACGCCGAAGCCCACCGTGTTGACGCGCACGTTGTAGCGGGCCCATTCGCGCGCCGCGCACATCGTGAGGCCCAGCACGCCGGCCTTGGCCGCGCCGTAGTTGATCTGGCCGATTGTGCCGCGCCGCCCGGCGTCGGAAGAGACGTTGACGATCGAGCCGCCCGACATGTCGCCGGCCCGCGAGCGCGCCAGCATGTGGCGCCCCACGGCTTGCAGGAAATTGAACGAGCCTGTGAGGTGCACGTCCACCACCTGCTGCCATTGGTCCAGCGTCATCTTCTCGATCATCGCGGGCCGCGTGATGCCGGCGTTGTTCACCAGGCCGTGCACGGCACCGAAGCGAGCCACGCTCCGCTCGACCACCGCCTGCGCGAAGTCGTTGTCGGCCACGCTGCCGGCCAGCGCGAGTACGCGGTCGCCGCCCGCCTGCGCGGCGAAGGCCTGCACGCCGTCGGCATTGAGGTCGATCGCGGTCACGGTGCCGCCCAGCTCCAGCACCAGTTCTCCAAGGGCGCGGCCGATGCCCTGCGCCGCGCCTGTCACCACGATGTTCCTGCCCTGAAGGCTCGATGCTTGTTCGGTCATGACTTGCTTTCTCTGTGTTTTCAAAGGGTGTCTTCGGTGCCGAGGACCAGGGTCGCCTGGCTGGACAACTCGCCGCCGTTGCCGTGCGCCAGCGCCAGCCGTGCATCCGCGACCTGCCGCTCGCCCGCCAATCCCATCAGCTGCTGCGTGGCTTCCACCATGGTGAAGAGGCCGTACATGCCGGGGTGCACGCACGACAGGCCGCCGCCGTTGGTGTTGACCGGCAGCTCGCCGCCCGGTGCGATGCGACCGCCTTCGACAAAGGAGCCGCCTTCGCCCTTGCCGCAGAAACCCAGGTCCTCGAGGAAGAGGATGGTGTTGATGGTGAAGGCGTCGTACAGCTCGACGACGTCTATGTCAGACGGATTGACGCCGGCCTGGGCGAAGGCGCGGGCCCCGGAATGCACGGCCGCCGTGGTCGTCAGATCGGGCATCGAGGTGATGTCGCGGTGGTCGGTGGCGGCCGCGGCACCGAGCAGGTAGACCGGCCGCCGCGCAAGGTCCCGCGCCCGATCGGCACTCACCATCACCACCGCGGCGGCGCCGTCGGTCACCAGGCAGCAGTCGCGCACGCCAAGCGGATCGCACACCATGCGCGACTTGAGGTAGTCCTCCATCGTCAGCGGCTCGCGCATGAAGGCGTCGGGATTGCGCTGCGCCCACTGGCGCGCGGCAATCGCCACCGCGCCGAGCTGCTCGCGCCGGAGGCCGTATTCGTGCATGTAGCGCGAGGTCGCCAGCGCGTAGGCACCGGCCGGGCGCATCAGCTTGTAGGGTGCTTCGTAGGCCGTGGGGCGCATGGCGCTCACGAGGCCGCCGGAAGCGGTGCGCTGGTTGCTGCCATAGGCGATGAGGGCCACGTCGCATTGCCCGGCCTCGATGGCCAGCGCGGCCCACATCGCGTGGGTGAGGAACGCCGAGCCGCCGGTGCGGTTGTTCTCGGTGATGCGTGGCTGGATGCCCAGGTACTCGGCGAAGGTCAGGCCGGACAGGAAGTCGTCCGGCAGGCCGATGAACAGCCCGTCGACATCACCGGGCGCGAGGCCGACCTGATCGAGCGCGCGCAGGCTGGCGCTCACCGCGAGGTCCATCGAGCTCAGGCCCGGCGATTCGCCCATGCCGTAGGTGCTGGCGCCGACGATCGCGGTGCGGCCGCGGGGGAAGCGGTCCTTCGTCATGCTGCGACCCCCACCACCTCGAACAGCAGGATCGGCTTGTCGTCCTGGCTGCCGATGCGCGATTGCACCGCCATGCCGATGCGCACGGCTTCGGGCTCGATGCCTTCCACGCGACACATCACGCGCGGTCCCTCTTCGAGGTCGACCAGCACCACGTTGTAGGGCTGCTGCGGCGGCTTGGGGCGCACGACGGTCGTGGCGTGGACCGTGCCGCGGCCGCTCGCTGCCACCCACTCGAGGTCGCGGGCGCCGGTCACCGGCTCGGCGACACGCGGATGAAAGTAGAAGCGTCCGCTGCTGCGCGAACGCTGCAGCATGAAGCGGCCCTGCACGAGGTGCGCGAAATACTCTTGTTCGGGATGCATGTGGCTCTTGTCCTTCGCAGATCAGGTCCGGGGCTTGGCGGTGTCCGCCCACTGGTACAGCGCTGGCTCCTTGGCCAGGAAACGGCGGACGGCCTCCTGGTGAAAGTCGCTCTCACGGCACATGGCCTGCGCCATGGCTTCCTGCGCATAGACGCTGCGCCGGTCCGACTCGAAGGCGTGGTTCATCACGCCCTTGACCAGGCCCAGCGCCTCGGTCGGCGCCGTGTGGAAGCGCTCGGCGAAGTCCAGCGCCGCCTGGCGCAGGTCCCCCGGCACCACCTGCTGCGCCAGGCCGATGGCCAACGCCTCGTCGGCATCGACGACGCGCGCGCTGAAGACCATGTCCTTGGCACGCGCCAGTCCGACGGCGCGCGGCAGCAGGTACATGGCGCCCATGTCGGGCACGTAGCCCAGGCGGGCGAAGACGCTGCAGAACTTGGCGCGCGGCGAAGCGATCACGAAGTCGGCCGCCAGGGCCATCGAAAGGCCGGCGCCGAAGGCCACGCCGTCGACCGCCGCGATCACGGGTTTTTCGAGGTCCACCAGTTCGTCGAACCAGCGGTGGATCTTGCGAATGCGCTCGCGGCCTTCGAAGACGTCGCGCTTGCCGTCGCCCGACGCCAGCGACTTGACATCGCCACCAGCGCAGAAGTGACCGCCGGCGCCGGCGATCACGACCGCGCGCACCGACGGGTCGTCGCGGATTTCGGCGACGGCCTGCTCGAAGGCCGATCGCAGCTCGAGGCTCAGTGCATTGCGTTGCTCGGGGCGGTTCATCGTCAGCACCGCGGTGCCGCCCAGGCGTTCCACAAGGAGGATGGACATGAATGGTGCCTCGTTCAATACCGCAGCTGCATCAGCCACTGCGCGACCATCGCGGGGCGCTCGGCATCTTCGCCCTGCACCTTGACGTTCCAGAAGCAGCGGATCTCGTCCGGCTTCAGGTCTTCCACCTTCGCCAGCTCGAAGCTGCCGACCAGCCGCGTGCCGCAGGGCACCGGGCTCGTGAAGCGCACCTTGTCGAAGCCGTAGTTCAAGGCCAGCTTCCGGTTCGGGAAGTCGAAGCAGCGGTGATACCACCCCGTGACCAGCGACAGCGTGAGCAGCCCGTGCGCGATGGTGGTCTTGAAGGGCGACTCGAGCGCTGCGCGTTGCGGGTCGACATGGATCCATTGCCGGTCGTGCGTGACGTCGGCGAAGGCATCGATCATGGCTTGATCGACCACGATGGCTTCCCCGCTCACGGCCGGCTCGCCGACGAAGGCCTTCAGCGCGGCGATGGAATCGAATGATTTTCTGCGCATCAGTCGGCCTTCACGCCCAGGGACTTGGCCACCGGGATCCACTTGGCGCGCTCGTCGGCGATGAACTTGCCGAAGACTTCCGGCGAGCCGGGCATCGGCACCGCGCCGATGTTGCGGAGCTTCTCGATCAGCTCCGGCTTCTTGAGCGCTTCGTTGATCGCGGCATTGAGTTCCTTGACCACGGACGCAGGCGTCCTGGCGGGCGCGACCACGCCGAACCAGGCGCTGGCCTCGGCGTTGGCGAAGCCCGCCTCCTTGAGCGTCGGCACGTCTGGCAGCTGGGGAAAGCGAGCGATGTCGAGAAGCGCCAGCGGCACGATCTTGCCCGCCTTGGCCTGCTGCATCGACGAGGGCAGTGCGTCGAACATGATGTCGACGTTGCCGCCCATCATGCTGGTGATGGCGGGCGCGCTGCCGCTGAACGGGATGTGCGTGACCTTGAAGCCCATCAGGGTGGACGCCGCTTCGCCGGCCAGGTGCGTGATGTTGCCGCTGCTGGCGCTGCCCATGGTGAGCTTGCCCGGCTCCTTCTTCCCCTGCGCGATGAGGGCGTTGATATCCTTCGCCCCGAGGTTCTGGCGCGTCACCAGCAGCAGCGGCGACTTGCCCATGCCCGAGACGGGCACGAAGGATTTCTCGGGATCGTAGGGCATCGTGGCATAGAGCGCCTGGTTGATGACCAGCGGCGCGTTGGAGCCGACGAAGAAGGTCTTGCCGTCGGGTTCGGCGCGCGCGACGATTTCGCCCGCGATCATCCCAGCGGCGCCGCCCTTGTTGTCGATGATGATCGGCGTGCCCAGCACCAGCGAGGTCTCGTGCGCCACCAGCCGCGTGATCTGGTCGGCGGCACCGCCCGCCGGGTAGGGCACCACGAACTTGATCGGCGGCTTCTGCGCCAGAGCGGGCGTGACGACCGCGGCCAGGGCCAGCGCGGCCAGTGAACGACGAGTGATTGAAATGCGCATGCGCTATGTCTCCGGAAGTTGATCGGGAATGGGCGGCCGGCTCAGACCACGCCCTTGGCCCGCAGCTCGGCGATCCGTGTCGCCGACAGGCCCAGGCGCTCTTGCAGGACGGCCTCGTTGTGTTCGCCGAGCAAGGGCGCGGACCTGGCGTAGCGGATCGGCGTGTCGGAAAGGCGGATCGGATTGGCGACGCTCGGCACCTGCACGCCGGCGCCGTGCGGCAGCGTCAGCTGCATCTCGCGGTGGCGCACCTGCGGATCCTCGAACACCTGCTTCATGTTGTGGATCGGGCCGCAGGGCACGTTGTTGGCCTCCAGCAGGACGACCCACTCCTCCATCGTCTTCGCCAGCATCGCTTCGGCGATCAGGGGAATCAGGTCCTTGCGGTTGCGATTGCGCTGAGGTCCGGTGGCGAAGGCCGGATCGACGGCAAGGTGCTCGCGGCCGATCACGCGGCAAAAGGCGGCGTACTGGCCGTCGTTGCCGACGGCGATGATGATGTTGCCTTCCTTGCAGCCGAACACCTGGTAGGGGACCATGTTCGAGTGGGCGTTGCCCATGCGCTGCGGGATTTTTCCCGAGAGAAAGTAGTTAATCGCCTGGTAGGAGTTGATCGTGACGATGCAGTCCAGCAGCGACATGTCGATGTACTGGCCTTCGCCGCTGATGTGACGGTGCTCCAGCGCCGCCAGGATGGCCGTCGTCGCGTACATGCCGGTCAGCAGGTCGCTGATCGCGATGCCGCTCTTCATCGGCGCGGCGCCGGGTTCGCCGTCGGGCACGCCGGTGATGCTCATGAGGCCGCCCATGCCCTGGAAGACGTAGTCGTAGCCCGGCAGTGCCGCATAGGGGCCGTCCTGGCCGAAGCCGGTGACCGAGCAATAGACGATGCCGGGATTGATCTTGCGCAGGTCTTCGTAGGCGAGGCCGTAGCGCGCGAGGGTGCCGACCTTGTAGTTCTCGACCACCACATCGGCATCCGCGGCCAGCTGGCGAATGATCTCCTGCCCTTCGGGGGTCGCGAGGTCGACCGTCACCGACTGCTTGCCGCGATTGGCGCTCAAGAAGTAGGAAGAGTCGCGCGTTTCCTTACCGTCGGCGTCCTTGAGGAAGGGCGGGCCCCAGGCGCGCGTGTCGTCGCCCACGCGCGGACGCTCGATCTTGATGACCTCGGCTCCCATGTCGGCGAGGTTCTGGGTGGCCCAGGGACCCGCGAGGATCCGTGTGAGGTCGAGCACCTTGAGGTGGCCCAGCGCTGTTTTCATGGTGTCTCCGTGTTCATGCCGTGGCGGCAAGAATAGAAGCGGTGAGATTTTTTCTCCAATATTTAATCGATGGCTTCCGATACATGAACGGTATTGCCACTGGCGCACACGCCGGCGGGATTTTGAGATTCCACCTAAACTTGTCGATACTCAGTCGGTATCGATTCAAAGGCTTTTACTATTGGACATTCGCTGGCTCGGTCCTTAATCTCGGCCTTCCACCGAACAACCAAAGCCGCGATGTCCTCCTTCCTCCTCTATGAACAGCAAGGCCCCGTCGTCACGCTGACGATGAACGAGCCCGCGCGGCGCAATCCGCTGACCGGCAACACCGCGGTGGCCGACTTCCTCGACGCCATCGAGCGCATCCATGGCGACCGCGGCGTGCGCGCCGTGATCCTCACGGGCGCCGGCACCGCGTTCTCGTCCGGCGGCGATATCAAGGACATGGAGCGCCAGTCGTCGGGCGCCGTCGGCGGCATGCAGATACGCCACGAATACCGTACGGGCATCCAGCGGCTGCCGCTCGCGCTCTTCAATCTCGAGGTACCGGTGATCGCCGCAGTCAACGGCGCGGCCATCGGTGCCGGCATGGACCTCGCGTGCATGTGCGACATTCGCATCGCTTCCGAGCATGCGAAGTTCGCCGAGAGCTTCGTCAAGCTGGGCATCATCCCCGGCGACGGCGGCGCCTGGCTTCTGCCGCGACTGATTGGCCTCTCGCGGGCCAGCGAACTGTCGTTCACGGGCGATGTGATCGGCGCCCAGCAGGCGCTGGACTGGGGCCTGGTCTCTCGCGTCGTGCCTTCGGACAAGCTGCTGGATTCGGCCAACGAGTTGGCCGGGCGCATCGCAGCCAATCCGCCCCATGCGGTGCGCCTGACCAAGCGACTTCTGCGCGAAGCCATGCATTCGCGGCTCGATACACTTCTGGAGATGGCAGCGTCGTTCCAGGCGTTGTCGCACCAGACCGACGACCACCGCGAAGCGGTCTCGGCCTTCCTCGAGAAGCGCACGCCCGTCTTCAAGGGATGACGCCGTGGGCGCCTTGCCGACGTTGGCGGCAGGGGCTGACGTGCCGCTCGGCTATGCATGGTGGCAACACCATAACCCCACCATGGACCTGCGCCGAATCCGTCATTTTGTCGTCCTTGCCGAGACCTTGAACTTCCGCCGCGCGGCCGAGAAGCTGCACATGGCGCAGCCGCCTTTGACAGTCTCAATCCAGAAATTGGAGGCGGAACTCGGCACCAAACTGTTCGACCGCGGCGCGAGCGGCGTGTCGCTCACACCCACAGGCCGCACGGTGCTCGTCGAAGCACGAAAATTGCTGTTCCATGGCAGCCAGCTGGGGGTTATAGCGCGCAGCGCCCTCGAAGGCACTGGCGGCACATTGCACGTGGGTTTCGTCGGTACGACCACCTACGGCATGCTTCAGAAAGTCGTGCCGCGATTTCGCGCGGAATATCCCGGTGTCGAGTTGGTGCTGCATGAGGCCACGTCGGTGTCGATCCTGCAACAGCTGGAGGATCATGGCCTGGACGTTGGCCTGGTGCGCACGCCCTTGTTGCGCAACACGTCCGCCACCCTTGTGCCGCTTGAACGCGACGAGTTCATCGTTGCATTGCCCCGCGGTCACGCTCTCGCCTGCAAGGGGCCATTGCACCTGCGCGAGTTGGCCAACGAATCCTTCGTGATGTACGGCGCAGGCGCCGCCGCCGGCCTTCACAGCGCCGCCATGCTGGCGTGCCAAAGCGCGGGCTTCATTCCACGCGTCGCACAACAAGGCGTGCAGGTTCAGACGTTGCTGGCGTTGGTGGAGAGCGGCCTCGGCATCGCCCTCGTGCCCTCGGTGATGCAGCGCTACGCCAGCGACAAGATCGAGTACCGTCCACTGCTTGAGCTGCCAGATGGCGCTTCTGTTGGGCTTGCATTGGCGTACATGGCAGAGACTGAGAGCCCTGCCGCGGCGCGGTTTCGCACCGCCGCGCTTGACGCCTGCAGGGCCTAGCGGCGGTCAAGTCCCGCACTCGTAGATCGTCGGAGTTACCTGAGCGCACTTTTTGTCTCCCGCACGCTGAGTTCGACTTTACCTGAGGACTCAAATTCGTTCCGAGCAATCAACAACTATTCGGATGGAAGTATCGAGTTCTAGGGAGATGCTGATCAATGAGCAGCGCTGTTGGACCTGTGGACATCACAACGCGAGGCGCTCGCGATACTGGTCGACTTCGCGCCATGAGGTCTGCTCGCCAGGCGTTTCGAGCCTCTCTCGAGGCCACTTTCGGTGTTCAAGACGCACCTCGGGCATGAGCGACCAGCAACGACCTCTTGGCGATGACGAGGTTTGCCAGCCCGAACAGGCTGAACAGCTGAGCCTCGTTCTTGGCAAGGCCTTTGTAGCGGGCCTTCTTGTGACGGAACAGGTTCTTGATCACATGGAACGGGTGCTCGACCTTGGCCCGGATGCTCGCCTTCAGCTGCTCGGCCTTCTCGAGCAGCCGCGCCCACTTGCGCGTCGGGTCCAATTGCCGGCGCTTGCCCGGCTGCATCGCCACGTGCCACTGCGGGCCCTGCGCTTCTTCGCGTTTGTCGACACCCCGATAGCCAGCATCGCCGAAGGCCACCATCTCCTCGCCGTGCAGCAGCGCGCCGGCTTGCGTGACGTCGTGGACGTTGGCCGCCGTGGCGACCACCGTGTGCACGAGACCCGACCCGGCATCCACACCGACATGGGCCTTCATGCCGAAGTGCCAAGCGTTGCCCTTCTTGGTCTGGTGCATCTCGGGATCGCGCGTGTTGCCCTCGTTCTTGGTCGAACTGGGCGCCGCGATAATGGTCGCGTCCACGATGGTGCCCGCTCGCATCAGAAGCCCTTGCTCGGCAAGGTGGGCGTTGATCTCCTCGAACAGCGCCTTGGTGAGGTCGTTGTCCAGCAGCAGTCGTCTGAACTTCAGCAGCGTGGTGGCGTCGGGCACCGACTCGCGCGACAGGTCGATGCCCACGAAGTCGCGCAGCGCCTGGCTGTCGTACAGCGCATCTTCCAGCGCCTCGTCGGCCAGGCCGTACCACTGTTACTGAGATGGACCCGACGCCACCTTTTCGGCGTCACACTGAAGGCCCACCCTAGCTCTAATTGGAGGCCAACATGCAGATCGATGTTCTCGGGATCGACCTCGCCAAGCGTGTGTTCCAGCTCCACGGCGTGACAAGCAGTGGCATGGCGGTTCATCGCTCCAAGGTCAGCCGTCCAAGCTTGTTGCAGGCCATCGAGCGCCTGAGCCCGCGAATGGTTGTGATGGAGGCGTGCGCCTCGGCCCATCATTGGGCGCGCCTGCTGTTGGCCAGGAGCATCACGGTCAAGCTGATCAGCCCCCAGTTCGTCGCGCCGTTCGTGAAGACCAACAAGAACGACCGAAATGACGCCGAGGGCATCGTCGAGGCTGCGCGTCGGCCGGCCATGCGATTCGTCGCCATCAAGAGTATTGAGCAGCAGGACATTCAAGCGCTCCATCGCTTGCGCGAGCTGTATGTTCACCAACGGACCGCAGTCATCAACCACGTGCGTGCCGCCCTGGCGGAACGTGGCTTTGTTATCAGCAAGTCGCCGGCGGCCTTCCATCGGGCGATGCCCGCGGTGTTGGCCTCACAGGATGGCGAGATCACAGCAGACTGCCGTGGCCTGCTGCTCGACGCGTTGCAGCACCTCCAGAGTATCGAGCAGCGCATTGACGATGCCGACGCGCGAGTCAAGCAGTTGATGAAGCACAGCGAGCTGTGCCGACGGCTCGGGCAGATCGAAGGAGTTGGGCCGCTCACCGCCACGGCCGTCGTCGCCGCGGTTGGCGATGCCAGCGCCTTCAAGAACGGCAGGCACATGGCTGCGTGGCTGGGCCTTGTGCCCCGGCAGCGCTCATCGGGCGGTCGCTCGCGCCTCTATGGCATCAGCAAACGCGGTGACGCATACCTGCGGACGCTGCTGATCCACGGAGCAAGATCGGTTCTTCGATGGCTGGGCGACAAGCAAGATGCTCAAAGCCGATGGCTGCGTGCCTTGATTGATCGCCGCGGGTACAACTGCGCAGCGGTCGCTCTTGCAAACAAGAACGCACGCGTCATCCAAGCGGTGCTCAGCAGCGAGCGCGCCTACCGACCAGCGGTCGCGGGCTAATACACAGATCAATCACCTATCCCGCCTTCTGTCAGTTGGAGAGGGTCACACGACAAGGAGAACCAATCCATCCCAGGTTTGCAAAGTCCAACCAAGTGATGACGAACCGGTCAGACCAGCATCTCAAGACCCTGAACTGCCTCCCGGCTGAGCCTCCCTCTCGAGCCGAACTGTTGCTAAGGACGGGATGCGCGAATCTCATCGAGGCTGCGGGCATGCTGAGAGCTTGCCCAACAAGCGAGCCGTATACATGTGCGCAGACCATCTTCCGATTCACAGGGCTTGCAAAAGGCGTCGGGTCCATACATGGAGGCAGTACATGCGCAGCATCCTTGGAACGCCGATCGGCTGGCGGCCGACGCGCCCGCTCGTCGGGTACAGCGGCTCGATCACGGCAATCAAGCGCGCCCACGGCACGACGCGCTCCATGTCGGCCAGAAACTTCTCGCGCCGCGTGCGCTTCTTCTTCATCGCGTACTCGGCACTGGCAAAGCTGCGTTGGTTCATCTCTGTGGTGCTGTGATTTGCGGTGTCTTCACGCATGCATGCGCCGTGCCCGCCGCGATCTATTGATCAGCATCTCCCTAGGTCAATGACTCAGAGCTACAAGCAGATTCAGAAGCAGATCGCGGCCCTCCAGCGTCACGCCGAGAAGCTTCGCGCGCGAGAAGTCGATGGCGTGATCGCCCGTATCAAGGTTGCCATCACGCACTACGGACTCACCGCGGAGCAGTTGGGCTTCGGCGCGACCGCCAACAGTGCGAAGGCAAACGCGAAAGCGGGTAAGGCAGCAGCCAACCGTCCGGCCAAGTACAGCGACGGCCAAGGCAACTCATGGTCAGGGATCGGAAAGCGCCCGTACTGGCTGCGCGATGCACTCGCCGCTGGCAGGACGCTGGAGGAATTCGCGACTGGCGCTGCGTCTTCGAGATCGAAAGAAGCGTTAGACGCGGGAAAAACCCTTGAGGAGATGGCTGCTTAGTTGCGGCTCGCCCCAAGGCGCTGGATGCCCGCAATGCAGCGGAAGCGGTCGTTGCCCGCAGCATACTGAGCTTCCGCAGTCTGCCCCCAAGCGGCCACTCATCCGCACCCGCTTCAGGACCAGTCAGCCGCACGCAACGCACGTCATTCCCTGATTGCGTGCATGCATCGAAGAAGTTGGTCGATCCGTCCGACTGCGAGGCCGCCGCCACAAGCGGACTGAAGGCTTGGTCAGCTCAGCGTGCGAAAGAAATCGCGGACGTCCGTGATGATGGCCTGCGGCTCTTCCCAGGCTCCGAAGTGGCCGCCGCTGGGGTGACACCGCTTCTGCTTGAGGTTGTAGTAGCGCTGGGCCCAGCGGCGCGGGGCGCTGCAAACTTCCTCCGGCAACACCGAGATGGCGGTCGGAGCCTCGACCACGGGCGTGCGGTTGCGTATCGGCGTCCAGGGATCGTGTGCGGCCTCGTAGTAGTAGCGCGCCGACGTGCCGTAGCTCTGCGTGACCCAGTAGATCATGATCGTGGTCAGTAGATCGTCCTTGCTGAAGCGGGTTTCGACATCGCCGTGGCAATCGCTCCAGCTGCGTTGCTTCTCGAGTATCCACGACGCCAGTCCCACTGGTGAATCGTTGAGCGCCACCGCGATGGTCTGCGGCTTGGTGCTTTGCAGTGCCGAGTAGGCCGACTCGGCGGCGAAGAAGTTCTGCAGGCGTGCGGCGATCGGCGCTTCGTCGGCGTCGTAGTCCTCGGGCGCCGGCGTACCGCCGCTGAAGAGGTCCAATGGCAGCATCATCGTGAAGTGCACGCCCATCAGGCGCTCGGGATAGCGGTGTCCCAGGTCGGCCGTGATCAGCGCGCCCCAGTCGGCGCCGTGCGCGGCGAAACGCGGATAGCCCAGCCGTTCCATGAGCTTCACCCAAAGGCCGGAAGTGCGCCAGAAGTTGACGCCGGGCTTGCGTAGCGGCGTGGAGAATCCATATCCCGGCAAGGACGGCACCACCACGTCGAAGGCATCGGCGGGATTGCCACCGTGCGCACCGGGATCGCTTAAGGGGCCGATCACTTTTCGGTATTCCCAGAACGTCCAGGGCCAGCCGTGCGAAAGGATCAGCGGCTTGGGAGCGGGTCCCTTGCCGCGCACGTGGATGAAGTGGATCGGCACACCATCGATCTCGGTGCGGAACTGCGGATATGCGTTGATCGCGCGTTCCTGCGTGCGCCAGTCGTAGCCTTCAATCCAGTAGGCCACCAGTTCCTGGAGGTAGGCGGTGTTGGTGCCGTACTGCCAGTCTTCGTTGGCGTAGTCGTCAGCCCAGCGTGCGAGCTTGAGACGCGCGTGCAGATCGTTGAGCACTTCATCGGGCACTTCGACGCGAAATGGTTCCATTGATCTTTCTCCTGTGATTCTTGGGCACACGCGCAAGGCGGGCTCCGGAAGCTCCACGGGCAATGCTTCATCCGTGGAGCTTGCGCGAGCACGTTACGCGCGCAGCGACCTGAAGCCCGCGCGAACCTCTTCCGAGAAGATCTTCGGTTGTTCCCAGGCCGCAAAGTGGCCGCCCCTGTCCACCTTGTTGAAGTGAATGAGCTTCGGGTAGGCCCCCTCGGTCCAGCTGCGCGGCGCTTCGTACTGCTCGCCGGGAAAGACGCTGACCGCCACCGGGATGTTGACGCCCTTGGCGTCCCAGTAGCCGCCCTTGTATTCCCAGTACAGACGCGACGCCGAGACAGCGGTGTTCGTCAACCAGAACAGGGTGATGTTGTCCAGGATCTCCTCGCGCGTCAGCTCGCCGCTCGTGCTGTGGGTGCGGCGCAGTCCGGCAGTCATGGCCGCGGCCGGCTGCCCGCCGGCATCGTCATGGTCGAGCAGCCAGGCGGCCAGGCCAACCGGCGAGTCCGCGATGCCGTACAGGGTCTGCGGCCGCGACGACATGATCCGGGCGTATGCGACGCGCTTAAGAGTTGTCTCCAGCTGCTCGTACGCGCGCCGTTCCTCGGCCGAGAGGCCCGCCGGCGGCGGCTCGCCCCTGAGCAGGGGCTTATACACGTCGGCCGGCACGATCGCGGGCAGGTTGGTGTGGATGCCCAGCAGTCCCGCCGGCGCCTGCAGGCCCATCTGCTCGACCACGAAGGCGCCCCAGTCGCCGCCCTGCGCGACGTAGCGCGTGTAGCCCAGCCGCGTCATTAGCTGGTGCCAGGCGCGGCCCATGCGCTCGGGGCCCCAGCCGGGGGTGGTGGGCTTGCCCGAGAAGCCGTAGCCGGGCATGGAAGGGATCACGACGTCGAATGCGTCCGATGCGCTGGCGCCGTGGGCCGTGGGGTTGACCAGCGGATCGATGATTTTCATCTGCTCGATGATCGATCCGGGCCATCCGTGTGTGACGATGAGGGGCAACGCGTTCTCGTGCTTCGAACGGATGTGGAGAAAGTGGATGTCCAGCCCATCGATCTCGGTGATGAATTGCGGGTACGAATTCATCTTCGCCTCGACCTTGCGCCAGTTGTAGTCCTTCCCCCAATAGCGTGCGAGCGCCTGAATCGTGGCGAGCTGCACGCCTTGCGAATCGTCCGCGACCGTCTCCCGTTCGGGCCACCTTGTCGCGTTGATGCGCCGGCGCAGTTCGGCGAGATCCGATTCCGGGAAATTCACATGAAAAGGACGGATGGCAATCCCGTCGCTGCCCATCTGCTGCATAACTTGATTCATGGCTTGAGACCTCTCTGAAAGAGTGAGAAGACCCAGGGTGCTTGCAGCGGTTGCCGCTGCAGCTCCGAAAAAGAGACGGCGACCGAGATCGGGCGTCTGTTGCATGACGAACTCCTTGGCAACCGTTGGTTGCGTTCGGGTGTGACTGCAAATGTTCACAACCCGGGAGTGAGGATGCCGGGCACTGTGGTTGGTTTGTACTGCGCCGTGGTCGCGCGGTTCGAGCTCTTGGTATCGACTTGCATGACTAGGGCACGCGAAACGCATGCGAACTTGACCAGCGGGCCGAAAGCCTGCGCACATGGCTGGGTGCACTGAACCTTGGTTCAGGGAAGGCCTGGCAGCGTGAATCTGACAGCGGTGGCGCGAGGCCGATGGGTGGACAGCGCCAACCAGGACCTGATCGCGGGGGCAGAGCCGTCCAGCGGTTTTTCTTCGGCGAGGCGCGCCGGTTGCCGAGTCGGTGCGACGCCACGCAGCTCAGCGCACGGCAGATCTGCCGCCGCTGCAATCGCGCGAAGCATGCCGATCAGTTGCTGCGGTCATGCATGCCGCGTTCTGCCGCCGCCGCCTACGATCAGGCTCAGGCTGGCGCAACAGGCAATCGTCGGTGACACCGCGGTCGTGTACATCTCGCCGCGCGCCGACTGCTCCAGCTGCTACTCGGAGGCGCGGCCACGAGAACGCCGCCCAGTCCCTCGGCATTGCCGAGCCTGCCCGTGCAGATCGATCGCTCGCTGCGCGGGCCGAAGCGCGAGAGCTTGCCGCTGCCGCGTTCGCGGAGCGCGCCGCGTCGGGACTTGAAGCCATCGGAATGCACGCAGCGGCTCGGCAACGTTCTTCGCCATATGCTCGCCAATGTCTTCGAACACCTTTTCGATGTGACCAGAGACCGCATCGTGTACCGCGTGCGAGACAACGACCCCTCCTGGCGCCGCAAGCGCCTGCAGGCGAGCAGCGACATTGACCCCATCGCCGTAGACAGTGCCATCCATCTTCTCGAGAACCTCGCCGAGATGAACGCCGATACGAAATTGCATCGCCACATCCTGGTGACCGTTATCCCTGTCGGAGGACAACCGCGTCTGGATTCTCATCGCAGCAGCCACTGCGCCAGTTGCCGTACCGAAAACGGCCAGCACGGAGTCTCCTGCCGTGTCGACGACTCGTCCACCCGAGGATTCGATGGTGGTGCGAAAAACCTGGCGAGCCGCATCGAGCGCCTGCAGGGTGGCCTTGGCGTCTGCGGCCATCATGCGCGAGTATCCAACCGCGTCAGCAGCCAGGATCGCCAGGAGTCGATGCCTTACGCCGTGATCCTGCATGGAGATGCCCAGGGCCGTGGATGCACGGGCCACCTTTGTGGGCCCACCCTCTGGCAGTGGCGTTCCTTTGAGATCAAGACCCAAGGCGCCTGCGGCGTTCACAAGCCCTCGCAACGGCAGCGCGGCAACTCGCCTCGCAACGAAGGCGCAGATGGCAAGCAGCGCCAGTTGGACCAGCTGCACGAAAAGCATTTGCGGGCCAGTCATACCACCGCCCCTCGGTTCGAAGGAAGGGACGAGGCCGTGCGATAGGACGGCAACTCCCTGCGTATGCCTGCCAGATGGAAGCGCACGCATCGGTCACCCAGCATCGCGAGCATGTGAAGGAGGATGCGGCCGCCGCGACTGGCAGCCAGGTGGTTCTCAGCGGCGTACCGCAGCTTGTCGAGGGCCATGGTGGACTCCTTGGCGGATGCGTAGCGTTGTGCGCACCGCACCGGTCAGCTGATGAGAGGCAGTGCCTCGCGGGCGGTACTCCACCCGCTGACGAGGACGGCCAGAACTCGGGCGGCGAGCGCCACCGCGCGCGGACTCGACAACAGGCGCTCCACTTGCGGGCTGCGGGCGGCTCCGATCAGGCACCAGGAGCAGAAGTGCTCGCAGTTGTTACGCAGTACGTCGTAGGCGTCTTCGCCCAGGCGAGAGCAGGCACGGGCTACGACTTCCATTCCGGAGTACGCCACGTCTGTTTCACCGTGCATGCGCACCGGCTGGCCATGGGCGAACTCGGCGAGGCTGACCTTCGCGACCGGACCGCAGCGCATCGACGAAGACAGGCCCTGGTAGTGAACGACCTGGCCTGCTCCGACGTAGATGCCGTGATGCGTGTACCAGCGGCGAGGCGTCACGACGTGCGCGCCGAGCGGAAAGTGCACGTCTTGCGAAGCGGTCGATTGCATGACGGACTCCTCGGCAACCAGTGGTTGCGTTCGGGTGTGACTGCAAATGTTCACAACCCGGGAGTGAGGATGCGTCGTGCGGCCGTTGGCTTGTATTGCGCCGTAGGCGATCGGTTCGACCTCCTGGTATCGACGCGCAAGACTGCAGCACGCGAACCGCAGGCGGTCTTCAACCAACGGGCCGAGAGCCTGCACCCGTGGTTGGGCGCACTAAACCTTGGTTCAGAAGAGGGCTGGCAGTGTGAACCTGAAAGCCGCGCCACGAGGCTGATGGGCGTCCGCCCACAGTCTTCCGTCGTGGGCATCGATGATGGAGCGGCAAATCGAGAGGCCGATGCCCACTCCGCTGGCCTTGGTGGTGTAGAAGGATTCGAAAACCCGCTCGCGGTCCTCCGGTGCGATGCCGGGGCCCGAGTCGCCGATCGTGACGAGCAGGCCCTTCGGCGGGCTCGATTCGGTGCAGATCACCAACTTCCGCACCTCGGCGTCGACGCCACCCATGGCCTCGATCGCATTGAGGATCAGGTTCAGCATGACCTGCTGCAACTGAACCCGATCCCCATGAACCGGCGGCAGTCTCTGCGCGAGCTGCGTCTCGATCGACACCTGATTCTTGGACAGCTCACCTCGCACGAGCGCCATCACATCCCCGATGGCGTCGTTCAGGTCGACGCTCTCCTTGCGGGGAGGCACTTTCCTGACTTGATCGCGGATTCGGCTGATGATGCCGCCAGCCCGGTAGGTATCGCTCACGACGCACTCGAGAGCCTCACTGACTTCCGCAAGCTCCGGCGGATCTCGGGCCAGAAAGCGCAACGCCGCGTGAGCGTTGTTGCGTGCCGCCCCAATCGGCTGGTTGACTTCGTGCGCGATGGAAGCCGCGAGCTGTCCCATGGTGGCCAGGCGGTTCGCGTGCGCCAGATCCATCTGCAGCGCGCGAAGCGCATCCGAAGCGCGCTTGCGCTCCGTCAAGTCGAGCACGAACGCGACGCCCTGATGTCCGCCATCCTCGAAGTTGGCCACGCCGATCAACACAGGCACGCGGCTGCCGTCCCTCCGGAAGAACTCCTTTTCGAACGGTTGCAGGCTGCCTGTCGTCTTCAGCTCCGGCACCAGCTGCTGTTGGTCCCTCACGCGCCATTCCGGCGGCGTCATATCCGTCCAGCGGATGCTTTGCGACACGAGATCTTCACGCTCGTATCCGACCATGCGCAGAAACGCGTCATTGGCCTCGTGAATTCGACCATCGACATCGCAAATGATGATCCCGATGATGTTGGCATCCACCAGACGCCGGATCCTGGCTTCTCGTTCGGCGAGATCCCGATAGAGGCGAGCGTTCTCCATCGAGATCGCCGCCTCGGAGGCCAGCAACTTGAGGATGGCCATTCGAGCGGGCGTGAATGCATGCGGCGTGAGGTTGTTCTCCAGGTACAGCATTCCGAGCACGCGGGCCTGTTTGAGGATCGGCAGGCAGAGTACCGACCGCGCATGGTGCTTGCGAATATAGTCATCGGCAGCGAACGGGTTCTCGCCCGAGGCGTCTTGCAGCAGCACGCTTTCCTTGGTACGCAGGGCGTAGCGGAAGACGGACTCGGACAGATCTGCTGCGGTGACGCTCGCTTGTCGGAGCTGGACCTCCACCTTGCCACTGCTGGTCGTGGCTTCCGCTTCTATCCGATATTCATCGCCTCTCGGAAGAACCAGCACACCTCGTTCGGCGCCGGCATGCTCGATGGCCGTACGCATGAGCGTGTCGATCAGCTTCTCCAGAACAATCTCGCCCGACAGCGCTTCCGAGACCTTCATCACGGTCGCCAGATCGAGAAGCTCGGCGGACGTCTGTATCGTGGTGCTGGGCTCCGAGATCGGCTTGTCCGCCCTGAGGTGCGGATACAACTGCTCGAGCTGTCGAACCTTGCCATCAGCGCCCCAGTGGAGGTAGCAGGCCCGCGCATCGCGCAGGTAGGTGGTCGCAATCTTGTCGAAGCCGCGCGCCGCGTAGAAGCATCCGGCCCGCTCGTTGGCGATCGCCTCGTTGTGGACAAAGCCGTGGGTGTGCGACGAGCGCACGGCTTTTTCATAGAGGTCTTGAGCCTCGAGCACGCGGCCTTCGATCCTGGCGATCTCCGCACCAACGATCGCTGCGCGGTTCTCAAAGGTCACGGGGTTGTGCTCGGCCCATACTTCGATCTGCCTGTGGTGACCGACCAAAGCCTCGAGGTGTTGCCGCCTCTGGTCGCCAGCGGCGAAATCAAAGGCTGCAGCATGTGCGAGCGCCCCGTAAAGATGAAACTCGGCGGCTTCGAAGTTGGCCGCCGCGCGCCAAAGGAGCCGTTGGGCGTTCAGCGCCGCGTCGATGGCAGAGGCGTGGTCTCCCGCAAGAGACCGTGCCTGCAACTTGCGGACCCAATAGTCGAATTCCGCAAGCCCCAGATTGGGATCGCTGGCCAGATCGCGTTCGGTAGCGCGCTCACTGTATCCCTCGTGATCCAGCCTCCCGAAAACCGCCGTCAGTCCGCGCAGGCTCCGTGCCAGCCCGAGCTGCGAGCCGCAGATGGCATGAACAAGACCCAACTGGGCCTTGCTGGAAAAGGCAAGGCCGTTCTCGGCCTCCTTTTGCACTTCCGCGAGGGGATCGCCTACCGCCAAGCTGATCGTGATCGACCTCTCCAAGCTATATCCCGCGAAGGCGAGTTCACCGCCGCGATACGCGGCGTCGAACGCACGGCGCACCAGTTCGCGCCCGCTGCCAGGGTGTTTGCTCCACGGTATGACGAGCGCCCCCATGCACAGGTATGTTCGCGCTTGATAGCGAATCAAGCTACGTTTCTCGACTAGGTCATATGCCAGTTGGCCGAACCGAAATCCGTCTGTGTAGTTGTTGAAGCGCGGTCCGGCGAAGAAGGCCATCCAGACATAGCCGAAACACGACGCATCACAGTTTCCGTACTCGAGGCTGAGACCGACCAGGCGGCAGACCACGAGTGACGACAGGTGTTCATCGAAGAAGTAGGACGGTGTAGCGGCTTCCGAAAAGACGTCCACGGTGTCCAGGATCTCAGGGTCCGTCATCAGCGGGAGGTGCACGAGCTCTTCAATCTGCCGACCCCCAAGCAGCGTGCGGGTTCGCGCATATTCGCGCATCGCCTCCTCCCTGGTCGGGCGTTTCGACCAGAAGGTTCCATCGCGACGGAGCCACTCCAGGAATACGTCGAGGCCTTGATCGCTTCTGTCCCAATTGGTGTAAAGCACGATCCGCAGGCGCGTCGCGGCGCAGTAGTCATGGCGGCTCCTGGCCCGCTCGGCTAAGCGCGAGAGCCGATTCTCGGCCGTCGACATATCTCCCGTCAGCAGTTCGCACTCGGCCAACAGGCTCTCGATGGAGAACATGAGCGAGTAGTTGCTCTCCCAGGTCTCCTCCGCAAGGAGGACGCTGCCCGCTCTGAGGTACTTGAGCGCCGAGACATAGGCGGTCGAGATCTTGGCGCGCCGACCAGCGACCAGATTGAGGTCTGCAACTTTCTCCCGCTCCTCGACCGAGGTGATGAGATGGGAGCCGCGGTTCAACTGATTGACGATCTCGAATATCGCCTCCTCGCGCCTCTCCGCAGGCGTGTGCTCGGCCAGGAGCGTGCCGAGGCGCAGATGCGTCTCGGCACGCAGTTCCTGCGGGATCAGTGAATAGGCCGCCTCCTGCACGCGGTCGTGGAGGAAGCAATAAGCGTCGTTCGAGCGGAAGATCAAGCCAGCGCGAACCGCCTCCCACAGGTGGTCATGCAACTCCTCGATCGATTCCTGGCACACCACCCGCAACACGTCGAACCCGGCGCTGTTCCCCAGGGAAGCGAACCGATGCAGCGTCTTCTGCGTTGCCTTGGGCAGGCGGTTCAATTTTCCGACCATCAGCTCCACGACGTTGTCGGTGTAGCCCTTGGCATGGATGAGGTCCAGATTCCATGACCATCGCCCTTCACCGTAGTCGAAGGCGAGCAAGCCCTCGTCTGCCAATGTGGAGATGAACTGGATCGCGAAGAACGGATTTCCTGTCGTCTTCTCGTGGATCAGTTGCGCCAACGGGCTGACGTGCTCAGGTTCGCAGCGAAGAGAGTCCGCCAGCAGGCGTCCCAGGTCGTCGCGATCCAGCGGGGCGAGGACGATTTCCTGCAACACGGCCCCGCCTTGGCGGATGGCGTCCAGCTTGCGCACCAATGGGTGGGTGGCGCTGACCTCGTTGTCACGATAAGCGCCGATCAGCAGAAGGTGTTTCAGGTCGGAGCGCGTCAGCAGCTCCTCGAGCAGGTCGAGCGTGGCCGCGTCCAGCCATTGCAGATCGTCGAGGAAGAGCACGAGCGGATGCTCGGGCCGCGCGAATACGCCGATGAAGCGCCGGAATACCAGCTGAAAGCGCCCCTGCGTATCCTGCGGAGGAAGCTCGGGCACAGGGGGCTGTTCCCCGATGATGTGCTTCAAATCCGGGACGAGCTCGACCATGAGCAGTCCGTTCGGATCCAGCGCCTCGCGAAGGGCGTCGCGCCATTTGCACAAGTCTTCTTCGTTCTTGCTCAGGAGCGGCCGGATCAGTCCCTGGAAGGCCTGCGCCAGCGTGGCATACGGAATGTCGCGCTTGTACTGGTCGAACTTGCCCGCCGCAAACAAGCCTCGGTGTGGAACAAGCGGCTTTTGCAGCTCGTTGACAACTGCGGATTTGCCGATGCCCGAGTACCCGGAGACGAGCACCAACTCGGGCCTGGCCCCGGCGACGATGCGATGGAACGCGGCGAGAAGGGTGTCGACCTCCGATCTGCGCCCGTAGAGTTTCTCGGGGATCATGAGGCGATCTGGAGCGTCATGATCGCCCGGCGCGAAATCGTGGATGCGCCCCTGCGCGTTCCATTCGGAGAGGCAGCGCCGGAGGTCGCGCCCGACACCCGCCGCCGACTGGTATCGTTCCTCGGCGGTCTTGGAGAGCATCTTCATGGTGATGGCGGAGACGGCTATCGGAATACTCGTCAATCGTTCGCTGGGGTTCGTCGGCTGTCGCGCAATGTGGCAGTGCACCCACTCCATCGGCTCGGATGCCGTGAACGGAAGACCGCCGGTCAGCATTTCATAGAACGTGACCCCGAGCGAGTACAGGTCGCTTCGGGAATCGATGGAGCGGCTCACTCGCCCAGTCTGCTCGGGTGCCATATAGGCGAGCGTTCCTGCAATGAACTCCGGAGGTTCAGGCGGCTGCCGCTCGCGCGGGAGGCGAGATGCGATGCCAAAGCCGGAGAGCCAGACTCGCTCCGTCGCCGGATCCACGATAACGTTGGCAGGCTTGATGTCCTTGTGGATGAGGCCACGCCCGTGAAGCCGGCCGAGTGCTGACGCCATCGCCGCTGCCAGGCGCAGAAATCGTCCGATTTGCATGGGCTGGCGGATCAGGCGGTCCAGCGGCTCACCTCCTGCAAAGTCGACCACCAGCATCGTCCGTCCGGGCTCGCGCACGAGTTCCGCCGGGCGCAATGCCCATGCCGCATCGAGGTAGTCCTTGAGTTCGTACTCGTGCGAGAGGCGATCGATGCTCTCTTGCGTCGGCTGCCCGGCGCCGGAGGTCACGGGTATGAAAGCGTGCCGGGCGCCCTCGGCGCCCTCTCGGCGCAGTCTGCAGAAGGCACGTTCGGCGTCCTCCCACAGCACTTCTGGCGAGTCCAAGCCGGCGCCGGGAGCGTTCATGGCGCGACCCGATGCGCCTTGTCGCGCGTGAAGGCGCGGCGGAGGCAATCGATCAGGACGGCCTCATCCAATGGCTTGTGAAGGTAGCAGCCGACTCCCAGGCTCAGCATGCGTTGCCGGACGCCTTCTTCCGGATGGGCCGTGATCAGGATGGTCGGGATCGCATGCCCCAACGCGATCAGGTGCCTGTAGAGCTCCGCGCCTGTCATCACGGGCATGTGGATGTCGGCCACCAGGCAGGCGGTCGCTGGCAGTTGGGCGGATGCGAGGAATTCGGCCGCGGACGGGAACACCGCGACGGTATAGCCGTGCGACTTGAGCAGCCTTCGCATGGAGTCGCGAAAGGACTGGTCGTCATCGACGATGGAGATCAGGGATGGCTCGGGCACGACAGTTTCCGGTTCGTCACTTGCAGCCTCAACAACGTGCCCGATGGCACGGCCGTACCGCACTGTTGCCAAGCGTACTGCCGTAGCGAGGTTAGATCTCTAAGCCTTGGTTTAGGTGTGAGCGGGCGGGCAGCTGCAGAACCATTGACTCAAGGTGGCCTTGGCGGCTACGAGCGCTCAACCTTCTTCGGCAGCAGATCGAGCTTGTCCGCCATGCGGCACAGTTCCGGAAGCGAGGCGGCCTCGATCTTGTGCATCATGTTGCTCCGGTGAACTTTCACGGTGGTCTCGGTGATGCCCATGTCGCCGGCTATCTGCTTGTTCAGGCGGCCCTGAACGACCTGGACCAGAATCGCGCGCTCTCGCGGCGTCAGGTCTTCGAACCGGGCCTTGAGCGCGCTCAGGGATTGATCGTTCTCACGGCGTGCGCGATCTCGGGCGAGCCCCACGTTCACGGCGTCCAGAAGATCCTGGTCGCGGAATGGCTTCGTCAGAAACTCGATGGCGCCCGCCTTCATCGCCTGCACCGTCATCGGAATGTCTCCATGTCCGGTGATGAAGACGATCGGGAGCGTCTCGCCCGCCGCGGCAAGATCGCGCTGGAATTCCAGCCCGCTCCTTCCCGGCATTCGCACGTCGAGAACCAGGCATGTAGGGCTATCGGGCGGCTTGGATTTCGCGAACTCGGCAACCGACGCGAACGCGAGTGCATTCAGCCCGGCCGACCGCAAGAGTCGTCCGAGCGAATCACGAAATTCCGTGTCGTCGTCGATGACCACAACGCAGGCATCAGAGTCCGACACCCCTTTCGTCAACGATTGAAGTTCCACGGAAGCGCTCCACGTTGCAAGTTGTCACATTGCCCCCTGTTCGTGCCCTATCCTCCGCGCATCCGGGGCGGGAGGCAAGGGCCCCAGGGTCGGTGTTGGTATTGCTCTTGTGGCTACCGAAGTTGGCTCGAACGGCTGGCCAGCCCAACGCCGCAAGCCAATGTCATTCCTTGATCACTGCGCTGCTCACGTGGGCAAGGAAGAACAGCGAGTCCTCGAGCGCTTGCGCGTCGTGCTGCTCACCAGGGCCGGTCTTCAGGTAGTCGCCCGCCGACAGCTCGAGATCGCGGAAGCGGATGCGTCCCGAGATCATGAGGATCTCCTCCGGGCCTCCATGGTCGTGAAGCGGGAAGCGAGCGTCGGCCATGACCTCGATGAAGTCCGAGCCATTGCCGTTCTCGCCCCAGATGGAAGCGAAGCGGATGCCGTCGATGCCGGCTTCGGCGAACTGGCGTTGTGCGCTGGTGAAGTGAATCATCGTGCTCTCCGAGATGGGTGGGGGAGGACGGCTGCGCGAGAGCTTGCTGCCATCCTCGACCGACATGCCGCCGGGGCAAGCCCGGCGGCATGCCGCATCACGCGGGCAAGGCGTCCGTGGCAACGGCGTTCGTGGTGACGTCGATGTTGCCGTGAACGGCCTTCGAGTACGGGCAGATGTCGTGCGCCGCTTGCGCGATGGCATCTGCCACCTCCAGCGGAACGCCCGGCATGCGGACCTCGATCCGCGCCTGGATGAAGTACGCATTGCCCGTCTTGCCGAGATCCACTTCGATGTCGACGGACATGTCGGAGGGGAGCGCCACTTTTTTCGTCTTGGCGATGAGGCCAAGCGCGCCGGTGTAGCAGGCCGACCAGGCGCCGGCGAACAGCTGCTCCGCGGTCGGATGCAGCTGAATTGCCGTGAACGCGATCTCGTTGCCGGCATTGCCAGGGGTCGAGAGCTGCATGTCGACGCGGTCATCGCCGAGAGAGGCGCCTTCACGACGGCTTGCCGTCGTATGGGTCTTGCCGGTGAGCAGCACGGTTTGAATCTTGTTGGTCATTGCGGACTCCTCTTACAGTGGCAGGTGCTGACTGCGCGCGGCTGCGCGAGCCTGGGCGCGTAGCGCGGCGCGATCGACTGTGCCAACCGGCACCGAAGCGACGCCTTGCCCGTAACCTTCAGCATAGGGGTTCGCACTGTGCGCGCTCGCCACCGCTTCGGCACGCACCGTGGCGCGGTCGGTCGAAGCGATCAACCGGGGCGCGACGCGCGAGGAGGCGCCTTCGGCATAAGGGTTCTCGCTGTGCGCTGCGATCACGGCCTGGGCGCGAATGTCGGCCCGACTGTTGGCCGACACAGGCGCATGCACGCCTTGGTAGGTTTCAGCCTGTGCGCCGGCACTGACGAGTACGCCGACCGCTGCGAAAAGCGAGAATGCGGAGGTGGCGATGTAACTTGAGGTCTTCATTTCAGTTTCCTTCGATGGTTTGGATGATGAATTCAGGTGTGACTGCAAACGTTCACAACCCGGGAGTGAGGATGCCGGGCACTGTGGTTGGCTTGTATTGCGCCGTGGTCGAGCGGTTCGAGCTCTTGGCATCGGCGCGCACGATCGCCGCCCAAGAAACGCAGGCGGTCACCAACCGTCGGGCAGAGTGCCTGCGCACATGGTTGGGCGCACTGAACCTTGGTTCAGGGGAGGGCTGGCGGCCACAACCCCGAGAACGCGCCGGGAGGGCAATGTACGAGGCGAATGTCCGCTACTCAGGCTGGCGGAATGGCGTTTGGCCCGGAGCGCCGTTTCGCGACTTTCGGCCGAGCCCAGCGCATACGTGGAACGGAAGAGAGCCTGGACCGACTCAGATTGGAAATAGTACGGCTCTAGAACGTGTGCGTGGTTGTGAACCGGACGGTCGGCAGCGCCCGCAGAGGTCGAACCCGGACCAGCGATAGTCACGCCGACGACAATCCCCCACCGCCGTCGGCAGCCTTGGCCCGCTGCGCTGCACCCGTCCGAAGGGCACATAGGCAGCGATTGCAGTCGGTCACCGGTGGAAGCCCAATTTGCGGTCTCGGTTCCAATGCAGTCATTGAGCCACGCTAGCGACCTGAAGACGCGCGAACGACGCGAGCGGTCGGAAGCGGACGTGCAGCTCCGGGCAGCTAGCGGTAATGGTGCGTTTTCGCTAGTCAGTGTGATGGCTGCGTCGGTCGCGTGTCCCGGCTGTGCGACTGTGCAGTGAGCTTCGGTGAACTGTGCGTCTGGCCGAGGGCATTCGCGCCATGTCATGAGAGCGGCATGAGCTCTACTTGCCCTGCTGCACTGACCAGTTCGATGTGCAGCTCACTGGTTCCGACGACGATCACTAGACGCAACACCGTCGGGCAATCCAAAGCCAGCGCATGCCACTCGCGCCGATCCAACGATGACGGGATGGGCACGCGTTGTGGGTGTGTGTGCCATTCACCGACGTAGTCGACGGTCCCCACGGCGAGCCTCCATGCGCGCGTAGCAGCTTGTGCATGGCCGAAGGCCTCCCGTTCCCACAAGTAGGTCAACCTGCGGTCGCGGTGCGTCGGCTCCGTGGCTTCGACCACCTCAAAGTGATTGCCGCGCCGGCGCCCGAGCAGAATGCCACCAGCTTCCGTCTGCCAGGGAAAGCGCTGCCTGTGACGCACCAAGACCTGCGTCACGGCTTCGTTGAGGACCACTAGCCGGCGCCGGTCGGCCGTGGCCCACTCACTTACGAACTGCATGCAGGGCAGTTCTCGCGGCGCGGAACGTCGTTGTCCTCCATCGCGTTGATGAAGCCTCTTCGCGTCAACGCGGTCCGCAGCCGCGGGGCGGGGGTGCCGGCAAGCCAGTCGGAAACCACATCTGCTGCCAGGCATGCGGCTTGGATGGAGACGGTAGCCGGGAACGGAACGTACAGGCTCTCGCAGCCGTGCCCTGCGAGTTCGTCAGGCATCGCTCCCTGCACCACAGGAAACAGCTGCTCTCCATGGGCCTTGCACATGCAGCGGATGCAGCCTTGGTCTTGACTGTCACGCAGGAGGGCTCGGACTGCTACACCAGGCCCTCGACCCATGTCGTGAGCGACGGGACGAACTTGCCGGAATCAGAAAGACGGCGCGTCAACTGAGAACTCAGGCCCTCTTCTCCGGTGGCGTCGATGAGCAGGTCCAGCGTGCCGAGTTCGGCCTCCTGCACCTTGACCGGCAGGTCACGCAGGTTCGCGGTCGGGGCGCCCAACGTGAGTTCAGTTTTCAGCGACGTCGCCTTGTTCTTCAGTGCGTAGTGCAGGCCGAGGCGGTGGCGCCCAACGTTCTGCGGCATCAGGATGTCGTGGTCAACGAGCAGTAGCTCGCCCCCGTCCAAGCCTGCGCCAGCTTTCACGAGCAGTTCGGCAAGGAACCCGCCAATGGTGCCGCACCCGATGAGGGCGATGCGCTTGCCGGCCAGCGTGGTCTTGCCTGGCGTGTTGCGCTGGCTCGCGTAGTCGTCGTCGATGCGCACTGTGGTCATGGGGTACACCTTCGCTGCAAGAAGCCGGGGCCTTGCAGTTGCGAGAGCCTGGGCAGGGGATTGTTTCTGGTCCTTGGTCAAGGGAACCCAGAAGGCATATTGCGTCCTGGGCGTCTTGACTACGCACAAGGCCATTCGCTTGCGGCGCGCGCAGGCGCGCAGCAGCTGCTGCTCCATGTCACGGCGGGCCTTCGGGTCAAGCAGTTCTTGCCAGCGCAGAAGTTCGTTCACGGTCCGCGGCGGCCATACACCCTGGGTGGGTTTCGGCTTGGCTGTGCTCACCACTTTGATGCCGGCGACCACCGACGCCTCGGTCGCCCCGTGAAGCTGCATGGCCTTCAGCTTGCGCTGCGTCCGCTCCTGGTTGTTGGTGACGAACGCCAGACCTGCGTCTTCGAAGTGCAGGACAGTCAGGGGCGACTTGTCCGTGGGGCCCACGTCCACGAAGCAGAGTTCTCCGCCCCAGAATGCGAAGAACTCATCTTCCAAGTCCTGCTGCATCTCCCCGCGCAGCGCGAGGTCCAGAACGACTGCTGCGCGGTCCAGGCAGGCGAGCGTCTGGCCCGGGATGTCGAAGATGTCGAGAACCAAGCTCCCTTTGACGGCGTAGCACACGAAGCCATTGGCCCCCACGTGCGCCATCACAGGCGGTGCGCCAGCAGGAGGGTCGACGTACACACGGGGAAGCTCCTGCCCCGTCAAATCCACCGACACCCTCGCGGCGTGGGCCGCTCCAGCGGCCGTCAGCCGACCATGGAAACAGGGCCATCCGTCAGGCGTCATGCCGGCGTACGCAAACCCGCGCGCGCCTAAGGCATGCGACAGCTCCTGCAGCACACTGGCGCCGCACATCGCGCTCACCCCGCCCGAGTGCGCCCGACCAGCGGAGACGCCACAGCGGCAGCGGGCGTGGCCAGGACGGCCGCGGTCGCGGTCGAGACCTTCACCCGGTCCGGGATGTTCGGGAAACGCGGGCCGAACTGCTTGCGTAACCACTCGCAGGCCTGCGCTGCGTTACTGGAATTGACCGCCCCACTCAGGTGGTCCTCCAGCTGCTTGAGCCATGCGATGGCCTCGTCGACCCCCTTCTTGCCCAGGCGCTCCGTGAGCGACTCGTTCGGGTCCGTCGGGCACGCCACACCATCGCGCAGGACCTGGGGCATCTGCTGCACCACATCGAGCATCGCAAGGTCGTCCCGCCGGTCACGTGCCTCGAAGACGGGCGCGGCGGTCGCCATCAGCAGCAGCGAAGACGGCCCCCCGTAGACCCAGCGCCAGTCTCGAGCTGCCTTCAGGTAGCGAACATTGCGGCGGAACTGCTCACCGTGCCGGTCGACTTCGGCAAGGAACCAGGCTTTCACAGGCCGCGGGTCCGACTTGACCCAATCATCTTCGCGGTGGGCGAGCAGCACCTGGTCACGGGGCAGCGCCGTCCAAGCATCTCGTTCGGCCTTGCGCACGGCTTCGTCCAGCGTCAGATAGCCCCGCGCCTCCAGTGCGGCCTTGCGCAACTGCTGGAACTCGGCATCGGGAATCGCGTAGAGCGGGATGTCGATGTGCGCTAACTTGGAGATTTCGATTCGGATGCAGGTCGGCTTGTCGGTGATGAGGAGCCAGTTGCGGGCGCGCACGAGCGGCATCAGGGCCATCTCCGCGGCCGTGAAGAACACCTTGCTGGCCACACTTGGTTTCGTGGTCGCCGTCATCGAGCTCAGGGGCAGGTAGGCCCCGTCGTCGATGTCTGCCTGCTGGGTGGCCTGCGCCGGGGCGTTCAGGGTCTTGTAGGCCCACGAACCCTGGGTGAAGAACCGCGGCTGCACGGGCTCCCCGGTGTGCCCCAGTTCCCGCAGCGCGGCCGCCAACCCCTTGCGCAGCTGCTCGCGCACGGCTTCCTTGGCCTCCACGACGACGTCGCACTGAGCCTGCGTCAGGGTGATGTTTTCGAGCAGCGTGGACTCCTCCACGCCAGAGAAGAAGAGAGAGCTCAGGTTAAGCATGGAGGTTCTCCAGGATGCTCTTGTTGGGGCCGTGATAGAAGACAGGTGCGGAAGCGACGTGGTCACGGAACGGTTTGATGGCGGGGTCGCCCAGAGCCCTGCGCGCTGCCTGCGTGCCGCGCGCGGTAAGGACCTCGATGGCCTGGGGCGTGACCATGTCGAGCGCGGCGATGTCACGGCTCTGGTCCGGCGTTGCAGGGTCGTCGATGCGCGTGTAGTCGGCACCCAGCAGGTGCTTCAACATGGAATCGACGGCCTGTTCCTGCGACGAGATGACCAAGTCAAACAGGGCCTTGCGCCAGTGCAGGATGCCCCAGTCGAGACCCGATGCACCGCGCTTTGTGGCGCCCAGCGTCATGGTGCCGATGGCCAGCACCCGGGCGCTTCCTGGCTTGCGGGGCACATTCAGGACGTGCTGCGCCTCGTGCAAGCCGAAGAGGCCCGGCGAGTTGCCGACCAGGCCGCCGTCCGCGTAGACCCCTTCTTCGCCAATCTGGTGCAGCGGGAAGTAGGTCGGGGCGGCTGCCGTGGCTAGGCCGACATCGACCAGCCGGTGCTTGTAGTCAAGGTAGAACTGCGGCGCGTGCGGAGTCTTGAAGAAGTGGCCGCTGCCCTTGGAGTAGTTCACGGTCGGGATGAGCACCCGGCGCCTCAGGTCGCCGATGGTCAGGTCGCCGAAGCGCTCCTGCAGCACGCTGCGAAGACCGTCTGGCGAGTGCTTGGCCATGGTCCACATGCCCAGAGCCCGACGCCAGCCGCGGCGAGCGCCGAAGATGCGGCTACCTTGCGCTTGGAACATGGCCTGCAGGTCGGCGGCCGGGATGTCGGCTGCCAAGCCCAGGGCGAGCAGGCCGCCCGCCGATGTGCCGCAAATCAGGTCGAAGCGGCTCGCCAGAGGGGCGCCAAACTGCTCCTCCAAGTGCTTCAGCACGGTCGCCGTGTAGAGACCGCGGAATCCCCCGCCTGAGAGAGCCAGGATGTGGAAAGGCCGGCCCGTTTCCCACGGGGGAGCAGCGTCCGGCGGCTTGATGAGTTCGTTAGTATTCATTTGTTCTTGATGTCCTTCCTATATCGGGCGGTTTTCCACCCTCCTGCCCCCTGAAGACTCCCGACGGCCGCTCTGCGGACGCGGTTGAGAAAAAAAAGTCCGCTCGGACGACCGGCGCATACTTCCGGCAGGTGGCTGGTCGCGCGCATACCCTCTAGGACTCCCGAAGTCGGTCTGGTGGACGCTGGCGCCATTTCTTTTTTGCTCGGCGTCCGCCACTGGGCGCTGGGGAGTACAGGAGGAGGAGAAAGCCGACGATGTCTGCCGTACCAATTGACCCAACCGGTCCCGGACTGCCACGGGCCGAAATCGAGGCCATCCTGGCCGGCTTCACCGCCGCGGACTGGGAGCGGGCCGAGGCCATCGCGGGCGCCCTTTGCGGTGGCGTGATTGGCTGGACTGCCGAGGACCTTCTCCAGGAAGCGCTGACGAAGTTCTTGGAAGGCGCGCGGACCTGGCCATCGGGCGTGCACCCGATGGTGGTGCTCAAGAACGTGATGCACAGCATCGCGAGCAACGAGCGCAAGAGCAACCGCGCCAGCCCCATCGACGCCAAGGTGGAGGTCGACCCGTTCGAGACCGGTGAAGAAGCCGAGAAGGTGGCGACGGTACGTAGCAGCACGGGCATCACCCCGGAGGATGTTGCCTCGGGCAAGCAGCAGATGGCAGCGCTCTACGCCGCGCTGGCTGGAGACGATGACCTCCAGATGTTGGTGATGGTTTGGGCTGATGGTCTGCGCGGGGAGGATGCTCGCGCGGAATTGGGATGGGACGAGAAGAAGTACGACGCGGAACGGAAGCGGCTGACTCGACGCTTGCAGAAGCTTGACCCTCAAAGGAGCCAGAAATGACGAAGCCCATGAAGTCCGCCGATGAATTCCAGACCTTCTTGGATTCCTTTGTGGCTGAACTGATTGCGATGCCCGACGACCAGATTCTTGACGCCAAGAACCCGGAGGAGGTGCGCGCTCGTGGCCTTCGACTTCTTGAGGCCGCTAAGAAAGAAGCGGGTCGCCGGCGTATGGCAGCAGCGAAGGCGCAACTCCAAGCTCGCAAGGGGGAGCCGGCAGCACAAGACTCTGAAAAACTGGACATCGCTCAGGCACGCCAGTTCTTGATGCAAGCTCAAAACGACCCGAGCTTCACCTTGGCAGCCCGGAAACTAGGTGAGCTCTCTGATGAGGAAGTACTTAGGCTGTATCGCCAGGTGAAGTCACTTCAGGAAAACGGTGGAGAACCGAAGTGACTGAAGTCGGGCAAAGAGCCGAGGCTCTTATTTCGGAGCTGGGCATCTCCAGTGCTGAAGAGTTGGACGTAGAAGCCATTGCCATGGCTTGTGGCGTGGAAGTGCGCTACGAGCGATTGAATGGCTGCGAGGCCAGCCTCGTTGGCTTCAAGGACAACGCGATCGCCACCATCAACCCTTCTGGCGTGCGGGGTCGTGAGCGTTTCTCAATCGCGCATGAAGTGGGCCATTGGAAACTGCACAAGGGACGCTCATTCCAGTGCAGGGTCGACGATGCTGACGCAAACCTAGCCTCGAATAGGGAGCTGGAGAAGGAGGCGGACATCTACGCCGCTCACCTTCTCATGCCCGCACCAATCTTCGTTCCGATGGTCAAGGCGTTCGGCGAGCCGAACTTCCAGAACCTCACGAAAATTGCTGACGAGCTGGAGACGAGCTTGATGGCGACGGCGCTCCGCCTTGCGAACATCAACACTCTGCCGGTTATCGTTGCCTCGTACAACCGCGCAGGCCTGCGGTGGAGTCTTGCCGCTGGCGACGTTCCGAAGCGCTGGTTCCTCAAGCGTGAGCTGGATGAAGACACCTCCACATACGACCTCGTTCATGCTGGGAAGGAGTGCAAGCACTTGGGCAAGCAGCCCGCGGACGCATGGTTCCAGAACGACGATTCTGGGAAATACGAAGTTCGCGAGCAGTGCATCGGTAGCCACGGCGGCGACGCGCTCGTGCTGCTCTACCTGGAGCCCAAGATGATGGAAGCGCGCTTCGACTGGAATGTTGGTGGTCGTAGGTACACGGATAAGGGCTCGTACGTACCCAAGTGGAACAGGTGACCTTCCTCGATCAAGGAGCGTCGCCAGTACGCCGGTTGACAGTCGACATCAAGCTAGCGATAAGTGTGGCTTTTCACTAGCCACCAGATTCCAGGCGCGGATGGCTGCCAGCGGGCAACGCGCTCGCTCGCGGCGCACGTCCCGCAATGTCAGGTATCGGAGACCGCCGTCATCCGGCACCCCGACGTCACTGGCCGCAACCAGTCTTGAGCTGTCATCTGGGGGCGATGGCGCCGAACGTCCGAGCTCAATTGGAAGCCATCGCTGGTCCGTGTGGGAGCGGCTGCGCCTGAGCCCGACCAGCACAGAGCCAGGCCAGGTGCAGGCTTCTCCGACGAACTTTATTGTCATCGACGAACTTTATTCTTCGCGGACAAGTAGTAGTAGTACATCTTCACGCGGGACGGCCACTCAACGGTCACACTCTTCGCCAGATTCCATATCTTGTCCACATCCATCGATCTCGGTGAGCGCCGCAACTTCGGAGATCCTAGGAACCGCGCCTCTGCGGCTACGTCGGTCGAAAGTCACTTTTATAGGTACAGCGACCAGCCGCCCTCCCCTGCTTCCCTGGCAGACTGACCAAGTCAGTTGGAGGTGGGCGCCGTAGGGCGGCGTTGCCGACGGTCTGGGCAGGCCGTGATGCGCCTAACCATCGACCGTCGAACTATGAGTCCGCTCCAAGTGCATTCGGTGTTTTAACCAGCCTTGCTTCCGTCTCTATCAGGAGCTCCCCCGCACTTCGCCCGAGCGCCCTCGCTAGCTTCAAAATCATCGCAAGGGTCGGCATATGCTCGCCACGCTCGATCTTGCCCATATGCGAGCGTTCGATGCCTGCTCGATGAGCCAGGGCTTCTTGCGCTAGTCCATCTTCGAGCCGTAGCGCGCGGACCACAGCGCCGAACGCAAGTGCTGGGGCGACTTCAAAGGTGGTCGCACCAGCCGGCCGCCCCCTCCGAGTAGTCCGCTTCTGCATGGACAGAAGCGTCTTGCTTTGGAATAATAAAAACCACGTTATCTTTAACTCAAATCTCGACCACCTTGGGCGAGTGCATGGTCTTCCGAGCCCTTGGGATCCAGGAAGGTGAATGACGCATGGTCGACAAACAACTTGCTTCGCCGCTTCCGACCGCTCGGCCGTTTCGTCTGCCGGCGTCGGTGCTTCGCGCGCGCTTGCCCCAAGTGGCTCCGCCGTCTCGCAGCAGTTCAGCAACCCGAATCGGAACCCAAGTACGCGCGCTACGGATCGCTTCTGGGGCTTCCGGTGGCGAGTTGGCCTCCTCTGCTGGCGTTTCAAGTTCAATGCTTTCCCGCATAGAGCGCGGTCTCGTGTCCCCTTCCGTCGAAACTTTGGATCGCATCGCTGGGGGCCTGGGTGTGCCGGTGTCACGCTTCTTCAGCGACCAATCCAGCCGCACTGACTTCTCGCATGTCCCCGCAGGACGTGGCATCTTGGTGGATCGGATCGGCGCCGTGGCCGGCTACCGCTACGAGCTGCTCGGCCATCAGCTCTCCGGCAACCTATTCGTCGAGCCCTACCTGGTAACGCTACTGCCAGAAGCAGAGCCCTACGTCACCTTCCAGCACCCGGGCGTCAAGTTCCTTCACCTTCTCTCAGGCCAGATTTCCTATCGATACGGCGCGAAGGTGGTGAAGCTCGGCCCAGGAGACTCCTTGCAATTTGACGCCACGGCGTTGCACGGCATTGAGGCCATTGAGGTCGGCCCCGTGAAGTATCTTTCGATCGTATTCACGATGCGGGAGTAAGGTGGGGATTGCGCGTCGCCCGGTCCGAGAGCTCTTCGGGGCCTGCATCCTTGGCGTGCAGCAACTGTTCGTCGCGAGCCAGTGCGCCGCAGAGGTCTTCGAACTGACACTGAACGCTATTCGCTTCTAGGGCGAAGGTCTGCTTTCAGCGATTCTCGGAGTTCGAGGCCAGTCCGATCCGATCCCGGATTTGTCTTGCGATCGGGCTGTCCTTCCAGACCACCGCCCTGCCCTGGTCCACGGCTTCGCGCCCGTACAGGATCCACGCATCGCAGACCGTGCCGATGGGCTGGATCACCTCGAAGCGATCGGAATGCTTCTCCGCGAAGTCCGAGGAGACAATGCCCGCGCTGTAGCGCCCTTCGCTCAAGCCTGCCTGGACCGCGAGCACCGTGGGCTCATGCACAACGGTCGGCCAAGCGGAAAGGTCCGCATAGGTCTGAGTGGCGGGCTGAACCCCCACCGTGCCGGCGCCCTCCCCGACTTCCCTCGCGCGAACCAGCGCCATGGGGTGGCTTGGAGAGATGAAAGCGTCCACCACCACCATCGCAGTCCGGTAGGTGCCTGTGATCTCGGCCGCAGCGGGGTGGACGGCGTATTGAAGCAGGTAGTCCGCCTCGCCGGCAATCAGCGCACGCGCGCCGGCGTGGAAATCATCGAACAGCACGATGCGGGCGGCCTCAGCGATCCCGTGCGCGGCGAGGTACTGCTGGAGGACGAAGTGGTGGTTGCTGCCTGCCTGGCCCAGTGTCGAGAAGGTGAGCATGTGCTTTGTCGGTGGGAGCGTCACTTGTGATCATCGCTCGGTCGTGCTCGCTGCGGGGCTCGCAGCACGCGCGGCTGGCGTATCGCCCAGCCGTCACGCGACGCTAGGCGTGTTGTCAAGCGGGCCCCGGCTGGACGCCGATGATCTCATCCTCCAGTCGACAGGTCTCCGCGATGATGAGCTCGTAGAGCGCGCGCAGGAAGGCCGGGCTCATGCCGTGCTGGGCGGCAAATGCCGCCGCACGGGCCTGCACCACGCCGATGCGGTGCGGCTGCATCATCGGGATGGCATGGTCGCGCTTGTGCAGGCCGATCCGGCAGCAGCAGTCGAGCCGCTGCCGCAGGGTCTCGAGCAGTGTCCTGTCCAGTCCGTCGAGTTCGTCGCGCAGCGCCTGCAGGACCTCCATGGGATCCTGGTCGTTGCAGGCGTCTGCCTGCTTGCTCTGGGTGGATGCCGTCGCGTCGCTGGTGTGGTTGGCGGCGAGCAGCGTGTCATGGCGGCCGGTGCCGCGCGGATGTTCCTGGTTCATGCTGTGTCTGCCTACTCGAGCTTGATGCCCTGGCTTGAAATGATCTGGGCCAATGCTGCCGTGTCCGCCTTGACGCGACGCTGCAGCGCCTCGCCCGCCAGGCCGACCGCCTCGTAGCCGTGCTGGAACAGCTTTTGCCGCACCTCGGGCGAGCGGGTGGCCTCCAGGAGGACCTCCGTCAGCCGCTGGACGATCGGGGCAGGCAGGCTCGCAGGCGCTGCAGCGGCCGTCCAGATCTCCAGTTCGAAGTCCCTCAGGCCCGCTTCCTGGAGGCTCGGGTAGTCGGGCACGAGCGCGGACCGGCGCGCCGACGTCACGCCGATCGCGCGCAGTTTTCCGGCCTTGACCTGCACCTCGGCAAGGCCTGGCGGCAGCAGCGCCAGGTGCAGCTGGTCGCTGACCAGGCCGGTGATGACCTGCGGGTTGCCCTGGTAGGGCACGTGCACGGCGGTAATGCCGGTGCGGGACTTGAGCAGTTCCATTCCCAGGTGGCCGATCGTGCCGATGCCCGGGGAGCCGTAGCTCCAGCGGCCGCCGGCGACGCGCGCCGCGGCGAGGAAGTCGGCACCTTGTGCCTTGGAGGCCTGCGGCGTCGTGGCGAGCACCAGGGGTGCCGTGCAGATGATGCTCAGCGGCACCAGGTCCTTCTGCGGGTCGTACGGGGCCGCGGGATTGAGGACCTTCGCGATGGTCATGTTGCCGTTGATGAGGATGCCGACAGTATGTTTGTCGGTCGACTTCGCGACGATCTCCGCGGCGATGTTGCCGCTCGCGCCCGGATGGTTCTCGACCACCACCGGCTGCCCCAGCGCCCTGGCCATCGGGATGGCCAGCGTGCGCGCCACGAAATCCGGCGACGAGCCGCCACCGAAGCCGACGACAAGGCGAACCGGCCGCGTCGGCCAGTTCAGTTTCGGTGGCGCAGCGCCAGAAGCGCCGGGATGGCCGGGCTCGGTGCGGCTCGCACCTGTCGACTGCGCGAAGGTGACGCCGGCCCAGGCGAGCGCACCCAGGAGGCACATCAGGCGCGCGGCGGGTGAACGGAAAATCGCAAGTGTCATGGCTGCAGAAGTGGTGGATCGGAGGCCCAGTCTTTCTTCAACGCAGCGGCGAATCAACTCCTGCCTGGTGCGAAATCAGCGCGGCATCAGGACATTGCGGCCGACGCACAAGCTGTCGAGGAGCTTGCGCTGACATGTTCTCTTCCGGCTTGCTTGCCATGCAAGATTGCCGCCGAACGTCTTTTTGCTAGGGGCCCCGCTGCGGGCGCTTCTGAGCCGACTTGCACCAGCTTTCGCCCGGCGATATTCTTTGCCCGCCGTTTTTTGAAGCTTCCCCTGAGAGGAGATGCCGTGTCCCTTGAATTCCTGAGGCAGGTCGCCGCCACACCGCTTCCGCAATCGTTCAACGATGGGAAGGATGTGGATGCAGTCAAAATCCTCCGCCAGGCCGGATTGGTCATCGCATTGGTGGACGAGCCCCATAGAGGCGCCGCCAGGGTTCTTGCGATCACAGAAAAAGGACGTGCCGAGCTCTTGCATTTTCACTACCCAGACGAACGCTCACTCCGCACCGCAGGCAAGGGCTCATGGCTGCACCTGGCAGGACTGCGAGCTCGAAAAGCCATCGAGAGAACGGGCGCGCTGGGCAGGCGCAGGTCCTGAGGACGATCAACGAATCGCCAATGCGGCGAAGCCGGTCGTGAGCAGGTACGAACTTTGCCCACGGGCTGCATGGGTCTAGGAAATCTGCACCGTGCCATCGATCAACTCAGTCCTGAGGCTGCCAAGCTGGCGCTCAGACTGGTTGGAAGGTCGACCTCGGTCGCGAACGAGGTGCATGTCTCGGTCAGCGTTGCGCTTTGGGTTCGCAGCTTGACGGCTCCGGCGTTGTCCACGGCCGACTTGGCCATGATTGCGAATATCGGTTCTGGCGAATGGCGCACAGCAGATGCCTCTATCCCTCTTCATCATCTTGAAGCGATGAGCTTTCTGGACGCCTGCGTTTCTTGCAGGAAACCATACGACCGCCACCGCAGTTCAAGCTAGCCGATCGGGGCCGAACGAACTTTCGGCCGCTCTGTAGCGGTGCGATGGTCGGCGGGCGGGCCCCTCGCCGAAGTTCGACCGGCTCGAAAGGGCGGCTTTCGTGCGGATGGCTTTTCGGCGGGCCAGGAACCGGCGCTGCACTCTCTCGAAGCTCCGATGCGTGCGCCAACTCGCCACCGACCCTAGCAAGCAGAGCCGGAGCCAGGGCGCGAAAGATAGTCAGCAATCCAGTGGCGGGCGCGAACCGCCAAGTTTCGGCGCGCCTCGTCCTCGGAGTGGAACTTGCCCGCAGCAAAGAGCCGGCAGACGTGTTTACCCGCGCGGAACACGTTCGCGAAGTAGTAAGGCCCCTCCCCTTTATCTTCACTCCCAAGCTCCATGGTCCATTCCGCTGGTGCACGCGGCCCACCTGGATCAGGGTCCGAGGGGTAGAGGTTCATCTGGCTCTAAGCAAAGGGGAATTCGTCATCGGGCACTTACATTAACTCGTCAGAACAGCGTACGAGGAACGATAGCCAGCCCGGCGAGCGTCTGCTCCATGGGCAAAGAACTTGAAAAGCAAGAATCTTTCCCTCATCAGGGGTACGACGTCACGATCGCCCATTGGGTTCTCAACGGGCGCGCCCACTTGCGCGCCGAGATTCGCTTCAGATCGGTGGTTGTCTGCATCCTCTCGCGTTCCGGTCCGGCAGAGAACTCAACCAGACTGCTGCAGAAGCTGCGCGGCGGCGCTATTCGCTGGATCGACCACCACTATTAGAGAAGCCGGGCACCTCGGCGTTCACCTCTGGCCCCTTCACGAGTTTCATCTGTCCCACCATGCAACTCTGACGCGGTTCTTGGGCGTGCTCGCAGTCGCTCAACCTGCCAAGGGCCGCCGCCACTTCATCGTGTTGCAATGGTTGTGGAGTCGAGGCCCCGCGCCGCCGCCCTCCCCTTCTGGACTCTCCTTCTGGATCGGGGGGTCCGCAGCTCAGGATCAACCGCCATGAGGGGGTCAGTTCCTCATGTCGTCAGGAGGTCAGGAGGTCAGTTTCCCGTGTCGCCTGACACCTGCTTCGCCACTAAGCGGCCGCGTGAGCTCAAATGCTGCAATACGGTGAGGCGGCCTGGTCGCTCGCCCGCGCCCCTCCTTGGGACTCGGCCGTACGGCCTGGCCGCGAGCGGCCTAAGCCTACCGAGTCGCCCCTCCTCCACCGCCACGCGAGCCAATCTACGCACGCGGGGCGCTCGACAACGATGGTGCGCCGACCCTGCTGCGCGTCAGTTCAACCAGGCTGAAAAGCACCCCGGGCAAGTTCAAGACCGACAGGGCGCCGGATCCCCTCGCACTCAGCTGTCAACATTTCGGAATGTTTCACGGATTCTAGAGCCGTAAAATATTTTTGTTGTGTGACAATGACTTAGCGCCATTTTCTGTGCTTTCAGATGTCGATGTTTCACGAAAAACAAGGACTTAGAGCTGATTCCTGTGTTCGTGTCGAGCTTGGCGCCATAATTAGGTTATTAAGTAACCAAATAGCCACTCCATGGCTTGTCACCGATGATTGAAGCTGCTGCCTGGAGGGATGTCGTTGAGTCCGGAACACCACGCGCCGAGCGGGATGGCGGCTGGCCACCCGTGTGCACGCTGGCGGAGCTTGCGCGCATCCTGACGCTGGTGCACGGGGTCCGTGCGCCGACCGAGTCCTCGCTCAAGAAGTGGAGTGCTGCCGGCGCCTTCAGATCCTGCGTGGCATCCGATGACGAAGTCGCCGCGGCGCAGGCGCGCTCCTCCATCGTTCATGCAGCCTTGCAGCGGCCCCGTCGGGCTGGCCGCCCCGGCCTGCAGCTGAGCACGGCCAAGGCGCTCGGCCGCGTCTACGAGCTCTGGCCCTTCCTCGCGGAGTCCGACAACCAGGCGGTGGTGGAGCTGGTCGTGGCGCGCACGGCCGATCATCTGCGCAGCGCCATGGGACAGGCCATGATGCCTGCGACGCCGGTACCTGCCTCGCCTGACAGCGGCATGCCAGGGGCAGGCGTGGCCGCCCTCGAGCAGATCGAGCTCCAGCTCGCTGCGCTGGCCCACGATGTCAACGCACTCAAGCGAGAGGTCGCGCAGTTCGCCGCCCTGCGCAACAACCTGATCACCCGGCTCGACGACGCCGTGACGCACGCCAAGGAAGCGCTGGCCGGAGGAAGGCCCAGCGGCGTGGACCCGCTCGTCGAGGCGCGGCGCGACCGGGACATGGGCGTCATGAAATCCACGCTGACAGAGATCCTGGCGGCGCTCCAGCGCATCGAGGCCGACCGAGCCCGAGGGTAGCTGCGGCGCGTCTGGAATGCCCGGCACCGCAGCAGCGTCCCCATGCTCCCGGCGGCTCGCCCTGGTGCCGGGCCGTAGAGAGGCTGATTCCCGATGGGGTCTCGCCTTGTGAGCCGCGCACCGAGCTCGCAAATGCGTACGCCCTTCTTCAGCTCGCACCGTGGGGGTAGTTTGAAACTACCCCCTGAGCGGCTGTCCAGTGCCTGCAGCGACGCGACCTTGCGGATGCCCTGTCGCTTCCGCGCCCTCCAAGGAGCAGGCAAAAAAAAGGGGGTAGTTTGAAACTACCCCCTCAACTTCGACGCTCTGCAGTTGCCGCTAAAGCGCGTCGACGAAACCCTGGAGTGCCTTGAGGAGGGCTTGCTGCTGCTCACCGGACAGCTTGACCGACATCCTCATCGAGGGTCGGCCTACCGCATCGAACTTGAGGGCGCCCACCTTCTGGCCGCCGACCCGGAACACGTGCGCGGCCTGGACTGGCATGGCCGAGGCCTCCGGGGCACTGCCGGGCGGGGACACCAGCCGGGAGAACACGCTCTTGGCGGAGAGGGCGCCCTGCTCCGTGCCCTTCTGCGCATTCAGCGCCCGGGCCCGCGCGAGCACCCCCTGCTCGTCTTCCTGCATGGCCCGGCCAAGATCCGTGGCCCAGGCGAGCTGGATCGACTGCGGCGTCGGAAAGGCCTCGATCACCTCTTGCGGCAACCGCGCCAGGGTCAACGCCTTTCCGAGATTGCTGATATCCACCCCGAGCGCCGCAGCCATCTGGCGATTCGAGGGATAAACACCTTTGTCGAGGGCGCGCAGATAGGTCATCCCCTGCTCCCATGGGGATGGGTCGGCCCGCCCGCGGTTCTCGCGGTCCATCTCCTCGACCAGCGCCCGGTCGTCCAGGTTCTCCACCACCGCCCACACCGGGATGCCGAGCTGGCGACAGGCTTCATAGCGGCGATGGCCGAACACCAGTTCGTACTTCGGCCCCTCTCCCGGCTTGGCGATCGCGCGCACCTTGATCGGCTGGGAATTGCGGCCCGCTTCCTGGATCTCGCGCTTGAAGTCCTCGAAGGCCTTGCCCACGAAAGCCGATTCGTGCCGGTTGGCGAACTCGCTGCGGGCGATCTGCGCCGTGTCGATGGGCCGCGCGGGCAGCGCGCCGTCCCAGCTGCGCAGCTCCGCGCTGACCTCGTTCAAGCGCCCTTCCAGCTCGCCGACCTGGGCCGCCCGTGCCCGCAGTTCCTCGTTCTCGCGCAACAGCTCCGAGCGCTGGTCGTTGGCGAACGCCATCATTGCGCCGGGTGCCGTCTTCGGCTTCACTGCGTCCGGCAGCGGCTGCGCGCTCGGCAGGATGGATGCGAAATCGATCTTCGATGCCTTGTCTTTCAGACCCATGTCAGACCGCCGTTTCAAGGATTTGTCGTTCTGCAACCTGGCGCGCCCACACGGCCTCGATCTGCTGCTCGATCAGTTCGCACATCCGGTCGTAAGCGACGCGGGCCCGGGAGAAGGTCTTGGAGTTCACGGAGCCGCGTGGCAGGTCGTAGACCGTGCCGAACTCCGCGCTGGCCGTGGCCGCCACGGCGGTCTTGGGGATCTCGATCGGCAGCACCTTGTCCCCGTAGCCCTCGAGCACCCACTGGCGCACCACCGAGCTCGCCGTATCCGAAGCCTCGACCCGGGACAGCAGCACATCGATGAACTCGAAGCTCTTGTCCTTGCCGCGGCTGCGCACCAGCTGGTTGCACAGGTCCGAGAACAGATCCCAGAACTGCGCCGAGCTCGCGAAGTCCAGCGCCGAGGGGGGCAGGGGCATGATGACGCCGTCGGCGGCCATCAGCGCGTTGATGGTCACGTAGCTGAGCGAAGGCGGAGTGTCGATCACGATGACGTCGTATTCCTCGCGCGGCAGGTCCAGGCCGCGGTCGAGCACGCGCCAGAACTCGAAGCCGGGGTCGCGCGCCTGGCGCGCTGGCAGGTGGAACTCGGCGCCGTAGAGCAGGGGGGCGGCACACACCAGGTCGATCGACGGCCAGTAGGTGGAGCGGATCGCGTACTTGAGGTTTTCCTCTTCACCCGTGAACAGCGACATCGCCGTGTGCTCGGTCTCCACCTCCGCGTCCGGCAAGACGCCGAAGAGGGTCGTCGCAGAACCCTGGGGGTCCAGGTCGACCAGCAGGACGCGGTGCCCGCGCATCGACAGCCCCTGCGCGAGCGTGACCGCGGACGTGGTCTTGGCGACGCCGCCTTTGAAGTTCGCCACCGTGATCGTGATCCCGGCCGCGCCGTCGGGGCGCAAGTGCTCGGCGCGCAGCTCGCGCGCCCAGGTCTGCGCCTGCGCCATCGTCCATTCCCGGCTGTTGCCATGGATCTCGCCGGCGGGCAGATCACCACGGGTCAGGCGATAGGCGATCTTGGACTTGTCGACGCCGCACAGGTCCGCCAGTTGCACCGCCTTCAAGGTGGGTGCCGTCTTGACCGCCGTGGGGGCCAGCATGGCCGAGCGGATGCGGTCCATCATGCCGGCAATCTTGTGCGCCTGGTGCTCGATGTCCTCGAGGTTCTGTCGACGTATGGTTTGCTTGATGTCCACGAATCAGCCTTGAAAGATTGAGAGTCGTTCGATTATGCCCAGCACTCTCAAAAAAACGAAGAATGTTCGCTTCATTGCAAGCCACGGCTCGCCCCGGGGCCGTTTTCGGGGTTCTTTGAGGGATCTCAGGGGAGATTAAGAGAGAGCTTGAATACCTTCAATAGATTAAGCTCCCTGCGGACCGACCGTTTTCTGAATAAAATCAAGGACTTACATCGCTCACGCAGCGCCATCCGTCCAGCTTTTAATCGCAAGCGTCCAGCTTCTGATCGGAAGTGTCCGCGCCTTCATCGCTTGCCGTCCAGCTCCTGCTCGCCCCCTGTGGATAAGTTACGCACAGCTCGCAAGGTGGCTGTTTCCAGGCAGTCGGAACAAGTGTCCGGCTTCTAATCGCCTCGCGTGGCGAACAAATCGTGCGCTCAGGAGCGCGGGCACACCCAAATGTCCAGGTTCTCATCGCCTGCTGCGCCACCTCGGAAGCGGATGCCGGGCGGAAGTGTCCAGGTTCTAATCGCTTCCGCGCGTGGCGGAAGTCTGAAGTGTCCAGGTTTTGATCGGGTGCCGATTCCTGGAGGCCGGGCGCCCTTGTGTCCAAGCGCACTTGGACATAACATCCCTGCACGCATGACCAGCCGGATCGCAGACGCCACCCTCGAGAAGACGGGCCCCGCACAGGGCGCGGACGAGGTGCTGGAGCTGCGCAAGCCGCACGAGATGATCGTGATGATGCCGCGCTCGGCGCGCGTGACGCTGACGGGCCGTCGCATCTACAGCGCGCTGCTGCAGGTGGCGCAGACGCGCCTGGTCGCGCTGCCGGCGATGCCGCCGGCGGACTTCATGTTCGAGGCGCCGCTCGCCGCAATCCTGCGCACCACAGGCTCCAGCGGCAGCGAGCGCACGGCGGCCAAGAAGTACCTGATCGAGATGCGCAGCCTCGAGGTCGACTGGGAGTCGACGGCGCCGGGCGACGGGGTCAAGTGGCGCGGCTTCTCGATGCTCTCCGAAGTCGCTCTCGAGCAGCGGCGCGGCGAGAACTGGGTCAGCTGGTCCTATCCGCCGACCATCATGGCCGCCTTGCGCGAGCCGCAGCGCTGGGCGCGCATCGACCTGGACGTGCTGGCCAAGCTGGGCTCCTACACGGCCGTCGCGCTCTACGAGATCTGCGCGCGCTACCGCGAGAACCCGAGCGGCGTGACCAGCCGCAAGCCCGTGGCCTGGTGGGTCGACGCGCTCAGCAACGGGCCGGGCCCGGAGCGGCGCGAGTGGCGAAAATTCAAGAACGAGCGCGTGAAGGACGCCGTCGCGGAAATCAATGCCGAGACCGATCTCGATGTCGACCTGATCGAGCACAAGCAGGGCAGGGTGATCACCGAGGTGCAGTTCGCGGTGCGCAAGAAGCGGCAGGCTGTGCCCGCACGAGCGGTGTCGAACGAGCCGGTCGACGCCACGCTGGTGCTGCGCGCCGAGACGCTCGGCATCCGCGAGATCAAGCTGGAGGGGCTGATCAAGGAGTTCGGCGACGACCGCGTGCGCGCGCAGATCGATGTGCTGGAGCGGCGCGCCGCCAACAAGAGCCTGCGCACGATCGACAACGCCTTTTCGTATCTTCGATCGCTGCTGCGCAATGAGCCGCAGCAGGAGAGCTTGCTCGACAACGCACCGGTCGCCCCCGCCGAGGTTCTTGCGCCTGCTGTGGCGCCGATGCCGCCGTCGGCGAACACCAGCGGGAATGGCGCCAAGGAGGCTTCCAACTTCCTGCGCGAGCAGATCCAGGCGATGAAGCAGGAGCTCGCGGCGCTCGAGCCGGGGCAGCTGAAGCGCTGGGTCGACCAGGCCCTGCAGGATCTCGCCAGGAAGGGGGCGCTGAATGCTGTCATCAGCCGGCGCGCTGCGCAGGGGGACGTGCTGCACGGGATGCTGGGTTCGGCTGTCGTGTACGCGTACGCGGACGCGACCTACGGACCCAACTGGAAGGTGGATCGTCAGTTGTTGGAAACGTAGGGACGTAAAGAGAGTGTGCGTCCGCTTCCTTGGCACCGGCCGTGATGCCTGCACCCTTCGCGGGAATCATCTACGCTGAACCGAACATGCGTCCATTGTCTGCAGCCACGCGTTTTCCGGAGCTGGAGTTGTCCCAGAAACCGGAGCTTCGGCGCGCCCAGGTAGATGTCTTGGAACGGAGGATGCTAGGACTTCTCGAGCGCCGTCATCTGGAGGGCCGCGTTATGCCATGGGCGACCATCGTCGAAGCAGCTGAATCTTCGGTGATGAAGGCGGCCACAGATGCGCGGTTGGCGGCACTGCCGCCGGACGAAGGATTTAAGTCGTTCGACGAGTTGGAAGCTCAGCGGGACGAAACTGGCACGGTGCGTCTCACCTCTCGTCCATAGCTTCGGCCCAACACTTCCTGTCGCCGACCTGATCGACTCTACGGTTCGTTTGAGTGAGTAGTCGCTATGGTCCATGGCGCCGCCAGTTCTGCGGCGGCCATCGGCCGAAACTGGCCCGGCCCGACAGGTGGATTCAATGTGAGCGCGCCCAAAGGCATCCACCCATCGAGCCGACAGCCCCCGCCCCAGGGTGTAGTACTAGTGGTCTGGATGGGTCCAGCCGGTCGGCGTGTCCTAGTACGAGCAGCGAAGAGTCATACACGGGGGAAATAGGTAAAATGGGCAAAATACCAAACTTCAGGACTTCTCAATGGTATCCGCCTCTGTCCGTGCCACTGGATTCGAGCGCCTGACGCGCGAGCTCCCATCCTTCTCCGCAACGAAGCTGGCAGCGGGCATGCAGGCTGTGGCCAGCACCGTGATGGCGCGGGGCGCAGTGGTGATCACGCGCCATGAGCGGCCAGCGATGGTGCTGATGTCCGTGGAACGCTACCTGGAGATGGAACAGGCGTCGGAGCCGAACCTCGAAGCACTCACGCATCACTTCGATGACATGTTCGCGCGCATGCAGGGCGAGGGGCCCGCGCAGGCCATGGCCGATGCCTTTGCCATGGATCCTTCTGAACTGGGTGAGGCGGCCGTCGCCCAGGCGGCGCAGGCGACACGCGGCTGATGCCGGCTCGCATCTTCGTGCTTGCCGGCGTCAATGGCGCCGGCAAGAGCAGCGTGGGCGGCGCCGCCCTCTTGCAGAAGAAGGTGGAGTACTTCAACCCTGACCAGGTCGCCCGCACGCTGCTGGATGCCAACCCCGGCCTCTCGGCAGAGCAGGCCAACGGCCGAGCCTGGGAGCTCGGCCGCCAAGGGCTCGAGCGCGCCTTGGCGCAGGGACTGAACTTCGCGTTCGAGGCGACCCTGGGCGCCAGGACGATTCCGCAGATGCTGGTCGACGGCGCGAGGCAGGGCGCGCAGATCCATCTCTGGTATGCGGGGCTGTCGTCGCCGGAACTGCACCTGCGGCGTGTGCAGGCGCGGGTGGCCGCAGGCGGCCATGACATTCCCGAAGCGAAGATCCGCGAGCGCTACGACTCGAGCCGCGCCAACCTCATCCGGCTGCTGCCGCACCTGGCAAGCCTGCGCGTCTATGACAACAGCGCCGAGGGCGATCCGCAGGCGGGGCAGCGGCCCAAACCGGTGCTCCTGCTGCACATGGAAGGGGGGCGCGTCCTCAGCCACATCCCGCTCGCCGAGGTGCCGCAGTGGGCGAAGCCGATCATGGCCGCGGCGTTGAAGCGGCCTGCAACCCCCGCGTAGTCATTTCGCCGACGGTCCTGTCGCTCTTCACATGCCTCCCGGGTGATGGGGAGCTTCTCGCCTCGCGGCGTCCGCGGCAATCGATCAGCGGTGAGAACGTTGGCGCTCACTCTTGTGCCACTCTCCGTTTATATGTGTGGAGCGGATCGGCTTTGCACCGCCTGAAACCCGGACGCAAGCGCCTCGCAAGGACCTTGCGACGATTCAGTCGCGACCCGCGTCGCTGCCAAGCAGGAGCCGGCGGTACTGCAGGGGCGAGAGCTGCAGGGTGCGCACGAAGGCACGGCGCATCACCTCGGAGGAGGCGAAGCCGCACTGCAGTGCGATCGCCTTGATGGAGCGCTGACTGCTCTCCAGCAGGTGCACCGCGGCATCGAGGCGGATGCGCTCGACCCCCGCGGCAGGCGTGGAGCCGGTGGCGCGTCGATAGAAGCGCGCGAAGGTGCGCTCCGACATGGCTAGATGCTCGGCGAGCCTAGCCACGCTGAAGGACTGGCGCAGGTTCCGCGTGATCCAGCCGTGAAGTTCCTCGATGCGCGGGTCATCGAGCGCGCGGGCGCCCTGCGGACGCAGGAAGGCTGCGCTGCGGTACGCATGCTGGAACGGCTCGCCGAGTCGGCTCGCGATGACGCTGGCGATCACGCCGCCGTGGTCGCGCGCGATCAGGTCCATCGCAAGGTGGACGCCGCGCGTGAGGCTCACCCCGATCCAGCTAGCGCCTGCGGTGTCCGCGGCGCCCCCCGGGTGCGCATCCTCGGGCGCGGCGCCGGCGGCCTGTGCGAGCACCCGTGCGGTCCGCCCGATGGTGGCGCCGAGCTCCACCTGGTGCAGATGCCGCCGTAGCCAGCCCGGGAGAATGCGCCGCTCCGCCGCACCGAATTCGTCGAGAGAGGCGCGCGAGTCGCCCGCGATGATGAGCTTGGCGATGCCGCCCTGCACCCGCTTGGGCACAGGGTGGGTGGCGAGCGGAATGCCGCTGGAGCCCAGCACGGCCCGAGCGGCCGCGGCGAGCGGTCGCACGCGATACGGCTGCGTCTTGCCGAGCTGCGCGAAGACGTCGTTGGCCATGTCGAAGACCGCCATCGCGCCTGCGACATCGACGGTGGAGAAGCCGGGCAGCAACAGGAACAGGACTCTTTGCATGCGTTGTCGGTGCTGGCGAGCCGCGAAATGATCGGATCGCACTTGTTCGTGCGCGAACTCTATCGGTTTGTGACAGGCCGATGAAAGTTCGGTGCGGGAAGCGCCGCATTGGCAGGAAGGGTGGCGCGTTTGGCGGCAACGGGGGGCATGCGACTTCTACACTGCCGCCAGAGAAGCGGGCGTGCCGCGAGCCCGCGCGGGCGCCGCAGGATGCTTGCGTGCAAGGCGCACAGGGCTCGCGCTGCGGCAGCGGCTATGCAAGGAGATCCATCCATGGGGTCATGGACGCATGAACTGTTCATGGGACTGACGCAGGCGAGCTCGCTGGAGGCCGCCTTCGAGCAGATCGACATCGGCGCGCGCGAGCTGAGCTTCGAGTGCTGCGCCTATGGCCTGCGCCTGCCGTCCTCCTTCACCCGCCCGAAGACGCTGATCTTCTCGAGTTACCCCCGGTCATGGCGCAAGCGCTACGCGGAGGCGGGCTACCTGGGTGTGGATCCGAGCGTCGCGCACGGCATGCGCAGCATGCAACCGCTGGTGTGGACCGACGGGCTGTTTCGCGCCGCGCCCCAGATGTGGGACGAGGCGAGGTCGTTCGGGCTGCGGGTCGGGTGGGCGCAATCGTGCTTCGATGCCCAGGGGCGCGTGGGGATGTTGTCGCTGTCGCGTTCCTGCGATCCGCTCGGCAAGATGGAGCTGCTCGCGCGTGACCCGCATCTGCGCTGGCTGGTCAATACCGCGCATCTCGCCATCACGACGCTCCTGGGTGCGCACGAAGGCCCTGCGATCGAGCCGTTGACGCAGAGGCAGGCGGAAGTGCTGCGATGGACTGCCGACGGCAAGACAAGCGAGGAAATTGCGCTGATCCTGTCGATCACTACGCGGACCGTGAATTTCCATATCGCCAATGCGATCGCCAAACTGCGTGTGAACAACAGGAACTCGGCGATCGCGCGTTCGTCCCGGCTCGGCCTGCTCAACTGAGTTGTTGCGCAGGCAGGTTTTTGGCCTTCAACTTGCCTCGGAAGTTTTGCAGCAACTTTGAACTGGCAGGGCAGAAGAGAGTGCCCCTCTGCGTCTTGCCTTCTTGTATCACGGAATTCGGCGCTACGGGCAGCATGGGAAGCTGACGGTTCCGAAGTACGAGCCCGTCGCCAGCTCCTGCGGGGCAGCGGGCGAGGGGCCCTCCCTCAGACGCGCGCGGGCGCGGTCGTCGCGGTCTGCCTGTACAGACAGCACGGTCCTGCGGAAGTGCTCGCGTGTTGACCGACTTGCAGCGCGGAGAGCACGGCTTTCCTCAAAGAGCGAGAGAGGAATCATTGGCAGGTTGCGGAGCAATCGGCGTTCCCGTCGGTATCCGTGCGGTCTGCTGATCCAGCGCCGACGAACCAGCACGGCGTACGAACGGCACGCCCGGTCGATGGGTCAGCCAAGATTCTCAGCCATGCATGGAGCCCCCGATCTGCCTGGCTTCAGTTCGTGACCGCGCGAGAGGGAAGATTGCACCCGTACATCCGACTTTCGCTGCGAGCGGCGGCAGACCAGGCAGGGTGTGACTGGGGTTGGCCTGCCTAACCCTTGCACATCGTCAGAGGGTTCGGCACTGCTCGCGATGGGGCCGGACAGCGCCGAGCACCAGCGATTGCACAGGACAGCGCCATGTTTACTTGCTGCCGTAGCTCTCTCCGTATGACGGCAACTGACCAGCCCTGTTCTGTCTCGCCACTTGAGCGCGGCTTGCCTTGCGTCCTGCCGAACGCTCTGCCCGCGACAGTCTGGTCGTCGCTACCGGCCTCGGGTTTCCCTCGCCGGGTCTGAATGCCTGCGTGGCCGCGGCACCTTCAGCCCTGCGCGCGGGCCGAGCCTCGGCGCGCTCGGCCTTGGAGACGCGAGGCCTGGCAGCGGGCCTTGGATTTCCCTCGCCAGGCGTGAATGCCCGCGAGGCTTCCCGGGCCTCGGCCCTGCGCTGCGCGCGGTCAGCAGTTGCGTCGGCGGGGGGCGATTGAGCCAAAGCTGAAGACACCATCAGCTGGGTCGAGAGGAGGAGGGCCGAGGCCCATGTCAGATTCTTCATTTTCGAGCTCCGTTGGGGTTGATAGGGCTGCAGGGACCGGCCAGCTCTTGCTAGGCATGAAGCAGCGTCTCGATCCGGATCGGCAGTTCTCGCTGCCGCTTTCCGGTCGCGTGGAACACGGCGTTGGCGACGGCCGGAGCCACACCCACGAGCGCGATCTCGCCGAGTCCCTTGACTCCGAGCGGGTTGACGTGCGGGTCGACCTCGTCGACGAAGTGAACCTCCAGTTGGCCGATGTCCAGGTTGACCGGCACCAGGTAGTCGGCCATATGGGCGTTGACGGGACGACCATCCCGGGGGTCGAGCACGGTACGTTCCATCAGGGCCATTCCGACGCCGCCGACCATTCCGCCGATGCACTGGCTCGTCGCGAGGCGCGGGTTCACGATGCGCCCCGCTCCGTAGGCGCCGACGATGCGCCGCACTCGCACAAGGGCCAGGTCCGGGTCGACGGTCACCTCGACGAAAACGGCACCGAACGCATGCATCGAGAACTTGCGCGCGGTCTCCGGATCGCGCGCCGACGACCCCGAGGCTTCGATCGGTCCGGAGCCGATCCGCGCCAGGATCTCGCGATAGCTCTCACCCGCGACGGAGCTGCCGCGTGCGCGCAGCCTGCCGCCGCTCCACTCCATGGCCGCGTTCGAGAGATCGTGCACCGGAGAGGGCCCGTTGGCCGAGGCACGTCGCGCGATTTCAGCTTGCACGGCGATGCATGCAGCGCGAATGGCGGACCCGACCGATGCCATCGTCTGTGAGCCGCCATGAGGCGGAGCGGGCGGGAAGTCCGAGCGGCCCAGGCTGAACCGGATGCGATCCGCCTCGAGGCCCAGCGCTTCGGCCGCGACCTGGGTCATGGACGTGTAGGTGCCTGGGCCCATGTCGCTCGCCGCCGCTTCGACCTCGGCGGTGCCATCGGGCAGGATGCGCACGCGCGCGCTGGCAGGGCTGTGGAAGACCGGGTAGTTCGCGCAGGCCATGCCCCATCCGACCAGCAGGCGGCCATCGCGCATCGACCCTGGCCTGGGGTTGCGACGTCCCCACCCGAAACGCGCTGCCCCCGCGTCGTAGCACTGCAGCAGCGAGCGGCTCGAGAACGGCAACTGTTCCCCTTCGTCCAGCGTCGGCTCGTTGCGACGGCGCAGTTCCAGGGGATCGATGTCGAGCGCGTACGCCAATTCGTCCATCGCGCATTCGAGGGCGAACATGCCGCTCGCCTCGCCGGGTCCGCGCATATAGGTCGGGGACGAGGTGTCCAGGGGCGTCAGCCTGTACTGCGTGCGCACGTTGGGGCACGCATACATGAAGGAGGAGACCGAGGTCAGCGCTTCCACGAACTGTTCATACCGGCTGGTCTCGCCGGTGCCTTCATGAATGAGGCTGGTGAGCTTGCCGTCTCGCGTCGCACCCAGCGCCAGGCGCTGGAGGGTGCGAGGCCGATGCCCGGTGGCGAAGAACATCTGCCGGCGGGTCAGCACCAGCTTCACCGGCCGGCCGACCTCGCGCGCTGCCAGTGCCGCCAGGGTGACGTGCGACCAAGTACGCAGGCTTGTGCCGAAGGCGCCGCCAATGTACGGGCATATGACCTGGACCTTCTCCGGCGCGATGCCGAAGATGGCCGCGATCTCCGCCTGCTCGTTGACCACGAACTGGCTCTTGCTCCACAGCGTCAGCTGGTCGCCCTTCCAGGCGGCGACGGTGGCGTGAGGCTCCATGGGCGTGTGGTTCTCTCGCGCGATGTCGTACTGGGCATCGACCTTGACCGGCGCTGCCGCCAGGGCTGCCGCTGCATCCCCGCGATTGCGATCGGCGCTCCCGCGGCCTGCGCGCTTGCCTGCGTCCGGGATGATGTGCCGCGCGCGCGAGTCGCGGCCGTCCACGAGCGGCCGCTCGGCGGCGTAACGCACGCGCAGTGCCATCGCGGCTCGCTCGGCCTGTTCGAGGGTTTCGGCCACGACCACGGCAACGGGCTGCCCGTAGAACAGCACGCGGCTGTCCTGCAGCACATGCAGCCTCTCGCCGAACGCCGGATCGATGGCGCCCTTGTGCCCGCGGTAGGGAAGCCGCTTCGTATTGAGATGGCTCAGGACGCGCAGCACCCCCGGCATCCGGCGCACGGCATCGGCATCGATGGAGGTGATGCGCCCCAGCCCGACCGTCGCATTCACGATCACGGCGTGGGCCTGGCCAGGCTGGTTGAACTCCGCGGCGTAGCGTGCCTGCCCTGTCACCTTGGCCTTGCCCTCGATGCGGGCCATCGGTCTTCCGATCATGGTGTGGTCCGTCATGTGCGTTCTCCTGCCATCTCGAGCGCGCGGACCACGGTCCGTGCGAGCAGCTCGACCTTGTAGCCGTTGTGGGACGACGGGCGCGCGCCCGTCGCGGCAATGCTTGCTGCCTGTACGAAGCTGTCGCGGCCCACGGGCTTGCCGGCGAGCAGGGCTTCGACGGCACGCAGGCGCCACGGCATCGTGCCGACCCCCCCGCACGCCACGCGGGCTTCCCGGATGACCCCGCCATCCACACTCAGTGCAGCGGCCGCCGACACCACGGCGAACTCGTAGGAGGCGCGGTCCCGCACCTTGAGATAGCGCGCGGCGCGCGAGTACGTACCGTGCGGCACTCGGACCTCCACGATCAGCTCTCCAGGCGCAAGGCTGTGCTCGAGATGCGGCGTGGTGCCGGGCAGCCGATACAGCGCCTCGACTGGAAGCGACCGAGTGCCTGCGGCGCTTTGGACTCGAATCGTTGCGTCCAGTGCGACCAGTGTCACCGCCAGGTCCGAGGGGTGGGTCGCGATGCAATGGCTGCTCGTGCCGAAGATGGCGTGGCCGGCGTTCAAACCCTCCAACGCGGCGCATCCGGAACCGGGTGTTCGCTTGTTGCACGGCACATCCAGCATCCGGAAGTAAGGGCATCGCACACGTTGCAGAAGGTTGCCGCCGATGGAGGCCATGTTGCGCAGTTGCGGCGACGCGCCTTCGACCAGCGTCTCCGCAATGAGCGGCTGAAGCTGGCGCACTTGCGCATGCGCCGCCACATCCGACATCCGCGCCAGAGCGCCGATCACCAGCTGATCGCCTTCGACGCGGATGTAGTTCAGCGGCAGGCTGTTGATGTCGACCAGCTTCGAGGGCCGCTCGACCTCGTCGCGCATCAGGTCGATGAGCGTGGTCCCGCCCGCGATGTACCTGCCGCCGGCCGCGGCTGCCTGGATCGCCGCCTGCTCGGTCGAGACCTTCTGGAGCGTGAACGGGATCATGATGCTTGCCTCTTCGCAACTTCGACGATTGCGGTGACGATGCCGGGGTACGCCCCGCAGCGGCAGATGTTGCCGCTCATCCATGCGCGGACTTCGTCGGGCGACCCGGCATGCCCCTCCTTGATGCAGGCCACGCCCGACATCAGCTGGCCGGATGTGCAATAGCCGCACTGGAAGCCCTCATGCTCGATGAAGGAGGCCTGCAGCGGGTGCAGCTGGCCTGCGGTGGCCAGCCCCTCGACGGTCGTGATCTCGGCGCCGTCGTGCATCGCGGCCAGCGTCAGGCAGGCGTTGACCCGGCGTCCGTCCAGGAGCACCGTGCAGGCACCGCATGCGCCCTGGCTGCAGCCCTTCTTCGTTCCGGTCAGTTCGAGCTTCTCTCGCAGGACGTCGAGAAGCGACTGCCTCAGGTCGACATCCAGTGCCTGCGGCTTTCCGTTGATCTTCAGGCGCAGCGCGACCGTGGCGTCGCCCACCTGTCGAGTGCTCGATGGTTCCGCTGCCAGAGCCGGTGTGAGTCCCACCGCGGCCGCCACACCGCTGCTCGCGAGGATGAGCTGGCGACGTGTCAGCTCGAGATCCTCCGGGCCGGGGTTGCCGGGGTCCGCGGGCCATCGCACGGGTTCGCAGTGTCGGTCGTGTGGCATTGACATGAGCTTCCTTTCAGCTGCCTGGGTCGGCATGGGTCGGGGGTGCGGCGAATGATGGAGTCGCGCACCGGGAAGTTCGAGTTAAGCCTTGTCAAAACTTGCAAAGCATTTGGCAACCGTCTACGCTCCCGCGGGACCATAGAACGATCGATACAACAACAGCCCCCAGTACAAGAGCGACGCCTTCGGCGCGCTTCGTTGGAGAGAAGGAAACCCGGCATGACCAGCAGGCGCAAGTGGCCGTTCGAGTTGCCTGAAGCCTTCGACTCGCAGCCACGAGAGATCGCGCACCGTTGGGTCGCGCGTGGCTGGGGCCATCATGGCCGCCTTGGCATGGCGAGCGCCCATATGCTTCGTGACGTCGCCGGCGGAGATCCGCCGGCCCGGGCGCCTGCGGATGCCTTCGAGAGCTTGATCCACTTCGGTCCGTTCACCCTGTCGCCGACCGCGCGCGTCCTCATGGAATCGGGGCAGCCGGTGCGCCTTGGCAGTCGCGCACTCGAGATCCTGCTGTACCTGATCGAGAACGCCGGCAACTTCGTGACCAACGCGGAGATCTTCCAGAGGGTCTGGCCGCGCAATGTCGTCGTCGAAGGCAACCTGAGAGTTCATATCGCCAGCCTGCGGCGAGCGATCGGAGATGGCCGGGAGGGCCGGCGCTACATCGTCAACGTTCCGAGCCGTGGCTACAGCTTCATCGGGGAGATCACCCGCAAGCACGCGGCAGTCGCTGCCCCGTTGCCGCTTGACTTGCGCAGCATGCAGCCGACGCCGGGCGGCTACCTCCCGACTCCGCTCAGCAGGGTCATCGGGCAGGAGTCCGCCATCCAGATCCTGAGCCAGCAGATCGCCAAGCGCCGCATGGTGACGCTGGTGGGGACCGGGGGGATCGGCAAGACGACCATTGCGACGGCGACCTTGACGCGCCGGGACCTCGCTTCGCGCTGGAGCAGCGTTCATTTCGTGGACCTGGCGTCGCACTCCGATGCGGCCCTGGTTCCCGCCGTGCTGGCCTCGGCGCTTGGCCTCGGGTCGATGGTCGGCGACGCCTTGAGCAGCCTGATCGCGTACCTGCACGACAAGAACCTGCTCCTTCTGCTCGACAACTGCGAACATCTGATCGACCCGGTCGCGGCGTTGATCGAGGAGATCCTCCGGCAGGCTCCCGGCGTACATGTGCTGGCCACGAGCCGCGAGCCGCTGGGCGTGGAGGGTGAATGGGTCCAGAGGCTGCAGCCGCTTGCCATGCCACCCGTGGGGGAGGCGCTCACCGCGCAGCAGCTCCTGCAGTTCTCTGCCGCCGAGCTGTTCGTCGAGCGCTGCATGGCGTGCGTCGACCAGTTCAGCCTGCAGGATTCGGATGCGGCAGCCGTCGGGGCGATCTGCAGGCGCCTCGATGGCATCCCCCTGGCGATCGAACTGGCCGCAGCCCGCGTTGGGTCCCTGGGGCTGAAAGCCGTCGCCGATGCCCTTGCCGACCGGATCGCCCTGCTCAACAAGGGCCGCAGAACCGCGAGCGCGCGGCATCGGTCACTTCGCGCGACCCTCGACTGGAGCTTCGAGCTGCTGTCTGAGATCGAGCGGCGCCTGCTTCTGCGGCTGTCGGTCTTCGCAGGGGCGTTCACGCTCGATGCGGCCGCGGCGGTGGTCGTGAGCCAGGACCTGCCTTATGACCAGGCAGTGGATGCGATCACCGAGCTCGTCGCCAAATCGCTGCTGACGGTCGATGCGGGCGCAGAGGAGCTGAGCTTCAGGTTGCTCGAGACGACCCGCGCCTATGCCGGGGAGCACCTCGCCGCGAAAGGCGAGGAGTACGTCAGGCTGCGTCACCTTCATGCCCAGTACATCCTGGCCGCGCTCGAACGCTCCGAGGAAGCGTGGCGGTCCACGCCGCCGGCCGAGTTCATCGCAGCCTTCGGCCGGCACATCGACGACACCCGCGTCGCCTTGAACTGGTGCTTCGACGAGGACGCGGACGCTGCGCTCGGCATTGCGCTGGTGGTGAAGGCCGCACCCCTGTTCTTCCAGCTGTCGTTCACGGACGAGCACCGCCAGTATGTGGAGCGGGCGATGGCGCGCCGTGCCGAATTGGCCGTTGCCATCGATGCGCGGCTGGATTTCGAGCTCAACGTCGTCTCGGGCCATGCCATCTTCAATGCCCGCGGACTGCATCCCGATCGCGATCGCGCCTTCGCCAGGGCGCTGGAGCTCGCGCAGCAGATCGGCGATCCCCACTTGATGGCAATCGCACGCAGCACGCAATGGATGGCGGCGTACCAGGCGTCCGATCCCAAGCTCATGCTGGTCCATGCCCGGCAGTTCGCGGCGCTCACGTCCGACAGCACCGACGTCGCGCTGCAACTGCACCGGGACCGCATCCTCGCGCCCACCTTGCATCTGCTGGGCGACCAGCGGGCTGCAGCGGCCTGCTGCGAGCGAGGCCTCGCGGACCCGGCCCTCATCCGGGTCCCCTTCCTGGCGGGTGTACGGATCGACCGGCGCGTGGCCATGGGGGCCATCCATGCGCGCGTGCTCTGGCTGCTGGGTCTTCCGGAGCAGGCAGAGCGTGCGATTCAACAGGCGATCGACGCTGCCGAACGCGCGCATGAACCCGTCGCGCTTGCCAGCGCGCTCGCCTCCAGTGCGTGCCCGCTCGCCATCTGGGCAGGGCGCATCGAGCTGGCCCGGGAGCGCCTGCACCGCCTGCTTCGGCTGACGGCCGAGCGGGCGTTGACGGTATGGCGGGGATACGGCCTTGCCTTCGACGGCTACGTCAGATGGCTCGAGGACGGCGCATCGGGCGTGCCGCCGCCCCCGCCGCCTTCGGTCGAGCTGGTGCCGCAACTGGCCCAGTTGATGGCCACCTTTCACCCTCACTACGTGACGAGCCGCCTGATCGAGATCGGCGAAGCGGGCCTGGCCGGCTGGTGCCGGTGCGAGCTGCTGAGGGTCCAGGGCGAGCGCTTGCGCGAAGCCGATCCTGAAGCCAGCGAACGGCTGCTGGCGAGCGCGCTCGACCTCGCACTGCAGGACGGAACGCTGTCCTGGGCCCTGCGGGCGGCCGTGAGCCTTGCCTGCGTTCGAAGCAAACTCGGAAGACAGCGAGAGGCGGTTCAGGTGCTCGAGACCACGCTGGCCCTGGTGAGCGAGGGCTTGGACACCCGGGATGTCATGGCGGCCCGCGCGGCCTGCCTGGAGATCAAGGCATTGCTGGACGACGCAGCGGGCGACGCCCGTTAGTTGTTGGACGAGAGTCCGAGCTCCTCGGCCAGTTTTCGCGAGCTCTCGTAACCCGCCTGGATCTGCGCCTTCATGGCCTGCGGGCTGTTGTCGGACGAAGGTGTGATGCCATCGTCCTGCCAGCGTCGCTGAAGTGCGGGATCGGCCAGCGCATGGCGAAGCGCCGCGTTCAGCCTGGCAACGATGCCCGATGGCGTCTTCGCGGGAGCGACCAGCCCCTGCCAGACACTGAAGGCGCCGATGTCCAGGCCCTGGTCGCGAAACGAAGGAACGCCCCTGAGCGCACCAAGCTCGGACTTTCCGATGATCGCAACAGGTCGCACCGCGCCCGACGTGACGAAGCCCAGCGACACCGTGGTCACGGCATCGCTCGCCAGCGTGATGCGCCCCGCGATCAGGTCGACGGCGGCCTGGTTGTTGCCGCGGTACGGCACGGGGGTGATGCGCCCTGCGCCATTCCTGTTCAGGATCTCGACCAGGAAATGGGCATTGCTGCAGACCCCAGGCGTGCCCCAGGTGAAGGCGCCGGGGTTCTGCCTGGAGGCTGCGAGGATGTCCGGGAAGCTGGAGAATTTCGAGTCCCCCTTCACGAACACGAGGGTCGGCGATGTCGCTACCAGCCCCACCATCTCGAAGTCGCTCACCGGGTGGTAGGGCGAGTCCCTTCGGCATGCCGGCGTGTACTCGTGCGTCGATGCGGTCGCCACGCCGATCGTGTAGCCGTCTGGCCGGGCCTTGGCGACCGCGTCGGCGCCGATGGCACCGCCGGCGCCGGCGCGGTTTTCCACATGGACGGGCTGTCCGAGCGCCGCACCCATCCTGGCCGAAAGCTCGCGCGCCACGAGGTCCGTCGCGCCTCCCGTGCCGAACGGGACGATCAGCCGGATCGGGCCCGAGGGGAAGGCATCGGCCGCTTGTGCCCACGGCACGCCACTCCATGCGAGCAGGAAGACCGACATCAGGATCCAGCGATAGCCAGGGAAATGCATGTGACTCGACATGGCGGGGACTCCTAGCCGGACGGGGCACGAAGTTTAGGGACTCGTGCGAAATCCGACAAGAATCGCGTCACAGCATGCCCTCTGAAACGAACGGCGCCACCAGCCACAGGTACATGCGCGTTCTCAGGTCCGCATCCGGCTCGTCGTTCCAGACCACTTCCTTGAAGTCGTCGATGCCGACCCACTCCACGCTGCCGTTCGTCGGCGAGAGGCGAACCCGGTACGCACTCTGAAGCTTGTCCAGGTTCATCAGTCGCCGCAGCTCCCGGGCGAGCTGAGGGCTCTCGATCACGATGCCGATCTCGGTGTTGAGCGCATCGGATCGGGGATCGAAGTTCATCGAGCCGATGAACACCGTCGAGTGGTCGATCACCGCCGTCTTGGCGTGCAGGGTGCCCAGCGTGCGGCTCCCCAGCAGTCCGAAGCCGCGGTCCCTGTTGGCCCGCGTCGGGCTGAGCTCGTAGAGCTCCACTCCCATGCGCAGCATTCGCTTGCGATAGCGCATGTACCCCCAATGGACCAGCGGCTCATCCGTCGCGGCCAACGAGTTGGTCAGCACCTTGAAGCTGACGCCTTCACGGACGCCGTCGCCGAAGATGGCCATGCCGTTCTCCGCAGGCACGAAGTAGGGGGAGCTCAGGGTGACTTCCTCGCGCGCGTTTCGCAGCAACTCCTCGACGCGTAGCCGAACGGTGTGAAGATGCGGCGCCGTGCTCCCCTCGGGAATGGGCCGGCAGTTCCATACCTTCGCGGTCGGGTCCACCCATGCATTCGCCACGCCCCAGATGAGGCCGATGCGCTGCTCGCCGAGCTCCTCGACGATGGGTCCGTAGCCCAGCACGTCCGTCTTCTCCTGGAAGAATCCCGCCGGCAGCGAGTCGTGCGCGGTGGCCGCATCGAATGCCGCGCGGCGCTCCTGCACCGACACCGAGGATGGTCCGAAGTAGCCGACGGGAATTGCAAACTCGCTGTTCCAGTACTCATCGAATGCGGCCGACAACTGGGGGACCACGGCGCCCACCAGCAATGCATCCAGATCGGCGAAGTTCTGGTTCGGGTCTCTCGCGAAGTACGAGTCAGCGATGTTTCGTCCGCCGACGATCGCCATTGCACCGTCCGCAATGAACAGCTTGTTGTGCATCCGGTGGTTGACGCGGTAGAAGTCGAGCGCCGAGGCTGCGAAGCGCGTGGCTACGTGAGCTCTTCCAGCCGAAAAGGGGTTGAACAGTCGAACCTCCACGTTCGGGTACGAGGCGAGCCCGATGAGCATCTCGTCCATGCCTGCCGTGTACATGTCGTCGATCAGAAGCCGCACGCGCACGCCCCGCGACGAGGCGTGCTTCAGCAGCAGCAGGAAATACCGGCCGGTTGCGTCGTTCTGGACAAGGTAGTACTGGACATCCAGGGTTCGCTCGGCACGTTCGGCCAGGGCGATGCGGCTGCCCAGGCCGTACGGACCGGTCGGCAGCAAGCGCACTCCCGTCAGGCTCGGGTCCGGGCTGGAGTTCTTCGCGAGTCGCCCCAGCGTGGTCTGCTCGCTGGAAGGAATCGCAAAGGATGCCTGGACATTCGCCGGCGTCGGCAACGCTGCGCATCCGACCGCGCAGATCGTCGCGAGTGCCAAGACCAGCCAGCGGGCCGCCGAACGCAAGAGATCCCGGCAGCAAGCGCCATGCGCCGCGACTGCCAACACGAAGGCTCCTGGCATGTGGTACTGAGGTGGGGAGCTGGGGGTGCGCAATGATCGCCCCGGCGGGGCGACTCGGCGCGTTAATCCGTGCTAATCGTTGCAGTCGCGAACCTGCCGATCGTGCAAGGTCCGCCGGCCCCGCGAAGTAAGCAAGCATTGATGCCAATTAACTCGTCGCGACCCGGCAAGTTCTAGATCATGAAGCGACCCGACGAGGAACGCTTCGGCTGCCTGCCTGACAGGCAGCGTTCAACCCGACAAATCCGTCATAAGGAGCAGCTCCATGGCCAAGACCATCCTCATCACCGGCGCCGGCAGCGGCTTCGGGGAAGCCGGCGCCATCGGCCTGGCGAAGAATGGACACGATGTCATCGCCACCGTGCAAGTCTCGCCGCAGGTCACGCCGCTGCGCGAGAAGGCCATGGCGCTGGGCCTGTCCAATCTGCGGGTCGAGCGGCTTGACCTGACGGACCCCTACGACATTGCCCAGGCATTGAACTGGGACTTCGACGTGCTCTGGAACAACGCCGGCCAAGGCGAGAGCGGACCGGTCTGGGAGATCCCCGTGGACCTGGTGCGCCGCAACTTCGAGATCAACGTTTTCCTGCCGCTGGTGCTGACCCAGGGCGTCGTACGGAAATGGGTCTCCAGCAAGATCAAGGGCAAGGTGGTGTTCACCTCATCGATGGGCGGCCTTTTCACGCCGGCCAACTGGGGCACCTATGTGGCGACCAAGCATGCACTGGAATCCTTCGCGGAGGCATTGCAGCAGGAACTGAGGCCCCTGGGCATCAGGGTCCAGACGATCAATCCCGGCGCCTACTACACCGGCTATAACGAGACGATGGCCGACAACGCATTCCGCTGGCTCGACGACCGCAAGCACTTCACCAGGCGGGCGGACCTGCGCAAGGGCTTCGATGACTTCTTTGCAACGCCCGAGGGCAGGATGGACCCGCAGGAGATGATCGATCGCATGGTCGAGATCGTGCCGGCCGACTCGGGCAAGTTCCGCAACGTCGTGCCGAAGGCCATCGAGGACATGCTGAAGGTCCACCAGCACGCGGCCTGGGAGAACACGATCTGAAGGCAGCCTGTCCCGCATGCCGCGCCGGCCGGCATGCCCCCAACCGCGCAGGACCGGTCGCATGAGCGCCCCGCAGCACGGCATCGATCTTCTTCCGGTGATCACGCTTCTTGGCGCAGGCGTGACCGGCGCGGCGCTGTTCAAGCGATTGGGCCTGGGCTCGGTGCTGGGCTATGTCGCCGGCGGGACCGTCATCGGCCCCTTCGGCCTGGGCCTTTTCAAGGAGCCATCGGCCATCCTGCAGGTGGCCGAGCTCGGCATCGTGATGTTCCTCTTCATCGTCGGGCTCGAGATGCGCCCCTCGAGGCTTTGGGCCCTGCGGCGGCACATCTTCGGTCTTGGCCTGGTCCAGGTGGGCCTTTGCTCGCTGCTGCTGACAGGCGTCGGCATCGCGTCCGGGCTCAGCGTTGCCGCGTCGTTCATCGCTGCCAGCGGCTTCGTCCTGACCTCCACCGCCATCGTGATGCAGATGCTGCAAGAGCAGGGGCGCCTTGGATCACCGCACGGGCAGCGCATCTTGTCCATCCTCCTCCTCGAGGACCTGATGATCGTTCCCTTGCTCGCACTTGTCGCATTCATTGCGCCGGTGGGGGAGGGCAGCGCCTCGCCGCGCGGCGGCACGGGCGCGTCGATCCTCGTGGGCGTGGCGGCGATCGCCGGGCTCATCGTGGCGGGGCGGCCTGTTCTGAACCCCTTGTTCGGCCTACTGGCGCATGCACGGGCTCGGGAAGTCATGACGGCCTCGGCCCTGCTGGTCGTGCTCGGCGCCGCCTATGCCATGGAGCGCAGCGGTCTGTCGATGGCCATGGGCGCGTTCCTTGCGGGCGTGCTGCTGTCCGGCTCGTCCTACCGCCACCAGCTGGAGGTCGACGTCGAGCCATTTCGCGGCGTGCTGCTCGGGCTCTTCTTCATGGCCGTGGGCATGTCATTGGATCTGGCGGTGATCGCAGCAAACTGGGCAGCGATCTTGTCCCTTGTCACTGCCTACATGACCGCGAAGGCCCTGGTGATCTACCTCGTCGCCCGCTTGTTCCGATCCCCTCGGGACGAGGCGATCGAACGGGCCGTGCTCATGGCCCAGGGCGGTGAGTTTGCCTTCGTGCTCTACGCAGCCGCGGCCGGCGCCGGCCTCATCGATGCCCGGCAGAACGCGACCATCACAGCCATCGTCATTCTTTCGATGGTGCTGACGCCGGTGGCCACTGTCGCGCTGCGCTTCGTGCGCCATCGGCGCTTGCCCAGGACCAGGGGATACGACCGTCCCGTTGGACTCGCCGGCGCCGCGCTGGTGATCGGCTTTGGCCGCACCGGCCAGATTGCAAGCCAGTTCCTGCTTGCGCGCGGTTATGGCATTTCGATCATCGACACGGACGTGGAAATGATCGATGTCGCACGCGGCCTGGACTTCCAGGTCTACTACGGCGACGGCACGCGCCTGGACATCCTGCGTGCCGCAGGAGCCGCTCAGGCGAGCGTCGTCCTCGTCTGCATCGACGTGCCCGAGTCGGCGACCAGGATCACCGAGCTGCTGAAGGCCGAATTTCCGCTCCTGACGGTGATCTGCCGGGCCCGAGACCGCGTCCATAGCCTGGACCTGATTCGTGCTGGAGCGGACGTCCAGGTGCGCGAGACTTTCGAGTCCGCAATGGTGCTCGGCGCCGCCGCGCTGCGAAGCCTCGGGGTCGAGGCGTCCGCCATCGCCGAGCTCAGCCAGCGGATTCGCCAGCGCGACGCGCAGCGACTGCAAATGGAGCTGGTCGGGGGCCTTGCGGCCGGCAGGGCATTGTTCAGCGGCAAGACTGTCGCGCAGGCGCAGGCGCAGGCGCAGGCGCAGGGAGCTCAGAGCCGCAGCCGCCCCCGCAGCTCCGCATAGCCATGCAGATGGCCCGGCTACCGGATCGTCCAGCCTGTCTCGGCCGGCGCGCGGCGCCCGCGCGGTTCATGCGCGTCCCGGAGGGCGAAGTTCGTAGATGCAGCCTGGCGAGGCGCACGCCAGTCTTCGTCGACATCGATGAGGCAGGCGAACAGTGCCTGTCCCTGCACCATTCTCGCCTCACCGGCGCGCCGGCAATCCACGCCGGCCGCCTTGAGGATGCGTTCGATGCCAAGTGGCGAGACGCTGATCAGCTGGCGTACGCCATGTTGTGCCGCCAGGGCCGTGGCGGCCGCCAGCAGGTCGAACGCATGCGGGGAGGCGAGGCCGTGCTGCTGCGAGCCGCGCCGGCTGTGCAGGTCGAGTGCGGCGAAGCGCGAGAGCTCCCACAGCCAGTTGGCACGCGGCGGATCCTTCGAGTCGAGGAGCTGCGGAAAGACGTCCGCGAGGAGGTAAGGTCCCAAGGTCGGCAGCAGGCGTGCGCTACCGATGATCCGGGCATGGGCGTCGCATGCGATCACGTAACGCGTGTCCGGGCGGTCGAACTCGTCGAACTCAAGCCCGCCGCTCGTCTGCAGCTTCCAGCCAAGCCGTTCCACGAACACACGATGCCGATAACGTGCTGATTCGAGCAGAAGTCCTTGCGGCAGCGTGTCGGCGGTTCCGGTGATGATTTCCATGTGTGCATCCTCTCGGGCGAGATGGCATTAGAGCGAGAGGGCTGTGCTGTGGGCACTGTCAGAACTTGCAGGTCTGGTCGCCTGCTTCTGGCACCCGCAGTCCGCAGCAGGTCTTCACCCCATGCCTTGAGCCGAGCAGGAACGGGGAGCTGGCGCCTTGCGCGATCCCGTCCCTCCATCGCGCCGAGCTTGCGTCTTCCTGCCTTGCGTGCTCTGCGGCTTGCGGCTTGCGCCTGCGCGCCGATCCCAATGCGAGGCGGGCACGGCCCCGGTAAGGGCAGGGCGCATGGCTGCGACGTCTTCGGCCGCTTCGCCGAGGAGGTCAAGGCGCTAAGGGTGCGCGCGCTGAGCAGCGGGTCTGAGTTTGACGAGCCGACCAAGTCCATGCGCTGCGTCGCGAACCTGCGAACCATGCGCGGCATTGGCGCCAGCGAGACCTGCCTGCCAGTGCAACACCTTCATCCATTTCACAAGCCGTCTTCTTGTGCCGGCGCGGATGCGCCCGGCTTGCGGCGCATGGCGAGGTCACACCAGAGAGTTCTGCGCGACAGGAAGCGTTGGAAGCCTGCGGCATCTCTCCTGGCGGTTCAGGTGCTGTGGCCCCCGACGAGGCGCATGAACCGTGCAGTCCGTGCTGGTCCATTCATTGCACCCGATGCAACACAGGCGAGCGTGCCAGCGCTATGGCTGGCTCGTGCGCTGGCGGCGCGTTCTTTGCATCCCATGCACATCTTGCGGACTGGCCTCGCCGCGCTCGATGATCCGCGCCTTCGAAGCTCAAGGAGACGATCGCGATGAAGGCCTCTTGTGCAGGATGGCTGGTGCGCCTGGCGTTGTGGATGGCGGCGTTGCTCGCTGGCGTGGCTGCGACAGCTCAGCCGGTGCTGCCGGTTCTGCGAATTGCCACCGAGGGCACCTATCCGCCGTGGAGCTACAAGGACGCGCAGGGACGGCTGCAGGGCTGGGACGTGGACATCGCCAACGCCCTGTGCGAAAAGATGAAAGTCCGCTGCGAGATCGTGGCGCAGGACTGGGACGGCATCATTCCGGGCCTCCTGGCGCACAAGTACGACGCGATCGTCGCGAGCATGGCCGTGACCGAGCAGCGGCGCCAGCGGGTGGACTTCACGAACAAGTACAAGAGCACGGTCTCGCGCTTCGTCGCACGCAAGGGCACGCCGCCGGACGTCTCGGCGCAGGCGCTCAGGGGCAAGGCGGTCGGCGTGCAGCGCGGCTCGATCCAGGCCGGCTACCTGGCCGCGCACTACAAGGGGAGCGACATCAAGCTCTACGACACGCCGCAGGCGGCCGAGCTCGACCTGCTCGCCGGGCGCGTGGACTACATCTTCGGCAACATGGTGACCTACCACGTCGGGTTTCTCAAGCAGCCAGAGGCGCGCGACTTCGACTTCGTGGGCCCCGAGCTGCACGGCGGGCTGCTTGGCGAGGGCAACGCCATCGCCGTTCGCAAGAACTCGCCGCAGCTGCTGCAGCAGCTCAACGGCGCGCTCGCGGCCATCCTCGCCGACGGCACGTACGACCGCATCACGGCTAGGTACTTCCCTTTCAAGCTGATGTGAACGGACCACGATGGACCTGCAGGGGTTTGGCGGCCAGCTCTGGATCGGTGCATGGATGACCCTGCAGCTGGCGCTTTGCGCGCTCGGGCTCGGGCTGGCCTTCGGCGCGATCGGCTGCTGGCTGCAGCGCAGCGGCAACCGCGTGGGTGCGGCACTCGGCTACGGCTATTCGGCGGTGGTGCGCGGCGTGCCGGACCTGCTGCTGATCTTCCTCGTCTATTTCGGTGGCCTGCACGCCCTGCAGGCGCTGTTCGGCCCAGCGGTGGAGGTCGGCGCCTTCGCCGCTGGCACGCTCGCGCTGGCGCTGTCCTTCGGGGCCTTTGCCTCCGAGGTATTCCGGGGAGCGTTGAATGCCGTTTCCCGCACGCAGCGCGAGGCTGCGGCGGTGCTCGGCCTCGGCCGCTTCGGGGCGTTCCTGACGGTGGTGGCACCCCAGGCACTGCGCACGGGCCTGGCCCCGTGCGGCAACCAGGCGATCGTGCTGCTCAAGCAGACCTCGCTCGTCTCCGTGATCGGGTGCGACGAGCTGATGCGCAAGGCCGCCGAGGCGGCGGTCGGCACGCGACAGCCCTTCACCGTCTATCTGGCGGCAGCCGGCCTCTACCTGCTGCTGACCACTTCGGCGACCGTCGCGCTGGAGCTTGCGGAGCGCCGCGCCAGCAGGCATGCCCGCATTGAGCCATGATCGATCTCGAACTCATGGCTTCCGGCCTGCCCGCTCTCCTTGGCGGGGCGGTGCTCACGCTGCAGCTGACCGCGCTGGTCCTGCTGCTCGGTGCGATCCTGGCCGTGCCCCTGGCACTGGCCAAGAACGCGGCCTTCGTCGTGTCCCGGCGGCTCGCCGACGCCTATGTGGCGGTCTTTCGAGGGACGCCTTCCATCGTGCAGGTGTTTTTGCTGTACTACGGCGCGGGCCAGTTCGATGCGGTGCGCACTTCGGCGGCCTGGCCCGTGCTCCGGGATCCCTACTGGTGCACCGTGATCGCGCTGGGGCTGAACTCGGCCGCGTACACAGCGAAGAACCTCGCCGGTGCCCTTGCCGCGGTTCCGCACGGTCTCCTGGAGGCCGCGCGCGTTCTGGGGCTCGGGCGCTTCGCCCGCTTCTGGCGGGTGCAGCTTCCGCTCGCGACCCGCATCGCCTTGCCGGCCTACAGCAACGAGGTCATCCTGACCTGCAAGGCCACCTCGCTTGCCAGCACCGTGACGCTGATGGAGCTCACCGGCAGCGCCCGAGTGCTTGCATCCCAGACCTATGCGCCGTACGAGGCCTTCCTCGCCGCGGGCCTGGGCTACCTGCTGATCAACTATGGCTTGATGATCCTGCTGCGGCGGCTCGAGCGCAGGCTTGCATTGCACTGAAGAAAGGATTTCCCGTGCTCGATTTCGTCACCCTCGGCCCGCAGGGCAGCAACCACCACTTGGTGACCCAGCGCTACCTGCGCTTTCATGGACTGCAAGAGCAGGGCTCGATCGACCTGGCCGAGGATTTCGAGGACGCCGCGGCGCGCGTGCTGGATCGCCGCTGCGATTTCCTCGTGCAGTGCGCCGTCCATCCGGCCACGATGGCGACCGTGGCGCGCTATCGCGAGGGGCTGTACGTGGTCGACACCTTCATCTCGCCAAGCCGCGATCTCGCGGTCATCCGCGACCGCCGGGTGACCGAGCCGCGCGGGCTCGCGCTGATGGCTCCAACGGAAGGCTATGTCACGCCCGGGCGCTGGGGCGCAGTCACCTACATGCCCACGGTGATGGCAGTGGCCGACGGGCTGCGCGATGGCAGCGTGTCCCGGGGGCTGACCTATGCGTTCCTCGCTGAAGAGGAGCCCTGGCGTTTCGTCGTGGAGGAGTTCATCGGCTCGGTGGACGACGCCTGGATCGTGTACGGGCGCGAGCGCGTGAGCGACGGCTCCATCGTGGCGTGGCCCGGCAGTCCGGCCGCCACCATGTACCGACGGCTTCAGGCAGGGGAGGGCAGCCGTTGAAAGCGCCGGCAGCCCTGCCCGCGATGGCATCTGCGACTGCGGCCTTGGCCGAAGCAGCAGGGCCGGGCGGGCACTCGAAGAACGAGGGGCGTGGAACGGCGGCAACGGAAATCCGACGCGACACCGGCCTGGCTGGAGCGGCGACCGGGACCATGCCGGCCGACGCCGTGGTGCTGGATTGCGTTTCCAAGCGCTTCGGCGCGACCCCGGTGCTCGCGGACATCACGTTGTGCGTGAAGGCAGGCGAGCGGGTGGTGATCTGCGGGCCTTCCGGCTGCGGCAAGTCCACTCTCGTGCGCTGCATCAGCGGCCTGGAGCGGATCGACGCCGGGACCATCCATATCCACGGCCAGCCGGTGCGGGCCGGCCGTACTCAGCGAGCGGCGCAGGTAGGCATGGTGTTCCAGCAGCTCAACCTGTTCCCGCACCTGAGCGCCCTGGAGAACTGCACGTTGGCGCAGCGCTGGGTGCTCAAGCGCAGCAGGGCGCAGGCGCGCGAGGTCGGCATGCGCTACCTGGAGCGCGTGCATCTCGCCCACAAGGCGCATGCCTATCCTGCCAGCCTGTCGGGCGGCCAGCAGCAGCGGGTGGCGATTGCCCGCGCGCTGTGCCTGAAGCCCGACGTGATGCTGTTCGACGAGGCAACCTCGGCGCTCGATCCGGAGATGGTCAAGGAGGTGCAGGAGGTGCTGATCGAACTGGCGGGGGAGGGCATGACGATGGTCTGCGTGACTCACGAGATGGGGTTCGCGCGCGAGGTCGCGAACCGGATCGTGTTCATGGATGCCGGCAGGATCGTCGAGTCAGGGGCGCCGTCGGATTTCTTCGACCGCCCGCACACCTTGCGGCTGCAGCAGTTCCTGGGCAAGCACGGCTAGCTTTCCTGAAACGATGTGGGGTGGAGCGGCCGGGCGGCAACAAGTGAAGGTGGGTGTGCTGCTCGAAGTGAACATGGGAGGGCCGTTCCGGGTCGCCAGTTCAAGGGAAACAGGTCTTGCAAGCACCCCCTCGAAGCGCTTCATGAGGCCTCACACGTAGCCAAGCAGGCGCAGAGCACCCGCGGGAGGGGAGGGCGCTGCAGTTTGCGGCTAGGTGCGCCGGAGATGTCGCGCCACGGGGACGAACAAGCTCTGCAACGGACGACCAACGGACATCGTGTTTGCTGTGATCCATGAAGATTCAAACGATTCGAGTCCGAAATGCGAGCTTCAGGGATCGCGCTGCTACGTGACGCGCCAAGGTTGGTACACCATGAGGCCGGGAGCCTGCATGGACGTCGACGTGGGCAATCAATGGCAATCCTATCTCTCAATCTTCATCAAGGATTCGGCGGCGGCCAGTACAGGCCAGAGACCTTACCGGTCAACGACAGGTTCCACAACGACAGGAACGAGAAGAATTCCGGGGTCGCCAACGTCACGGCATGCATGCCTGTCGGGTCGTTCAATAAAAAGCTGCCCGGAGCCCTCGCGCCCATGCTGAACTCAGCAGTCGCATGCGGTCCTGGCGAGGCGCTGTATCCGGTCAACTACGTCATGCGCAGCGGACCGAGCACCCATGTCGTGGTCACTGTGAACTAAGCGAGCTGTATAAACCGTGCCGCCACGATGGGTCCTTCGCCCGAAACGGACAACGTCTGAGATCCCCAACACGGGACGCCCTCGACCGCCTGCCAATTCGCCAGTCAACGGCAAGAGCGGGACCATCGACGCTGAGCTCGACTTCGCCAGGGTGATCGCGCCAGCGAGGTCACGATGGATTTCGCACGGCGTCTTCGTTGTGTTCCCCATCAGATCAGGACGGCGGCCTCCGAGGGACGGCATGTTGATACCAAGGAAGACGGCTTTGGCCGGACTGCCATTCGACGGCGAGCCTAGAGCTGGGGATGCTGTCGCGAGGGCAAGGGACGTCGGTGGGTGGCGGTTCTCAAACCCCGATGGAACCTCGAAGGCGTGGACGAACTTCAGGTGACCGCCAGAAGCGGATCTGCGCCCCTAACCTCCCAGATGCGACCGCAAGCTAACGTCACCGAGTGAGCCAGCAGTCAATCTTCATGACGGTTCAGATCGGACGCTATGCCGCAAGTTCCACCACTTGCGCCACAAGGGCCATGACCGCGCCGGTTTGCGATTGCAAATCCTGGGGGCGCGGGTCGGATGCGGCCGTCGCCACCGCGATACCCAATGAGGGCGCAACGAGGGTGAACTGCCCGCCGTATCCCCAGCTCCACGCAACGGGTTTGCCGCGGATTTGCCCGGTGAACCACAGGTACCCGTAGCCGCTCTGACCGATGCGCTGGATGCGCCACGAGCCCGGCGTGTGCGTTCGCGTGCTCTCCTCGACCCACGCAGGGGGCACGACTTCCTTGCCCTTCCATTTCCCAGCGTCAGCAACGGTCCACGCGACCTTGGCAAGGTCTCTCGTGCGAAGCCTCAAACCCCGATAGGAAAATTCTCTTCCGGCCTTATCGCGCTCCCACGAGAATTGCTCGATGCCAAGCGGCGCGAAAAGGTCGCGCTTGGCCAGCGCTGCCAAGCTCAGGCCTTGTGAGCGTTCCAGTATGGGACTGAGAAGCGCGACGGCAGTATCGTTGTACGACCAGGTCCCTGGGGCTTTGCCATCGCCCTCCAGCCCGAATGCGTAGACGGCTGGGTCGGTTGAAGTCGACAGCGCCCGGCCTTGCGTTCGGTAGTCATAAGCAAGACCGGATGTCCCGGTGAGAATCTGCCGAACTGATATCGAAGCCGCCGCCGCATCCGGAATCCGTGCTGCCAATTCTGGAAGGAGCTCTGCGACCGCTTGCGAGAGGCTCTTGAGCTTTCCCTGGGCCAGGGCTTGGCCGACCAGAATCGAAACGATGCTCTTGGTCGTCGAGTTGACAGCAAGCAAGTCGTCTCGCGAGGCGCCACCGTAGTAGCGCTCACCGACCAGAACCCCGTTTCGCACGACCAGCAAACTCCTAAGTGCGCTGACTCCGCTGCCGGAGTCCAATACACGCTCAAGGCCTCCTGGTGGGAAGCCATGTGCTTCCGGCGCCGCTTCCATCCACTCAGATGGTTGTGATGGCGCGGCAGTGTCGGACGCGGCTTGAGCTTGCATCCTGCCCACGCCGGCGGCGAACGCCAAGGTGCCGTGTACAAAGATGCGTCTCGAACTCATCGAAGATTCCTTGTTCTTGAACGGCGCGCGGTCACCTCATGCACCGCATGTGCTGGATGTTATCGCTGCTTTCGAGATGATTCGCCGGGGGCGGCCTTGATTCGGGCACCGTTTCCTTGCCCCGACCGGGTCGCCAAAGCGCGTCTTCCCGTCGGCTCATAGACGTGCCTTCTGGAGTCCACCGGTGTTCCGAGGGGAAGCGCGGTCACCCGCTCGGTACACTCGCTCCCGCCCGTTCCGCCAGCACCAAGCATTCTCGAATGCGACGACTCGCCAAGCGACAAGACATCGAGGCAGTTTCCTCGATCTACGCGCACGAGAGGGTGGTGCCTTTCCTCACCTACGAGCCCATGTTGCTTGACGAGTTCAAGGTCATCTACGAGGAGCTCCTAGACAGCGGGTGCTTCTACCTGTGGGAGGTCGATGGCGCGCTTGCCGGCTTCTACAAGGCGACTCGCTATCCAGGTCGGGTGCGGCATGTCGCCTTGCTTGGAACCCTGGCGGTAGATCCCCGACGCCACGGGCAAGGGGTGGGGCATGCCATGCTCACTGACGCGATTGGGCGGCTCAAGGCCGAGGGCGTCAGGCGCATCGAGCTGTACGCCGAGAGCGATAACACGCAAGCACTGCGCTTCTATGAAAAGCTGGGGTTCGTACACGAAGGCACTCTGCGCGTGTTCTGCAAGCGGGCGGACGAGCCGCACTACGTCGACGAGTACGTGCTCGGGCTGCTAGTCGCATGAACTCGGAAGGCTTCTCGGTGTCGCAGCTGCCGGCCACGAGCGCAAGTAGGTCAACTTCTGCTTCCCGGCACCCGACCTGATACTTGGTCGGAGGTCGTGAGCGTCCGGCGGCCACGCAGTTGCGTTGCACCCATGTTGGCCGAGATCCATTTCATGGCGGGCAACAGCCTGGGCCCGTCAAGTAAACTGCACCTTGGGTGGCATGCTGTTTCGGGCGTTCCAGGATTCGCGCAGGTCGGGCCGCCTCGCGGTTTCGTCACGCCAGAAACTCATGTCCGATACCCCGATGCAGTGGATCGCGGCAGCCATCTTTGCTGTTGCCTTGCTACATACGTTCAGCGCAAAGCAGTTCGAGCGCCTCTCCAATCGTTATCCGCGTCACGCCGGCCTGTTTCACCTGCTTGGCGAAGTTGAAGTCGTCTTTGGGTTCTGGGCGATTGTCCTCGTCATCGCGATGGCGATGGTCGCCGGTGGCGGTACTGCGCTCGACTACGCGGAATCTCGCAACTACACGGAGCCGCTCTTCGTCTTTGTGGTGATGGTGATCGCGGCTTCGCGCCCTGTGCTGCGCACCGTGATGTCGAGGTCAACGCCATCGCTCGCATGGTGCCCGTGCGCACGCCACTCGCAACAGCGTGGCTGGGCCTCGCAGCGGTGCCACTGCTCGGCTCATTGATCACGGAACCCGCTGCAATGACCATTGCAGCCTTGATGCTCGCACCGCAGATCTTTCGGCCCGAAGTGCCCGAGCGCGTGAAATATCTCGCCCTGGGCGTGCTGTTCGTCAACGTCTCCATCGGCGGAACGCTCACCTCCTATGCAGCCCCGCCGGTCCTGATGGTGGCGACCACCTGGCAATGAGACAGCGCTTTCATGCTCGCCACGTTTGGCTGGAAGGCGGCATTGGCTGTGCTGCTGAACGCCACTGTTGCCACCTACGTGCTGCGCCGCCATCTCCTGCCCGTTCCAGCCGGCAACGACAACGTTCCAGCGGAAGCCCGGGTGCCTCCATCCGTGGTTGTCGTCAACTTGGCGCTGCTGGCTGGGGTGGTACTTTTTTTTGCCCACCATCCTGTCGCATTTTTGAGTCTGTTCTTGATGTTCCTTGGGTTCACCCAGGCTTACGAGCGACACCAGAGTCCGCTCATCTTGAAGGAGGCGCTGCTCGTCGGGTTCTTCTTGCGGGCTTGGTCGTGCTCGGCGGCATGCAGCAATGGTGGCTCCAGCCAATCTTTTCCGGGCTCACACCCATCGCGCTGTTCTTAGGTGCTCTTGGCCTCACAGCTATCACAGACAACGCAGCGCTGACCTACCTTGGCTCGCTCATCGTCGGCATTTCTGACCGATCGAAGTACATGCTTGTCGCAGGTGCCGTGGCCGGCGGTGGCCTCACGGTGATCGCCAATGCACCCAATCCAGCTGGCGTGGCCCTGCTCATGCGTGGCTTCGCTGACGAGACAATTGGTGCGGGAGGACTACTGCTCGGGGCCCTGGGGCCCACCGCGGTCGCAGCGGCGGCGTTCATGTTCTTGTAGCGGCGTTTCGGAGTCACCCAAAGGGTGCCATGCATCCGCTCGTGCTCGCGACCCTGCGCACCCTGCGCATCGATGCCCGCGGCTACAGCCGCAAGAGCTGAGGCGATTTCGCAAGGATCGCGCCGTACCTATGGATTTCGTCATCACCTTGTGCGATCCGGCTGCACAGGAGGTCGGTCCGGTGTGACCTGGTCAGCCTGTCACCGCCCGCCGGGGCGTGGCTGACCCTGCAGCGTCGAAGGCACCGAGGAAGAAAAGGCATGCGTTCATGGACACCGCCGTGATGCTCAAGCGCCGCGTCGGATTCATGTTGTCCCTGGCAATGGCGAAGCTGGAGCGCATGGCGGCCCAGCACGAAGCGCGCGAAAGCTGAAGTGACGCGGAACATCCTCATTCTCTGTACGCACAGCTCGGCGCGCAGCGTGCTGCCCGAGGGCATGCCGAACCACTGGGCGAAGAAGCTGGGCAAGGAGGTCCAGGCCTTCAGCCCGGCAGGACGCCGAGCGGGCGCATCAACGCGCCCGCGATCAGCAGGCCGACCTATCATTCGGCGAGGTGCTCGGTGCTGGAATCTCTCCGGAAGGATCGCGTCCTTGCGCGTGATCCATGCTGAGGTGCGTACGCGGGCTTGCAGAGGCTGTCGATCCTCATGGCGACCGACCCCTTCCAGCTTCAGTTGCTCGGCGACTTCGAACGGCTCCGGGCCCGTGCGCCGCGTCTACGTGGGGCATCGGCAGTATGGACGGGAGCCCTTCCATGCGCTTGAGCATCCTGGCCTTGCGCTTCAACACGGGAACCGGGTTAGATCCTTGCCCTCTTCTCCATGTCGAAGACGCAGTCGGTCGCCGGGCCTGCCTCTTTGGAGAGAACCGTTGTAGTTGGATCATATGCAACGAGGTAGCTCCCTTCCTACAAAGCGGCGGTCAGGCAAATGCGCCAATGGCCCTCATGAAAAGCCAAGCGGAAAGGGTCAAAGTAATCCAGGATCTGTCGGCGCTCGAGCGGCGCTGGCAACCGGACCCGGTTGTATGGCTCAAGGAGCAAGACAACATGGAACGCGACAAGAGCAAAGTGGGCGGCCAGGACCGCACCCCAGTCAACCTGAGCCAAGACGATGAGGTCAGGGACTGGGCCAAGTCGCTCGGCGTCACTGAAGATGAGCTGCGCAAGGCGGTCGACGTGGTGGGCAACCAGGCCGACGATGTGCGCGAGTACCTCAAGAAGTGAGCCCGGCATAGGGTGGAAGCTGCAGTTTCACCGCGGGCCGCCGAGGGACGCTGACTAATCCGCTCGGAGGTTCGAGCACGGATTGCATAACGTTGCTCCGAATCTGGCGAGAGGCAGGTAGGTTGGCCGACCAAGAAGAGATTCTTTTCTACCGAAATTTGGAGTACTTGCGTGGACAGGGTCCTCAACCGGCCAGGCTGGAAGAAGACGCCTGCCGGAGGCTGCGTCGGCTCGCGAGCAAGAGCTTCGACGAAGCAATGAAGAAGATGCCGGCACATCCTGAACGCTCAAGGTGACAGCGCAAGGCACTGCGAGGGCCCCGAGACATTGGCATTGTTGCAGAGCGGACTTCAGCGCTCTTCAAAATGATGTGCAGCGACGCCCTACTGAAGAGCGTGAAGTGGAAGGCTGATGGTGAACACGCAGCCCGAGCCCGGCACGTCCCGGACCGTCAAGGTTCCATAGTCTGCCTCGATGGTTTGTCGAGCGATGGACAGCCCTAGTCCGAGACCCGCCCTGCGGTCCTCGTTCGGCCGAAAAGGGATGAACATCTTTGCGGCGCCACCTGCCGGCAATCCTCCGCAATGGTCCTCGACATCGATGAGAACCTCATCGCCCGCTGCGTAGGCGCTCAGGGTCACGATAGAGCCCTCCTTGGTGTACTTGAAGGCGTTCTGCAGCAGGTTGGCCAGCGCCGCATGGAGCAGATCCCGGTTGGCCAGGATCGCCAGCGAGGGATCGACGGCTCGCACCTCGAACACCGCGCCTTTGCGCGCCACATCGAGGCGGGCTACAAGGTCGACATCCGCAATGAAGGATGCCACGGAAAAAGTCTGGCGTTGATCTCCCCCTTCTCCCCTCACTTCGGCCGTGGCCCTGCTGATCAGCAGTCCCAGTGTCGAGAGGCTTCGCTTCAGGACCGCCCCCGTCGCGCCGCTGATCGTCATGTTGCCCAGTTCGAGCGCCCGCATGGCGAGCGTGGCGGTTCCGAGCGAGTTGCGCAGTTCGTGAACCAGGAATCCCAGGCGTTGCTTTTCGCCCGCGATCTGCTGCATCGAGATCTTCGCATCGCGTTGAGAGCTGAATTCGGTGACGGCGTCCGCAATGGCGTTGTCCAGACAACGGTTCAGGGTTCGGAACTCGCCCACGGCGAATGGCGCATCCCGCTCGAATGCGAGGTCTGTGATGGCCTGGCACAGATCGCCATAGTCATGGACAACCTGATCCACGGTATAGCCCAGATGGAGCAGTTCCTTGCCGTGGGCTGTGGCGCTCACGCCAATTTCTGACAGGGCGAGCGTGTCGCCGCCCGAAGGCCCCGAGAACGCGATGCTCACATCCATCTCGTCGTCCTCCTCTGCGGCGAGCGTTCTTGTGAGCTGGTGCAGGAACATGGGCACGCCATGGGCCAGCTGCGTTTCAGTCGCTGCGCGGAGTGGGCGTTGGGCAACCTTCGCTTTGCACCGCGCGATCAGTTCATCGCGGTTGTTGGAAAGGAAACGGTGCATGGAGACCTCCTTGGTCAGGCACGAAGCGACGGGGCATGCCAGCAGCTCGTGCTTCGGAGGCTCGGGCGACCACTATAGCGCGTGAGCGCATCCCGATTAGGCTGGCCGGCCGTGATGCATCGATCAGGTGGCCGGGCGGCAAGTAAGGCTCAGGTTGCAGCCGCGCCACCTTCAGGTTTGAACACCCCCGTGGTCCAGCCTGGGGTACTTCTCAAGCTTGGCCCGCGGACCTTGAAGGCCGCCGGAGCAATTCGCTGCCACAGTTTCGGCACGTCCGGCGAGGCGAAGATTCGAGCATTCGCTGCAAGACGTGTGTCAGGCGACACGAGAAACTGACCCCCCATGTTGCCTCACGGCGCAATGTTACCGAGCGCGTGAAGCGCGGTGTCGTTCCTTCCTTCAGCGATCATGTGTGGCGCAGGCTCAGGCGGTGGTCAACGCGAAGCGTTGTCCACGGCCGCTTGTGCCGAGTTGGTTTTCTTTATCAATCTGTTGTCGGGCGCGCTGCGCCTGGCCCCCTTCAGAGCGCAGCAGCCTCAATCCGCAGAGGCACGCTTACTTCGGTTTCAAGGCGGCATTGATCGATCCACCGACGGATTGCGTCTGCACGCCATGCTGAGAGAGCACGCTGCACCGTTCTCAGGTGCTTGTCCGTGAACGTTCCTGCTGGGGCCAGTTCTCGCAGCCGTTTGAGGATTTCGACGGCGGTCATTCCCGGTTGCCGATGGAGCCAGTTGCGCACCTGGTTTTCATAGGCGTCCAACATGCGCGTCTTTTGCGGTAAGGGCTTGCGGCGCTTGTAGGGTCGCCGATGGATCGCACGCTGCTCTCCGCTGTGGACCGAGGGCCTCGCAGCGGCGAGGCTGCCGAGGGCTTCGTCGGCGTTTGCACAGGAGCCGCCTACACCACGTTGGTCCACGCGACGTCCCAAGTCTTCCTGAGCAGCCCGGATCTCGTTCAGAAGTACGACAGGGTCAGCTGTTGCCACGACTCGCGCCAACCTGGCCTTGGCCCCGGGGCGGACTCCATCATGTGCCAGAACGCGCCTCGCCGGCGGAACGGGTGGGTGGTATCGCTTGACGACCTTGGCGCCGATGCGCGATTTGCTGCGCAGTTTGAACGACGGCTGCAAAACGTTGGTGTGGATACGGGCTGCCGCGTACAACCGGGTCAGTGCGCGCACGGACTCCAATCCTTCGAAGCGGCCATAGCCGACCAACCTGCGCACGATGGCGCCGTTCTTCTGCTCGACCCAGGCCTGATCGTTCTTGCGGTAGGCGCGCGCTCTCGTGACCTCAAGACCTTGAGCACGACACCAATCCACGACCCGCTCGTTCATGAAGACACTATCGTTGTCGAAGTCCACGCCGCGCATCGGGAACGGAAACAGGACCCGAGCCCTGTCGATCGCATCGATGACGAGGGTGCTGTCGCGCGTCAGCACCGGGACGCACTCCGTCCAGCCAGTGGCAACGTCGGTCAGCACCAGTGTTTGAACGAAGGTGCCCGCGAGTTGAGGTCCACAATGCGCGACGAAGTCGACTTCCAGGTAACCAGGTGCGGGATCGTTCCAGTCGCCGAAGGTGCGGATCGGTACCGCACGGCGGACTGCCGAGCTTTGCCGGCGGCCCGACGCCTGCCCTTGCTGGCGGCGAGCCGCAGCGGAGCAAGGAGCCGGTCGATGGTGGCCGGACTGACCGCGACCAGCTGGGCATGCAAGCTCGGGTCGTCTCTGATCCGGCCGGGTCGAAGCATCGCGGGCAGCAAGGCCGGAATCATGACCTTCAGGCGTTTGGAGCAAACGCGGTCGGAGACCTCCCAGAGTGCTCCCAGAGCCTCCCACACGGCAGGGCCGTATCGAACGTTGGGCCGGCGCTCGTTCGGGGGCGTCTGCGGCTTGGACAATAAACGGATGCAGTGCTTGCGGTGATAGCCGGTGATCGCCACAAACTCGTCCAGGATCGAGCTCCGCTCGGTCTTGGAACCCAACCGATACCGCGCGCCGACGGCCTCGATCAACTCCCTGCGTGTTGCCATGCTCACTTGCCTCGTCACTTTCGTGCGCTCCGGCTGGCCTATCCAGCAGGTGGCACGTTACGTGAGGCTTGGGCTCTCACCCGGTAGCAGTCCGGATGAGTCAATGCGCGGGTGAAGGCGGCAGCGCGCAGCCGTTGAGAAAGGCCACCGCGCCGGCTGTGCTGCGGCCGCGAGCGCCTGTCGTGCGCGGGGGCTCGCCGGTTGATCGCGGTGCACCGCATCGAAATGTCGGGGCATGCCCATGTGATGCTGGTCTCGCGGTCCGGCGAGGCAGGCCTGCGGCTCTGCCGTTTGCGCGAGGCGGGATCCCCGTCCAGCACGTCGTGCGCCCAGGGTTCCGGCTGCTTATTCGCGGTCAGCAGACTGGGCCGGCCGTCCTGCGCTCGGCCATGAAGACCGGGGCGGCCGCTGCTGGCTTGTCACCAGAGCTTCCACCACGGGCGTCGCCGAATGCGCAGGTGAAGGGGACGGGTGTCGAGGCGGTCGAGCAGGTCGGCGGCTGCGCCGAAGCGGCTGGCCGGCGAGGAATCGAGTTCCTTCCAGCGAGAGCCGGGCTCGCCGCCTTGATGCGGCACGCGTGGGCCCTCCTGCGGCAGCGAAGCGGGGATGGTGGCCGGGTCTGGCATCCCTGGATTGTCGCAGCGAACACCGGTCGCCGCTGCACTGTGCGACGGCGCGGGTGCGCCACTGCATCGCGCATCTGACAACCGGCGGGTGTTGCTTCCTGGCTGCGCCCGCCGGCTCGGACCTGCGCGTGCGGTGAGGCTTCGGTCGCGCGCAGGTCAACGCGTCCTTGGGCGTGCGCGCTTGGTCGATCCGAAGCCGACCGGCAGGCTCCCTTCGGATTTCACCTCCCGCAGCACGATCGCCGAACGGACCTGGGTCACGCCGGCCTGCTCGAACAGGGTCTCGTGCAGGAACTTCTCGTAGTGCTTGATGTCCGGCACGTGCACCGTGAGGATGTAGTCCGCCGGGCCGGTCGCCGACACGCAGCGCACGATCTCGGGGCTTGCCTCGATGGCGTGCTCGAAGTCGCGCACTTTCGATTCATGGTGGCGATCCAGGTTCACCTCGGTCACGGCCGCGAGGTTGAGGCCCACCTTCTCTCGGTCCACGACCACCGTGTAGCCGCGGATCACGCCAGCGGCTTCCATCTCCTTGATGCGACGCCAGCAGGGGGTGGACGAGAGGCCGACCTTCTGCGCGATCTGCTGCACCGTCTGGCGCGCGTCGCGCTGCAGCTCCAGCAGGATCTGCAACGATTGGCTGTCCAGGGGAATGGAATCGTCGGTCATGGGCTTCATGGAGAAGAATATTCTCGTAACTAGGGTCGATCGGGACTTGGGAAAGAGAATATTCCTCCGGATCGAGAAGAACAATCCCTGCATGAACTTGCCCGCGACCTCTGCCGATTCCTCTCCCATCCGCCGCCCCGCCTATCAACTGGGCGACAGCCTCTGGGCCACCGGCCGCACCGTGTTCCTGAGCGGGACCCAGGCCCTGGTACGCCTGCTCGTGATGCAGCGGCGGCGCGACGCGGCCCGGGGGCTTGCCACCCAGGGCTTCGTCAGCGGCTACCGCGGTTCGCCGCTCGGCATGGTGGACCAGGCCATCTGGAAGGCTGGCCGGGGCTTGCAGGAGGCGGGCATCCGCTTCGTGCCGGCCGTCAACGAGGAGCTGGCGGCGACCCAGGTGCTCGGCACCCAGCGCGTCGAGTCGGATCCCGAACGCACCGCTCAGGGCGTGTTCGCGATGTGGTACGGCAAGGGGCCCGGGGTGGACCGCGCCGGCGATGCGCTCAAGCATGGCAACGCCTACGGCGCCTCGCCGCACGGCGGCGTGCTGGTGGTGGCGGGCGATGACCATGGTTGCGTGTCCTCGTCGATGCCCCACCAGAGCGACCACGCCTTCATGGCGTGGCACATGCCCATCCTTCAGCCGGCCTGCGTGGCCGAGTACCTGGAGTTCGGCCTCTACGGCTATGAGCTGTCGCGCTTCTCCGGTGCCTGGGTGGGCATGGCGGCGCTGTCGGAAGTGGTGGAGAGCGCCGGCACGGTGGACCTGGACCTGATCGATGCGCGTGTGGCCGCATGGGCCGATGGCGACGCGGTGCGTGCGGCCACCGGGTACCGTGCGCCGCCCGACGGGCTTCACTACCGCTGGCCGGACCTGCCCTCGCTGCGCATCGAGTCGCGCCTGGCCGACAAGCTGGAAGCGGTCGCCGCCTTCGCGCGGGTCAACAGCATCGACCGCCATGTGATAGAAAGCCCGAACGCGAAAGTCGGCATCGTCACCTGCGGCAAGGCGCACTACGACCTGATGGAGGCGCTGCGGCGGCTGCAGGTGACGCCGCAGGCGCTCTCGCGTTGCGGTGTGCGGCTCTACAAGGTGGGTCTCAGCTTTCCGCTCGAGCCGACGCGAATTCGGGCCTTCGCCGAGGGGCTCGCCGAAATCCTCGTCGTCGAGGAGAAGGGCGCCGTCGTGGAGACGCAGCTGCGCGAGCTGTTCTACAACCAGCCGCCGGGTGCCAGGCCGGCGCTGGTGGGCAAGCGCGACCGGGCGGGCCGGCCGCTGGTTTCGGCATTGGGCGAGCTGCGGCCTTCGCGACTGATCGAGCTGGTGGCGCGCTGGCTCTCGCAGCACTTTCCCGGCGAGGCGGCGCTGGGCGACTACCTGCGGCATGTGCGCGACTTCACCATGCCCGAGTTGCTCGCCAACGGCGCCGACACGGTGAAGCGCCTGCCCTACTTCTGCGCAGGCTGCCCGCACAACACCAGCACCCGCGTGCCCGAGGGGTCCACGGCACGTGCCGGCATCGGCTGTCACTTCATGGCCAACTGGATGGACCGCAGCACCGCGGGGCTGATCCAGATGGGCGGGGAGGGCGTCGACTGGGTCTCGCACTCGATGTTCACGCGCACGCCTCATGTGTTCCAGAACCTGGGCGACGGCACCTACTATCACTCGGGCTATCTCGCGATCCGGCAGGCGGTGGCGGCCGGTGCGAGCATCACCTACAAGATCCTGTTCAACGACGCGGTCGCGATGACAGGCGGCCAGCCGGTGGATGGTGTCATCAGCGTGGACGCGATCGCGCGGCAGGTCGACTCCGAAGGCGTGAAGCGGGTGGCGGTCGTGAGCGACGCGATCGGGAAGTATGCGGCGATCAAGGGGAAGTTCCCCCGCGGCACCGAGTTCCATGACCGCGCCGAACTCGACGCGGTGCAGCGGCGCCTGCGCGAGGTCCCCGGCGTCACGGTGCTCATCTACGAGCAGACCTGTGCGGCCGAGAAGCGCCGCCGCCGCAGGAAAGGGGAGATGGCCGAGCCGGCGCGGCGGCTCTTCATCAACGAGGCGGTGTGCGAGGGCTGCGGCGACTGCAGCGTGCAGAGCAACTGCGTGGCGGTGCTGCCGCACGAGACCGCGTTCGGCCGCAAGCGCAGGATCGACCAGACCAGCTGCAACAAGGACGAGGCCTGCGCTCAGGGCTTCTGCCCCAGTTTCGTCGGCGTCGTCGGTGGTGCGCTGCGAAGGAAGAACGGCGCGCTCGATGCCGGCGGCGACGCCTTTGCGCAGCAGGTTGCCGCGTTGCCGCTGCCGCTCGCGCATGCGTGGGACGGACCGTACGACCTGCTCGTGACGGGCGTGGGCGGCACGGGCGTCGTGACCGTCGGCGCGGTGATCGCGATGGCCGCGCACCTGGAGGGCAAGTCGGCGAGCGTGCTGGACTTCATGGGCTTCGCGCAGAAGGGCGGGGCGGTGCTGAGCTTCGTACGCCTGGCCGATGCGCCCGGGCGGCTGAACCAGGTGCGCATCGACACCCAGCAGGCCGATGCGATCCTCGCCTGCGACATCGTGGTGGCCGCCTCGCCCGATGCGCTGCAGACGGTGCGCCATGGGCGCACCCGGATCGTGGCGAACACCCATCCAGTCCCGGTGGCCGGGTCGCTGCGCGATCCGGAGGCGGACCTCAAGGTCCCGCTGCTGCTCGAGAAGCTTCAGTTCGCGGCCGGTCGCGAGCAGGTGCAGACTTTCGATGCGCAGGCGCTCGCAGGGGAGTTCCTGGGCGACACGCTGGCGTCGAACATCCTCGCCGCCGGCTACGCCTGGCAGTGCGGCCTGATCCCGCTGAGCCTGGAGGCGCTGCGGCGCGCCATCGAGCTCAACGGCGTCGCCGTCGAGGCCAACCTGCGGGCCTTCTCCCTCGGGCGGCTGGCGGCCGCCGGTCCCCGGGCGCTCGGCGCCCTGCGCAATGCGGCGGCAGGGGCGCTCCAGGACGCATCGCAGGCCTCGCCGGCGGCGTCCGAGTCCCTGGAGGCGCTGATCGAGCGCGGTTGCGAGCACCTCGAGCGCTACCAGGACAGCGCATGGGCGCAGCGCTTCGCGTCGCGTGTGCGCGGGCTGCGCGAGCGCGAGGCAGCGCTCGCCAGCGGGGACCCGCAGCTTCCGGTGACGCGCCGTGCGGCGCTTAGTCTTCTCAAGCTCATGAGCTACAAGGACGAGTACGAGGTGGCGCGGCTTTACAGCGACGGGCACTTTCGCGAGCAGCTGCGCGACCAGTTCGAAGGCGACGTGAAGCTGGAGTTCTACATGGCTCCGCCGCTGCTCTCGCGGCCCCGGGGCGGCAGGCCGCCTGCCAAGCTGCGCCTCGGCGCGTGGATGCTGCCGGCCATGAAATGGCTGGCGTACGGCAAGCGGCTGCGCGGCACGGTGGCCGATCCCTTCGGCTACACGGCGGAGCGGAGGCTGGAGCGCGGGCTCATCGAACACTTCGAGCGGCGCCTGGACGAGCTGGCGTCGGTGCTGTCATCGACCAACCAGGAGCTTGCGGCGCAGGTGGCTTCGGTGCCGCTGGCGATCCGCGGCTACGGACATGTGAAGCTGGCGAGCCTTGCGCTGGCGCGGGCACGCGAAGCCGAGCTGATGCATCGGCTCCTGCCCGATCGCTATGCGCGACCGGCGGCGGCACCGAAGGCAGGGCAGATTCGCGGGATCGCGATCACGACAGCGCGCTGAGTTCGATAATTCGCAACACGAACAGAGGCGCGGAGCCGCGCGAGTTGGGGCGCAAAGCCGCCGCAGCCGTCCGATGCTGCCCATCGGGCGGATTGCGGGACTTGCGTGTGAGAACTGTGACTTATAAAATGCGCCTAACGAATCTCACAGGAGCAGCCATGAGCCGGATCGCCGTCACCGAGTCCGACGATGCGGTCCAGACCCTCTTGACCCGTATCGACGGCATGCGGGCAGCGAGTCGCCTCATCATCAGTCAGCTCGGGCAGACCCTTGCGGCACCCAAGGAGCGAAAGCTCACCATGAATGTGCGCGAGGCGATCAACGAACTGGAACGGCAATCGATGCAGGCGCTGGTGGACGAGATCGAGCCCAGGCGACCCTCGGCCACCCGGATCGAGCTCGAGAAGCGCGCCATGGACGCTGTTTTGCAAGGGACTGAGTGGTACACGGCCGCAGAGATCGGGCAGAGGCTTGATGCGAAGGCGGCCAACCTGCATGCAGCGGTGAGCCGTTGGCAGCACAGCGGCAGAATCTTCGGGATCGACCACCGAGGCAGGAAGATCTATCCCTCCTACCTCTTCGATGCGACCTGGCAGCCCTTGCCAGCCGCGAAGAAGATTCTCGAGATCATGAATGACTATTCGCCTTTCAGGGTGGCTTCCTGGTTTGAATCGACCAATTCCAAACTGAAAGGCAGGCGTCCACGCGAGGTGATCGCACGCGACCCGGACGCTGTGGTGGCCGCTGCGGAAGATCACATGGCAGGCGCGGTGCATGGCTAGTCCGCCCGGACTGTTGCCGCCACCTCCCAAGCCATTTCGCCTGCTCCTGCACAAAGCGGGTGTCTGGTATCGAGTGCACGCTGGCAAGTACGCGCCGGCCGCCTTCAATGCTTCTGGGCTCGGCAACGCGCGTTTCAGTCCTCTCTTCGACCCCGCCACGAACAAGCCGATTCCCATGATCTACGCGGCGAGCGATGAGCGCGGCGCCATTGCCGAAGTCGTTCTGCATGATGTGCCCACGCCTTCGGCTGGATATCTTCACGACCTGGAAGCGGATTACAGCAACGACCTACACCTGAGCCGCATCGGAACGGCGCCGCTCCAGCTGGTCAATCTCACGAGCTTGGGACTCAAGGCCAGCGGCCTGGTGCCATCCGACCTCTTCGACGGCGAGAAGGATGACTACCCTCGAACGCGTGCGTGGGCATTATGGATCTGGCAGAACATGCCGCGCGCCCAGGGCCTGCACTGGATGTCAAAGCGCGACAACCGATGCGAAGTGATCGTCCTCTTCGGGGATCGCATTCATTCAACAGAGATCTGGGATGACAAGAGCTCGCAGTCGCTGCAGGCCCATGAGGATCTCGTGATTGATCTGCTGGCTCAAATGGGCGCCGGAGTCTACCCCGCAATCTGAGGTCTGCGAGGCTCGGCCCGGTGACCAAGATGTGCTCCCCGTACCTCCGCGGTCGCCCCGACACATGATTGCGGGCCGCTCTTGGTGCGTGCTGTTCGTTTGGAATGCGGCGCGCGGTCTCGGACTCAGCCCAGTAGCCGAATTTCCTGACCCCACGGTGCGCCCTGCATCCTCGAGCGCTGCAGTCGCCCGTCCATGACCTGCCGCTGTCGCAAGCGCGCGCTCCGGATGTTCTGCGTGGTATGCGGGCACGGGCCGGGTGGAAACGGAAAGGAAGACAGAAGAGGAGCCGAGGAGAAGGAGAAGGAGAAGAGCAGAGGAGGTGAGGAGGGGAGGAGGGGAGGAGGGGCTATCTTCTCGCGCGCGGCGATGTCGCCCCACCGTTCTCGCGTTCAAGGCCGTTCGTACGCCTTGCGCCGATTCAGGAGGCACGGCGACGAGAGAAGTCCGAAGCCTCGTGCCTTGCCAAATTTTGTCAACCGCATAAGCTTTGCGTCGTGAGCACGATGAACGTGTCCCTGCCGGACGCCATGAAGTCGTTCGTAGATGAGCAGATGCTCGAAAACGGCTGTAGCAGCATCTCTCGTACCGCGTCCATTGCGCTGTAGTCAACGATGTGACGCGCGCGACTCAGACCGTCAAGTTGTGTCCTAATCTCGCTTGCAGCGCGACCGTCGGCGTCCGCAGAACCCTCTCAGCCATCGTGAAATTCTTCTCCCTCCTCATCCTTCCACAGGGCATCAACATCAATGACACTGACTCCATTGAGAGCGCAGCCGCAATGATGATGAAGCCGTTCAGAATGTGGGAAGACGACGTTCCGGCGGCATGCGCCCACTGGGACTACTACTGGTGTTGCACAAAGGAATGGATGGAACAGAGTCAGGTGAGTTGTCCGGCCTACTCGGGAACTCCAACTGAGCACCCATACGTCATTTTCCCCGTGGAGCTACTGACCGAGGAGGGCGTGACAGATTCCGTCCTCACCCCTGATGGCAAATGGCATCGCAGCAAGTCAACTTACGCCACGGAAGACCCAAGCTGGCCGGCGAAGGCCCTGAGCATATGCGAGCCGTTCCACGGGCACTTTGCCGTTCTAGCCTATTGTCATGGATGAGGATGGCAGGGCGAGCGCGTAAACATCGCTGCGAAAAGGGGACGGAACGGTAGAGGCGCCTCAGCGGCGGCACCTTCACATTTGGACATCAACAGCGGGTACGACGACGAGTTCCACGCTTCGACTGGCTGCTTTGGAGGGCCTGGAAGGCCAGCTTCGGGTCCGCTGGCATCGGTGCAGGTGTGGCAGGCCAATACCGGTCCTTCCCTCGGCCCTCAGAAACAGGAGCATGCGTGAAGCCTCGGAACACCAAAGAGCGAGCAGAGGTTGCTCGGGTCGGCGCCTGGTCTCAGGAGCAGGCGCCCCTCGGTGCTCTATCGATGGTTCAGAACTGGGATGCTGCCTCGCCTTGGTACAACACCAAGTACATGGATGAGGCGTCGGGCACCGTGTGGGTGATCTACGAAGCCGACCACGCCTGGGCAGGTGAGGTCCGCGTCATTCAGGAGCCGCGCAGCGCATAGCGTATGCGCACTGACCTCTGGCCCGGCAACAATGAGCAGCAACAGCCGTCACCGGCCGAGCCTGTGTGGAAACTCCCTTGATGGTCGCCTATATTGAGCCAACCCGTCTGAGCGAGGTGGCTGCCCATGAAGCGATTCATCGAAGGCGAGGACCGTCAGCAGGTCACTCTGCTGCCGGAGTGCCTTGACGACTACATAGGCG
>NZ_JBLFFN010000016.1:0-107851 GCF_051400855.1 Variovorax stachyos | reverse complement strand
TGCTTCGTGAACTGACTTGCCGCGGCTGTTTGAGCAGAGTGAACGAAGTGAACGTCGCGAGTTCCGCGGCAGGCCGGTTGCGCGAGCATCGCAGGGGAGTCGGCGCGAAGCGACGACCGCCACAGTGGCACGCCGCCCCGCACACCCGCAGGCACCTTTGCAGCGCGCAGCCTGTCGAAGCGCGTTCTTCTACCTCCGAGAGCCTTGCTGTCAAACCTTCGAAAAGTCCGGCTTGCGCTTCTCCATGAACGCCGTGAATGCCTCCTTCGCAGCCGGCTCGCGCAGCATGCGGCCGAAGCTCTGGCCCTCCTCGCCCATGCGCTCGAGCACGGCAGGTTGCTGCGCCTTCTTCATCAGACGCTTGGTCTCGACCAAGGCTGACAGCGGCTTGGCCGCAAGCTTGCGCGCCTGGGCCTGGGCGATGGAGTTGGCTTCGGTAGGCGGCACCACGCGATTGACCAGGCCGATTTCGAGCGCCGCCTCGGCCATGAAGGGCTCGCCCAGCAGCAGCGCCTCGGCCGCACGGTGATAGCCGAACATCTGCGGCACCAGCAGGCTCGACGCTGCTTCCGGGCACAGGCCCAGATTGACGAAAGGCATCGAGAAGGCCGCGTTGTCACCCGCATAGACCAGGTCGCAATGGAAGAGCATCGTGGTGCCGATGCCCACCGCCGGGCCGCACACCGCCGCCACCAGCGGCTTCGGAAAGCCCGCAATGCCGTGCAGGAAGCGGAACACCGGCGATTCCGGCGTCGAGGGCGGCGCGTTCAGGAAGTCGCCGATGTCGTTGCCGGCGCTGAAGATGGTGGCGTCGCCCTGGATCAGCACCGCGCGCACCGCGCTGTCTTCGGTGGCCTTCTCCAGCGCGTCGGCCAGCTCCGCATACATCGCGCGGGTGATGGAGTTCTTCTTGTCGAGCCGGTTGAAGGTCAGGGTCATCACGCCGGCTTCGGTGTGGACGAGGATGTCGCTCATGGAAGGTTCCTTGCTGCAAAGAAGTGGGCGGAGTATCGAGCCTCGCGGAGGCCCTCACTCCTTGAAGTAGACGATCTGGTTCGAGGTGGCGAGCAGGGCGCCCGCCTCGCTCCAGAGCTGCGCGGCCTGGTCGAAGTAGCCGTTGCGGAACTGCTGGCCGGTGGCGCGGCCTAGCAGGTGGTCCTCGCCCACCTCGGCCAGCTGCGCGGCGTCGACATGGAAGTAGGTCGTGATCGACACCGTGCCGATCGGCACCGGCTTCGCGCGCCGCAGCCAGACGCGCGGATAGAAGCAGTCGCACAACGCGGCCAGCGCCGCGAAATCGAGCGGGCGGGGCGGCGCGTCGCGCAGCCACATGAGCGTCTCGCTGTGGTCGCCGCTGCCGTCCCAGCGGCTCGGTATCGCGCCGCTGATCGGGCGCATCTCGTAGCGGTCGATCCAGGCCACCTTGGCCGGGCCGATGCTCAGGCGCTCGACCTCCATCGGCGGCGGCACCTCGGGCATCGGCAGGTCGTTGGCGCCCCAGGTTTCGCGCCGCAGGGCCGTGACAGCGGTGGCCGTGCTCACGACCTGCGGCTTGCCCTCGGCATCGGCCTGCGACATCTGGATCGTCCAGTGCTGCGTCGAGCGGTTGGTGCGCACCGGCACGGCCAGCAGCTCGAAGGCGCCGGCCTCCAGCGCCGCGGCGTAGTTCACCGTCAAGGCCACCGGCGCGCCGAGCAGCTCGGGATGCTTCAGCACCGACTGCAGCATCGCCGCCGCGGTCGTGCCGCCGAAGGGCCCGACCATGTTCCAGTAGTCCATGCTGGTGGCGCCGGTGAAGTGGCCGGCTCGGATGTCGCTGTGCGCGAGCGCCAGCGCCTTGTCCAGGGGATGTGTGCTCATGGCGGGAGTGTGCTCCGGCTGAAGGACTCAGGCAGTCGTCTGCGGGACGCTTGCCGTCGTCGGCGAGGTCAGGGCCGCGAGCCGGTGCAGGCTGTCCGCCAGGCGCGGCCACAGGTTGCGGCTGAACTGCTCGCGGAAGAATCCGAAGTGCCCGATGCGCCGGGCCTGCACGTCGGCCGGCGCGATGCGCTGCATCGCCTTGGGCGCGCCCGCATAGAAGCTCAGCAGGCTTTGAGTGCCTTCCAGCGTCATCAGCTCGTCGTCGGTGATCGACAGCGCCAGCACCGGAAAGCGCACGCGCCCGTAGCTGCGCGCGGCGGTCTCGCCCTCCGCGCCCACGCTGTAGCGGGGGTTCAGGCACCAGCGCCGCCACTGCAGGATCACGCCGCGCGGCAGGTCACCCACCTTGCGCAGCTTGCGCCCGGGGAAATAGCCGCACAGCCGCGTGGCCAGCGGCACCAGCACGAACCAGAAATAGAGAATGCTGCGCCTGAGCTGCGGCGCGTTCTCGCGCCAGTAGCCGCTGCCGGCGGCGATGCTGACCAGCCCGTCCACCTGTTGCGGCCGCTGCAGGAAGCCCGGCAGCTGCGCGCCCAGGCTGTGGCCCAGCAGGTAGAGCGGGCGCTCGGGCCGCGCGGCCTTGGCGGCGTCGATCACGGCTTCGTAGTCGCGCGCCCAGTCGAACAGGTCGGCCTCGAAGCCGCGCAGCGAGGCCCTGCTGCCGCCCGGCCGCGAATCGCCAGAACCGCGGTAGTCGAAGGTCCAGACGTCGATGCCCTCCTGCGCCAGCCAGCGCGCGAAGGGCTCGTAGAAGGCCTGCCGCACGCCCATGGCGCCGCCGATCACCACGCTCGCGCGCGGCGGCCCGGCCGCTTCGTAGCGTCGCAATGCGAGCTGCGTGCCGTCTTCCAGAGTCAGGGTTGTCGGTTGCATGCCGTGTCTCCTTTTTTTTCTTGCGGCGGCCTGCGAGGCTCGCGCGATCAGACCCGCTCGAAGATGCCGGCGGCGCCCTGCCCCATGCCCACGCACATCGTGACCATGCCGTACTTGAGCTTCCTGCGCTGCAATGCATGCACCACCGTGGCCGAGCGGATGGCGCCGGTCGCGCCCAGCGGATGGCCCAGCGCGATCGCGCCGCCCATCGGGTTGACCTTGGCCGGGTCGAGGCCGAGGGTGTTGATCACGGCCAGCGACTGCGCGGCGAAGGCCTCGTTGAGCTCGATCCAGTCGATCGCGTCCTGCGTCAGGCCCGCATAGCGCAGCGCAGCGGGAATGGCCTCGATCGGCCCGATGCCCATGATCTGCGGCGGCACGCCCTTGCTCGCGAAGCTGACGAAGCGCGCCAGCGGCTTCAGGTCGAACTGCTGGCAAGCCTTCTCGCTCGCCAGGATCAGCGCGCCGGCGCCGTCGGAGGTCTGCGAGCTGTTGCCCGCGGTGACGGTGCCGCGGGCCGCGAACACGGTGCGCAGCTTGGCCAGGCCCTCGACGCTGGTGTCCGGGCGCGGGCCTTCGTCGAGCTTCACCGTGCGGGTCTTGGCGATGGCCTCGCCGGTGTCCAGGTCGGGCGTGCGCTCGGTCACCTCGATCGGCGTGATCTCGTCGGTGAACTCGCCCGCCTGCTGCGCTGCCAGGGCGCGCTGGTGCGACTGCAGCGCAAAGGCGTCCTGTGCCTCGCGGCTCACCTTCCACTGCTGTGCCACCTTCTCGGCCGTGAGGCCCATGCCGTAGGCGATGCCCACGTCGCCGTCGCGCTCGAAGATCGAGGGCGACAGCGATGGCGAGTTGCCCATCATCGGCACCATGCTCATGCTCTCGACACCTGCGGCGATCATCACCTCGGCCTCGCCGACGCGGATGCGGTCGGCCGCCATCTGCACCGCCGACAGGCCCGAGGCGCAGAAGCGGTTGACGGTGATGCCGCCGATGCTGGTCGGCAGCCCCGCCAGCACGGCGCCGATGCGCGCCACGTTCAGGCCCTGCTGTGCCTCGGGAATCGCGCAGCCGCAGACGATGTCCTCGATGAGCTTCGGGTCCAGGTTCGGCACCGCCGCGAGCGCCGCCTTCAGCGTGGTCGCGAGCAGGTCGTCTGGCCGGGTGGTGCGGAAGTAGCCGCGGTGCGAGCGGCCGATTGGGGTGCGGGTGGCGGAGACGATGTAGGCGTCTTGGAGTTGCTTGCTCATGGGAATTCCTTCAGTTGCGCAATGGCTTGCCGGTATTGAGCATCCCCATGATCCGCTCCTGCGTCTTGGGATGAAGAATCAGCGAGCAGAAGGCCTTGCGCTCCAGCGCCATCAGGTACTCCTCGCTCACCAGGCTGCCGGCATCGACGTCGCCGCCGGTGACGACGCCCGCGATCAGGCTCGCGATGTGGAAATCGTGCTCGCTGATGAAGCCGCCGTCGCGCATGTTGACCAATTGGCCCTTGATGGTGGCGGCACCGCTGCGTCCGGCGACCTTGAAGCGCCGGCGCATCGGCGCGCGCCAGCCCGCGTCGGTCATGGCCTTGGCCTGCTGCAGCGCAACGTACAGCAGCTCGTCCTTGTTGGGCACGATCACGTCGCTGTCCAGCAGGTAGCCCAGCTTCTTCGATTCGAGCGCGCTGGTGCCGACCTTGGCCATGGCCGCGGCGGTGAAGCCTTCGGTCAGGAAGGGCAGCAGGTCGCTGCCGGTGGAGGCCGCCGCGTTCTCGGCCGCACGGCGTGCGATGTAGGTCAGGCCACCGGCGCCGGGCACCAGGCCCACGCCGACCTCGACCAGGCCGATGTAGCTCTCCATCGCCGCGACGCGCCGGGCCGAATGGATCGCCAGCTCGCAGCCACCGCCCAGCGCCATGCCGCGCACCGCCGAGACCACCGGCACGCCGGCGTAGCGGATCTTGAGCATCACGTTCTGCAACTCCTGCTCCGCCCCCTCGACCGCGCCGATGCCGGCGACCACGAAGGCCGGCAGCATGGCCTGCAGGTCGGCACCGACGGAGAACATCTCGTCGGGCGACCAGATCACCATCGCCTTGTACTCGCGCTCGGCCAGCTCGACGCCGGCCGCGAGCGCGTCGGCCACGTCGGGGCTGATGGCATGCATCTTCGAATGGATGCTCGCGATCAGCACTTCGCCGTCCAGCGTCCAGAGGCGCACGTCGCCCTCGTCCTGGATGGTGGTGCCGGCCTGGCTGGCGTCGGGCGCGTTGCTGCCCAGCACGCTCTCGGGGAACAGCTGGCGCTCGTGCACCGGCAGCCGGCGTTGCGGCACGAACCGGCTCTCGGAGGCGCTCCACGAGCCCTCGGGCGTGTGCACGCCGCCGGCCTCGGCCACCGGGCCTTCGAACACCCACTTCGGCAGCGGCGCCTTCGACAGCGCCTCGCCGGCATCGATGTCCTCCTGGATCCACTTGGCGACCTGCGTCCAGCCCGCTTCCTGCCACAGCTCGAAGGGGCCCTGCTTCATGCCGAAGCCCCAGCGCATCGCGAAGTCCACATCGCGCGCGCTCTCGGCGATGGTCGCCAGGTGCACGGCCGCATAGTGGAAGCTGTCGCGCAGGATCGCCCAGAGGAAGCGGCCCTGCGCGCCCTCGCTCTCGCGCAGCAGCTTCAGGCGCTGGGCTGCCGGCTTCTTGAGCATGCGGCCGTAGACCTCGTCGGCCTTCTCGCCCGAGGGCACGTAGTCCCCTTTTCCTGCGTTGGCTGCCAGGTCGAAGCGCAGGATGTCCCTGCCCACCTTCTTGTAGAAGCCGGCCTTCGTCTTCTGGCCCAGATTCCCCAGCTCCAGCAGCCTGGCCAGCACCGGCGGCGTCGCGAAGTTCGCGTAGAAGGGATCGGTGTCCGCGCTCAGGTTGTCCTGCAGCGTCTTCACCACGTGGGCCATCGTGTCCAGGCCCACCACATCGGCGGTGCGGAAGGTGCCCGAGCTCGCGCGGCCCAGCTTCTTGCCGGTGAGATCGTCCACCACGTCAGGCGTGAGTCCGAACTTCTCGACCTCTTTCAGGGTGGCCAGCATGCCGGCGATGCCCACGCGGTTGGCGATGAAGTTGGGCGTGTCCTTGGCGCGCACCACGCCCTTGCCGAGCGCGCTGGTGACGAAGGTCTCGAGCTGGTCCAGCACATGCGCGTCGGTGGTCGGCGTATTGATCAGCTCCACCAGGAACATGTAGCGCGGCGGGTTGAAGAAGTGGATGCCGCAGAAGCGCGGCTTGAGCGCCTCGGGCAGCGCCTCGCTCAACTTGGTGATCGACAGGCCCGAGGTGTTCGAGGCCAGGATCGCGTGCCTGGCCACGTGCGGCGCGATCTTCTTGTAGAGATCGAGCTTCCAGTCCATGCGCTCGGCGATGGCCTCGATCACCAGGTCGCATTCGCCGAGCTTCGCGAGGTCGTCCTCGTAGTTGGCCTGCTCGATCAGCTCGGCATCCGCCGCATCGGCCAGCGGCGCGGGCTTGAGCTTCTTCAGGTTGTCGATCGCGCGCGTGACGATGGCGTTCTTCGGCCCCTCCTTGGCAGGAAGATCGAACAACACCACGGGCACGCGCACATTGACGAGGTGCGCCGCGATCTGCGCGCCCATGACGCCGGCGCCGAGCACGGCGACCTTCTTCACTTGAAACTTGGACATGGAATTCCCAACAAATAGATGTCTTACTGGACACGAACCCAGGTCTGCGTACGGCCGATGCCCAGCACCGATCCGCGCACTTCGAGCTTCTTGCCGCCTTCGATGGGCGTGAGCCGCAGCGTGTAGCTCTTGCCGTTCTCGGGGTCGAGGATCTTTCCGTCTTCCCAGACCTCCTTGCCCTCGGCCTTCTTCGCGCCGCGGATGATCTCGAGGCCCACGAGCGGCTTGCCCTTCCGGTCGTCGGTGCATTCGTCGCACACCGCGTCCTGCTTGGCTTCCTTGCGCAGCAGCTTTTCGATGCGGCCGTTGAGCACGCCTCCTGCTTCGCTGATGCGGATCTGCGACTTGGCCTCGCCGCTCTTGTCGTCGATGCTCTGCCAGACGCCCACGGGCGTCATCTGGGCGAAGGCGGCGCCGGCCGACACGAAGGCAATCGCTGCAAGGAGGTGCTTCATGGCGATCAGGCCAGGGCGGCGTCGGTGTTCATGAGCGGCGCGGCGCCGGCGCGTGCGGTGCGCATCAGCGTCGCGGTCTCGGGGAAGAGCTTGGCGAAGTAGAAGCGCGCGGTCTGCAGCTTGGCCTGGTAGAACGGGTCGGCGTTGCCGGCCGCGATGGCGGCAAGCGCCACGCGGGCCTGCAGCGCGAACATGTAGCCGAACACGAAGTGGCCCGCGACGCGCAGGTAGTCCACCGCCGCGGCGCCCACCTCGTCGGGGTTCTGGAAGCCGCGGAAGCCCAGCTCGGTCGTGAACTTGGTGAGCTGCTCGCCCAGCACCGCGATGGGCGTGATGAACTCGCTCATCTTCTCGTTCACGCCCTCCTCCTCGACCAGCTTTGCTACGAGCTTGCCGAACTTCTTCAGCGTGGCGCCGTTGTTGCCCAGCACCTTGCGGCCCAGCAGGTCGAGCGACTGGATGGTGTTGGTGCCCTCGTAGATCATGTTGATGCGGTTGTCGCGCACGAACTGCTCCATGCCCCATTCCTTGATGAAGCCGTGGCCGCCGAAAACCTGCAGGCAGGCGTTGGTCGAGATGTGGCCGTTGTCGGTGATGAATGCCTTGACGATCGGGGTGAGCAGCGCGACCAGCTCGCCCGCCTCCTTGCGCACCTTCTCGTCGGGGTGGTGGTGCTCCTTGTCGAGCAGCAGCGTGCAGAAGATCGCCAGCGCGCGGCCGCCCTCGGCATAGGCCTTGGCGGTCATCAGCATCTTGCGCACGTCGGGGTGCACGATGATCGGGTCGGCTTCCTTGTCCTTGGCCTTCACGCCCGACAGCGAACGCATCTGGATGCGGTCCTTGGCATAGGCCAGCGCGTTCTGGAAGGCCACCTCGGTCAGGCCCAGCGACTGGTTGCCCACGCCCAGGCGCGCGGCGTTCATCATCACGAACATCGCGGCCAGGCCCTTGTTGGGCTCGCCCACCAGGGTGCCGTTGGCGCCTTCGAGCACGATCTGCGCAGTCGCGTTGCCGTGGATGCCCATCTTGTGCTCCAGGCCGCCGCAGTAGATGCCGTTGCGGCTGCCGAGCGAGCCGTCGGGCTTGACGTTGAACTTGGGCACCACGAACAGGCTGATGCCCTTGCTGCCCTTGGGCGCGTCCGGCAGGCGGGCCAGCACGAGGTGGATGATGTTCTCGGCCATGTCGTGCTCGCCGGCCGAGATGAAGATCTTGTTGCCGGTCAGCTTGTAGCTGCCGTCCGGTTGCGGCTCGGCCTTGGTGCGCAGCAGGCCCAGGTCGGTGCCGCAGTGCGGCTCGGTCAGGCACATGGTGCCGGTCCATTCGCCGCTGGTGAGCTTGGGCAGGTAGGTCTTCTTCTGCTCGTCCGTGCCGTGCGCGACCAGCGCCTCGTAGGCGCCATGCGAGAGGCCCGGGTACATGGTCCAGGCCTGGTTGGCCGAGTTGAGCATCTCGTAGAAGCACTGGTTGACCACGAAGGGCAGGCCCTGGCCGCCGTACTGCGGATCGCAGGACAGCGCTGCCCAGCCGCCCTCGACGTACTTGGCATAGGCCTCCTTGAAGCCCTTGGGCGTCTTCACCTCGTGCGTGTTCTTGTCGAGCACGCAGCCCTCCTCGTCGCCCGTGATGTTGAGCGGGAAGGTCACCTCGGCGGCGAACTTGCCGCCTTCTTCCAGCACCGCGTTGATGGTGTCGGCGTCGACTTCCGCATGCTTGGGCAGCGCCTTGAATTCGTCGGTGACCTTGAGCACTTCGTGCATCACGAACTGCATGTCGCGAAGGGGCGGGGTGTAGGCGGGCATGGAAAAGTCTCCGGAAGAAAAAGGAAGAGAGTTCGAAAAAGTAATCGGGTGGCGCGCGCTCAGCGCACCGGCTTGAGCCTGCGCTGCGAGGCGGTGGCCGACGTGGAAGCGGCCAGCGCTTCGGGCGTTGCGCAGCGCGCGAGGATGTTGTCGAAGCCCGCGTTGGCACGCGCGAGCGAGTCGGGCGAGCGCAGGAAGCGCGCCTCGTAATGCAGCGCCAGGATCAGCGCGTGGATCTCGAAGGAGATCTGCTTGGCGTCGGCATCGGCGAGCAGATGGCCTTCCTCCTGCGCCTGCAGCACGGCGCGCAGCATGGCGGCCAGCCAGATGTTCACCGACTCGGCCAGCGCGTCGCGTACCGGCCCGGGACGGTCGTCGAACTCGACGGCGCCGCTGATGTAGATGCAGCCGGAGTCGATCTCGGCCGAGGTGCGCTTCATCCAGTTGGCGAACAGGGTGCGCAGCCGCGGCAGCCCGCGCGGCGCCTGCATGGCCGGATAGAACACCTCCTGCTCGAAGCGCACGTGGTACTCGCGCACCACCGAGATCTGCAGTTCCTCGCGCGAGCCGAAATGGGCGAACACGCCCGACTTGCTCATGCCCGTGACCTCGGCCAGGGCGCCGATCGACAGGCCCTCCAGGCCGATCTGCGCGGCCAGGTTCAGCGCCGCGTCGACGATGACGGCCTTGGTCTGCTGGCCTTTCTGGGGCGCGCGGGAAAGTTTGGAGGAGCCTGGGGCGGGCATGGGGGCCTGGGAATAAAACGAACGATCGTTCTATTTTGCAGGCCTTTCGCCGCCGGCTCGATGAAAGCCCGACAGAGGTGGAAGGTTATCGGCGCCTGCGCGAGGCGCCCGGGTTCAGGCGGTGCGGCCAAGGCCGGCCAGCAGGCCGAGCCGCGCGCCGCTGCGTTCGCGCTGTTCCTGCCAGGACAGCCGGTACAGCAGCCCGAGCACCAGCACCGCCCCGAAGAACTGGTACGACTGAAGCACGTTCCACGTCGTGCCGGCCAGCAGGTTGGTGACGCCGTTGAAGGACTCGCTCGACAGCAGGAAGGCGAGCCACAGCAGCGCCGGCGTGGCTGCGCCGAAGGGCTGCCGCCGCAGCGCGACGGGGAACAGCACCGCGAAGATCGGCAGCAGCACGCCGTAGTGGTGGTCCCACGCAATCGGCGAGGCCACCGTGAGGCTGAGCATGACGAGCGACAGGTCGACGGCGGTGGGTTGCTTGCGCACCCGCCAAAACAGCGCCAGGCCGAGGATCAGGGCCGAGGAGAGCGTGGTCGCGAGATACACCGTCGGATGGAAAGGCGGGAAATCCGTCCCGGACCAGATCCGCCCCGCGCCCTGCAGGTTCACGCCGTTGAACAGCAGCCGGTTCACCAGGCCGTTGACCGACTGGTTGATGAAATAGCTTTCGCCGTGCTGGCCGAGGAAGGACACCACAGGGATGTAGTCGAGCACGTTGGGCAGCCCGTAGAAGGCGATCGCCACCAGGCCGCAGGACCCGGTGATCCAGGTCGCGGTCCACGCGAAGCTCCACTGCCGCCGCAATGCCGCCCACAGCACCACGATGATCCATTGCGGCTTGATGATGCAGCACAGGGCCATCATCAGCCCGGCCAGGCGTGGCTGCCCGCGCTGCCAGGCCAGGAGCGACAGGCCGGCGGCGAGCGTCATCGCGGTCTGGATCTGGCCGTGGTATTCGGAGCGCAGGAGCGGGTAGAAGAGCGCGACGCTCAGGAGGCTGAGCGCCGCGAGCGCGCCGCGCGAGATCGGCGGCAGCTGGGGCGGCTCGCCAGGCCTCGACGGCCATTGCACCGCGCCCATGAAGAGCCGGAGGAACACCGCCGCGATCGCGACCAGGCTCAGCCGCGACAGGATCTTGAAGATATCCACCACCGTCTCGGGGTCCATGCCCAGCAGGCGCTGCGGCAGGTCCAGCGGCAGCAGCGCGGTCAGCGGGTACTGGAACTTCACGTGCTGGCCGAAGAAGACCGACTGGTAGAGCAGCTGCTCCGGATGCTCGCGCAGGAAGGCCGAGGCGCGCAGCATCGGCATCCACGAGTCGTCGCCGTTGTGGAAGGACAGCACGAAGCGCAGGTAGCCGAGCGAGCTCTCCCGCGGTTCGCCGACCGAGAGCGTGACCAGCGCGCTCACGACCAGCCCGCTCAACAGGAACATCAGCCATGCCCGCCACACGCCCGCGAGACGCTGGGCCTGGGCCGAGCGCGGCAGGCCCGGAATGCCCGGCTGCAGGCGCCACAGCGCGATCAGCAGCACGGAGGAAAGCAGGGTCGCAGCCACGACCACGATCAGGATCTTCATATCGATGCGAGGAGGAAAGAAGAGAAGGCGAATGCCTGGTGCCGGCGTTCTAGTGCGCCATCCACAGCGCGGCCGCACCGATGCCGACCGCCAGTCGGCTGACCCAGTCGCGCGCCGCGAAGACCACCGGGTCCTCGTGCAGCGCACCGCGGATGGCCTTGAGCCAGATGCGCACGATCCAGAACAGGAACACCGGGATCAGGATCCACAGCCAGGTCGGCTCCTGGTAGCGCGCCAGCATCTGCTGGTCGTGCAGATAGAGGCTCAGCAACAGGGCGGACATCTGCCCGGCCGCGACGCCGGTGCACAGCACGAAGGTCGCATCGCCCGGCTGGTAGCCGCGGTCGCGCTTGAGCTGGACGGCGTCGCCGGCAGCGGAGCTGAGCTCCACGTAGCGCTTGGCCAGCGCGAGGCTGAGAAAGATGAAGAGCGAGAAGGACAGGATCCAGAAGGAGAGCGGCTGCCCCGTTGCCTGCGTGCCGGCCGCCACGCGGATCGTGTACAGGGCGGCCAGCGAGAACACGTCCACCACCGCACGCCGCTTGAGGAACACCGAATAGGCGGTGGTCAGCGCCGCGTAGAGCAGCAGCACGGCCACGAAAGAGGGCGGCAGGAGCGCCGCGGACAAGGCCAGCGACGCGGTTCCCAACCCGATCGACATCGCCAGCCCGGTGGCCGGTGCGATGTCGCCGGCGGCGAAAGGCCGTCGTCGCTTGCTGTGGTGCCGGCGGTCCGACTCCAGGTCCAGCAGGTCGTTGAGCACGTAGATGCCCGAGGCCATCAGGCTGAAGGCGACGAAGGCGAGCACGGCGTCGAGCATCAGCGCCTGCGTGAGATCGTGCAGCACCGGCATCAGCGGCAGGAAGACCAGCACGTTCTTCAGCCACTGGTGCGGGCGCAGGCCCTGGAGATAGCGGCCCAGCCCCGTGCGGCGCGGCTTGATCACGGCCTCTACCTCCGTGAGTCCGGCCGCGCGACGGGCAAGCGTGCCGGAGCGACTGACCACCACGGCGGCTTTCGAGCCACGCCAGACTTCCAGGTCCGCGGCGTGGTCGCCCGCATAGCTGAAGCCCATGCCGCGCGTGTCGGCCAGGATGGCCGCCAGCTTGTTCGCCCCCTTGATGTTGCGCTCGCCGTCGGAGGCCAGCACCGCGTCGAAGAGGCCCAGATGGTCGGCGACGCGCCGCGCCATGCGCCCGTCGCTGGCAGTGGCCAGGACGGTGCGCCGGCCCGCTTCCCTGGCGCGACGTACGAAGTCGAGCACCTCAGGCCGGTACGGCAGGGTACGAACATCCAGCCGCGTGCGCCGCGCCACCTCCCGCTTGAGAGCGGCACGCCCGCGCAGCAGCCACAGCGGCAGCGACAGCAGCGCGCGCGGGGAGACACGCACCAGCTTGAGCAGGGACTCGTGCAGCGAATCGGTGGCGATCAGCGTGCCGTCGAGGTCGACATAGAGAGGCAGCGGCGCGGTCATCTCAGCCACGCCCCAGGACCACGACGCCCACCAGGATGATGGCGATGCCCAGGATGCGCGAGGCGGTCAGCGCCTCGCCGAAGAAATGCCAGGCCAGGATCGCCGCGATCACGTAGCCCATCGAGAGCATCGGGTAGGCAACGGTCACGTCCACCCGCGTCAGGGCGAGGACCCAGAGCCCTGCACTGACGAAGTAGCAGCACAGGCCCACCACGATCCAGGGCTGGGTGGCGGCATTCCAGCCCGCGGCAAACAGGGAGCTGCCGCTGCCGATTGCCACGGCGCCCATGGCCCGCGCACCCGCCTTGAGCATCAGCTGCGCCGCCGAATTCAGCAGCACGCCCGTGAAGATGAGGGAAAAGGTGGCCAGGGTCATCTGAAACTTGCAGTCTTTTTAGTTACCGCAAGTATCGTGCCTTTGGCGTACTAATTGGTTACGTCTAGATGTCTTCCACCTCCGAATGAATGAAAAAGTTAACGATCGATCTTTAGCAGGTGCGTGGCGCTGCAGCGGATGCGGTCGCCTGTCGCTGGCGTCAGCGCCAGTTCGGGTGCAATGAGCTGATCAGCTTGTTGCAGTCGCCGTGCGTGAGGACGGCCAGCACCCTGCTCTCGCGTGGCGTGAGCTCCCGCAGCACGAAGGAATCGGCCAGATCCTCCGCCATCCGCGGCGAAAGGTAGCGCTGCGACCGGGCAGCCGCGACCAGCGCGGCGCGGATTTCGGCCGGCGGGGCCGCCTTTTCGACGAAACCGCTGGCGCCCCAGCGGATCGCCTCCCGCAGCATGTGCGGCGACTGCATGTCGCTGATGAGCACGACGCGCACCCCGGCTGCCATCATGCGCAGCAACTGCATGAATGCGCGCAGGCCCTGCGGCCCGAGGGCCGGGTCCACCAGCGCGATGCAGTCCCCGGCCTCCATGCAGCAGGCGAGCAGGCGGTCCGTGGTGGGCGCCGAGCCCCTGAAAACGAGGCCTTCGGTGCCGTTCACCAGTGATTCGAGGCTGCACACCAGTGCGGGCGAGGCAACGCCGACCACGACGGCCACTGCGCTGCCGGCCTCCTCTGGGTGGTTCTGGCAGGCGAGCGGCGCAGGGAGAGCCGAACCCTGGAACGACACCCCGCCGCTGGGGGTTTCGGCAGGCCGTTCGCTCATCGCCTTGCTCCTTCGCTTCAGCCTTGCGCCCGGCACGAGGCCTGCACGCTGGGCCAACCGTAGTCGCGGCCTGTCAGTGCGCGTGCAAGAAGATAGTTGTTCAGGGCGCGTTCGCTCAAGCTGTCCATGTGCACCGTGCCGGTGGAATCGCAGGGAAAGGACAGGGCGCGGCCCGTCCCGCTGAGGCAGGGAAAGCGCAGCTCGAAGGCGGACGGCATACCGGTCGAATCGGGGGCAGCGTGCATGGCGGTGTCGTCGTGGTTCATGGCTGTGAAGCGGCTCCAGGAAACAAGGTCTTGCCCGTCACGCGGGATTGCTTTCGCGCAGGGCGGTCTCGATGCAGGCGAGGAGGTCTTCCGGACGGAAGGGTTTTGTGAGAAAGCAGGTCACGCCCGTCTCCAAGGCGCGCACGCACGCCTGTTCGTCGGCGTAGGCCGTGATCAGGACCGTGGGGATCGGGGTGCCGCAGGAGGCCAGGTGGCTGTACAGGTCGAGCCCCGACATGCCCGGCATGCGCATGTCTGCAACCAGGCACCGGACGGCGCACGTTTCCTTCGATTGCAGGAAACTCTCGGCCGAGTCGAAGGTGGCGCAGGACACGCCGGCGGAGTCGAGCAGGTCCTTCGTGGTGTCGCGGACCGACGCATCGTCGTCCACGATCGCTACCGTCGGCTTGTCGCGCACCTGGGGTTTTTGCTGGGTGTTGGGCATTGGCGCAAGACTAGGCCGATCGCACGCGCAAGACCATTGCACATGCGTCGCGCGCTCTACGACTTTGGTTTAGTCGCCGGCTAGCGCTTCGGATCGGCAAGGCCGAGCATGTCCGCGATGCGCACGAGCTGCGCCAGCGATCTCGTCTGCATCTTGCGCATGATCTGCCCGCGGTGGACCTTCACGGTGGCTTCGCTGATGCCCAGCTCGGCCGCAATCTGCTTGTTCACGCGCCCGGCACTCACCAGTGCCATGACCTCGCGCTCCCGCTGGGTGAGCGTGGCGAAGCGTTGCCGCAGCTGCGCGACCAGCGCCCTCTCGCCGCGCTGCGCCCGGTGACGCTCGATGGCGGCGTCGATCGCATCGAGCAGCTCCTGGTCGCGGAAGGGCTTGCTCAGGAACTCGACGGCGCCGGCCTTCATGGCGCGCACCGTCATCGGAATGTCCCCGTGGCCGGTGATGAAGATCACCGGCAGGTCGACGCCTGCTCGCGGGAGCTCTTCCTGGAAGGTCAACCCGCTCGCGCCGGGCAGCCGCACGTCGAGCACCAGGCAGCCGGGTGCGTCCGGCCGCTGCGCCTGCATGAACTCCTGCGTCGAGGCGAAAACCCGCACCTCCATGCCGACGGAGGCGAGCAGATCCTGGAGCGCCTCGCGCATCGCCAGGTCGTCGTCGACGACGAAGACGACGGGCCGCTCGGTGGCCACTACGGCTCCCGTTGCCCGACCGGCAGCGAAAACCGGAACACGGCGCCGTGGGGCAGGTTCGGCTCGCTCCAGAGCTGGCCGCCGTGGGCCTCGACGATCGACCGGCTGATCGAAAGCCCCATGCCGATGCCCTGCGCCTTGGAGGTGTGGAAGGGCTCGAAGAGCTTGTCCGAGATGTCGGACGCGATGCCCGGGCCCGAGTCGCGCACCTCGACGCACACCCCACCGTCCGCCTCGCTCGCGCCGATGACCAGCTGCCGCGAGCGATTGTCGGGAGCGCTCATGGCCTCGATGGCGTTGACGATCAGGTTGAGCACCACCTGCTGGAGCTGCACCCTGTCGCCCCACACGGGCGGCAGGCCGTCGGCGAGCGTGGTCTCGATCGCGATGTCGTTGCGGCGCATCTGGTCGCGCGTGAACGCGATCACGTCGCGGACGAGCCCGTTGACGTCGACGCGGTCCCGCCGCGGCGGCTGGCGCATGACCAGCGCGCGGATGCGGTCGATGACCTCGCCGGCGCGCTTGCCGTCCCTGGCGATGCGTTCGAGCGAGCGCTGCGCCTTTTCGAGCTCGGGCGGCTGGGCCGCGAGCCAGCGTGCGCAGGAGCCGGCGCTCGCGACCATGGCCCCCAGCGGCTGGTTGACCTCGTGGGCGATCGAAGCCGCGAGCACGCCGAGCGTGGTCACGCGGTTGACGCGCGCGAGCGCTGCCTGCGCCTCGCGCAGGGCTTCCGACGCGAGGACGTGATGCGTGAGATCGCGCATGATCACGAGCGCAGACGCCAGGCCCTCCGAGCCGAGCAGCAGCGGCGAGTAGGACACCGACAGGTAGACGCGCCCCAGTCCGGTCGTGCACCATTCCGCGGACGTGAACTGCTCGCCGGCGAAGCAGCGGTCGAGGCTCGGCTTCACCGCACGCTCGAAGAGGTCGGTCCCGATCAGATCGGCGACATGCATGCCGACGATCGCCTCGGCCGGCATCCTCCAGTTGCGGCCGTAGACCTCGTTGACCCGCTGGTAGCGGCAGTCCCGGCTGATCACGGCCACGCCATCGGAGGCGCACTCGAAAACCTGCCGCGTCAAGTACTCGCTTTCGCGCAGGCTGCGGAACATGAGAAGACTGGTGAGCGCGTCGGACAGCCGGTGGCCGATCTCCTCGAACAGCCGCCTCTCCTGCGCCGTCCAGGTGCGCGGGCGCGAGCACTGGTGCAGCCCGAAGAGGTAAGGCTGATCGCCCTTGGGATACAGCGCCATGGCGAGCACGGATCGGATGTTGAAACTTTCCGCGAGCCGCGCCGGCACCTCGATCTCGCAACCGGCACCGAAGGGAACGGCACCGCTCGCGTCGCGCGCCGTCCGGAACACCGTTGCGACATCCGCATCGAGGGGCAACTGGACGCCGAGGCTGAAAGCGCCGGGGAACTCGGGCCGCGTCTGTTCCATCACCGCCTGCCATGAGCCGGCCTCCGGATCACAAGGATAGGTGAGCCATGCCCGATCGCAGGCGAAGATGTCGAGGACCGCATCGAGCACATCGCTCATCATCTTCTCGAGGTCGTTGGTCCCCTGCATCGCGCGGTTGACGCGGTTCATGCTTTCCAGGAACCCCAGGTGGGCGCGCAGCGCATCCTCGGCACGCTTGCGCTCCGTGATGTCACGCCCGACGCCCCGATAGCCCGTGAAGCGGCCCGCCTCGTCGAACATCGGCAGCCCCGAGACCGATACGTGGCGTACGCCGCCGTCGGAAGTCGCCCGGGCGAGCTCGAAATCGCGGAACGGGACATGCGCATCGAGCGCCGCCCGGTGCTGGCGCCAGGCCTCCTCGTCCGGCTCCAGGTAGGGCACCTCCCATCGCGTCTTGCCGATCTCCGAGCCCGCCGCCGGGGCGCGGTCGAACCTGGCGGAATACTCCTGGCGGGTGAAGCGATGCTGGGCGTCGCTCTCCCAGTACACGTCGAAGGAGAACTTCACCAGCGTGCGAAAGCGCTCCTCGCTCTCGCGCAATGCGTCCTCGGCATGCTTGCGCTCGGTGATGTCCTCGCACGCCACGAGCAGCACCGGGCCGCCGCGCAGCACGACTGCGTTCGCCGACTCCCGGACCCACAGCACCGTGCCGTCCTTGCGGACCTTGCGCGCCCTCCAGCGCATCACGCGCCCGGGCTGCCGGAAAGCCTCGTCGGCGTTTCCCTGGACGAAGTCCCGGTCGGCTTCGTGGAACAGCTCGATCACCGGCTGGCCGATCAGCTGGCTCACGCGCCAGCCCAGCTGCTCCGCGCCGACGGGATTCACCGACAGGATCGCGCCGCCCGCATCGATGATGAAGTACATCGTGGGGTTGGCTTCGAAGGCAGCTCTCCATTGCTCCTCGAGGTCCTGCCGTGCCTCCTCGGCCCGCTTGTGCTGCGTGATGTCGGTATTGGTCGCCAGGACCGCCACCGGCTCGCCTTGCGCGTCTCGCTGCAATGCCAGGCGGCTCGCGACGACCACCGGCGTTCCGTCGCGCCTGTGATGCACCAGCTCGCCTTCCCACCGCCCGGTGCGCAGCACCTGCGATTCGATCTGCTCCAGCGGCACGGCGGAGGAGGTCTTCAGCAGCTCGGGCGCGGACCGCCCGAGCGCCTCTTCGGCCGACCATCCGTACATCTTCTCGGCGCCGCGATTCCAGTACGTGATCGATGTCCCCATGTCGCGCACGAACATGGCGTCGTTGGTGAGATCCAGCAGGTTGGAGTGCTCGCGCAGCAAGGTTTCGGCCTGCCGCTCGAAAGGCTGCGACGCCGGGCGCGGCAGCGTTTCCTCAACTTTACGTTCCGTCATGAGCGACTCCAGCGCGTTGCGGCATGTGAGCCGCAGCGCGTCGCGCGGCGCCGGCGGTAGGGCCGGCTCCCCCTTGAGTAGTGGCGACTGTCATTCTGAACGCCCTCGGGGCCGCTGTCACGGTAAAGCGCAGCGAAGCATCCGATGAATTCCGCCGAGCCGGATTCATGCGCGGCTTCCGGGTTCAGGCGGGGCAAACCCGTCCTTGAACGCCTCCCGGAGCCACGCCACGAACACCGTCACCGCCCGCGGCACATGGCTGGCGTAGGGGCGCACGGCAAAGAGCTGCTCCGCGAAGGCGCCGACCGGCGTCCACTGCGGCAACACCTGCACCAGCTTGCCGGCCTGCAGCGCGCCCTGGGCGCTGAAGTCCGGCACCAGCGCGATGCCCAGCCCGGCCAGCGCTGCATCGCGCAGGGCCTCGCTGTTGTTGGCGGCGAAGGGGCCGGCGACCGGGATCGTGACGCGTTCGCCCGAGCGGCGCCCGTTCGCGGACTCCAGCGTCCACGCCGGCTGGTCCTGCGCGCGCGGGTAGTGCAGGCAGTCGTGTTGCGACAGCGCCTGCGGCGTCTGCGGCGCGGGCCGGCGGCGCAGGTAGGCCCGGCTCGCGACCAGCACCGAGCGCGTCGCGCACAGCCGCCAGGCGACGTGCGTATCCGGCACCGAGGCCGCATGCCGGATCGCGAGGTCGAAGCCTTCCACCGCCAGTGCGCTGAGCCGGTCCGACAGGTCCAGCGCCAGCCGGACCTCGGGATTCGCGCGCAGGAAATCGGCGAGCCGCGGCACCAGCTGCTGGCGCGCGAAGGCGACCGGCGCAGTCACCCGCAAGAGGCCCCGCGGCACGCCGGCCAGGTCGCGCACGCCGGCGAAGCTGTGGGCGATCTGCTCGAAGGGCGCGCGCGTGTCGTCCACCAGCCGCTGGCCGGCCTCGGTCAGGCGCACGCTGCGGGTGGTCCGGCGTACCAGCGGCACGCCGGCCGCGCGCTCCAGTTCGGCAATGCGCTGGCTCATTGCCGCCTTGCTCACGCCCAGGCGGGCGGCAGCGGCCGTGAAGCTGCCCTGCTGCTCCAGCACGGTCAGCCAGTGGAGGTGGGTCCAGAGCAGCTCGATATTTTTGGCATCCATGAGTGGATTGTTCACCATCGCGAACAATCAATTCAGCCCTGTCGCCTTGGCAGGGTGCGTCGTGCTTCCTAGACTCGCCAGAGTTCCAGTACCACCCAGCAACCGCAGGAGACCCGCGCCATGACCCAGCAGCCTTCAACCCCCACGCCCATCGCGCACTTCATCGGCGGCCGGCGCGCCGGCGGTGCCTCCGAGCGTGCGCAGGACGTCTTCAACCCCGCCACCGGCGCGGTCACCGGCCGCGTGTCACTCGCCGGCCGCGCCGACGTGGATGCGGCCGTCGCCGCTGCCCGCGCCGCCTTCCCGGCCTGGGCCGACACGCCGCCGATCCGGCGCGCACGGGTGATGTTCAAGTTCCTGGAGCTGCTCAACAAGCACCGCGACGAGCTGGCCCGCCTGATCACCGCCGAGCACGGCAAGGTCTTCACCGACGCGCAGGGCGAGGTCGCCCGCGGCATCGACATCGTCGAGTTCGCCTGCGGCATCCCGCAGCTGCTGAAGGGCGACTACACCGAGCAGGTCTCCACCGGCATCGACAACTGGACGATGCGCCAGCCGCTGGGCGTGGTCGCCGGCATCACGCCCTTCAACTTCCCGGTGATGGTGCCGATGTGGATGTTCCCGGTCGCGATCGCGGCGGGCAACTGCTTCATCCTCAAGCCCAGCCCGATCGACCCCAGCCCCTCGCTGCGCATCGCCGAGCTGCTCGCGGAGGCAGGCCTGCCCGCCGGCGTGTTCAACGTGGTCCAGGGCGACAAGGAGGCCGTCGATGCGCTGCTGGAGCACCCCGACGTGAAGGCCGTCAGCTTCGTCGGCTCCACCCCCATTGCCAACTACATCTACGAGACCGGCGCGCGCCACGGCAAGCGCGTGCAGGCGCTGGGCGGCGCCAAGAACCACATGGTGGTGATGCCCGATGCCGACCTGGAGCAGGCGGTGGACGCGCTGATCGGCGCCGGCTACGGCTCGGCCGGCGAGCGCTGCATGGCGATCAGCGTCGCCGTGCTGGTGGGCGACGTGGCCGACAAGCTGGTGCCGATGCTGGCCGAGCGGGCCCGGAGCCTGAAGGTGCTCGACGGCATGAACCTCGAGGCCGAGATGGGCCCGATCGTCACCCGCGCCGCGCACGAGCGCATCACGGGCTACATCGCTCTGGGCGAACAGGAAGGCGCCAAGCTGGTCTTCGACGGCCGCAAGTTCGACGGCAGGCAAGCCGGCGAAGGCAGCGGGACCGACACATCCGGCGGCTTCTGGATGGGCGGCACGCTCTTCGACCATGTCACGCCCGAGATGCGCATCTACAAGGAAGAGATCTTCGGCCCGGTGCTCTCGTGCGTGCGCGTGCACGACCTCAAGGAGGCGGTGGACCTCGTCAACGCCCACGAGTTCGGCAACGGCGTGGCCTGCTTCACCCGCGACGGCAACGTGGCGCGCGAGTTCTCGCGTCGCATCGAAGTGGGCATGGTGGGCATCAACGTGCCGATCCCCGTGCCCATGGCCTGGCACGGCTTCGGCGGCTGGAAGCGCTCGCTGTTCGGCGACATGCATGCCTACGGCGAGGAAGGCGTGCGCTTCTACACGCGGCAGAAGTCGATCATGCAGCGCTGGCCGGAGAGCACGCCCAAGGGGGCCGAGTTCGTGATGCCGACCGCGAAGTAGGTGTTGCTCCCTCCCCTTCGGGGGAGGGGAACAAGAATCAGGCCTTGAACGCGACCACTTCCTGGCGCTGCTCGCCCAGCCCCTCGATCCCCAGCGTCATCACGTCGCCCTTCTTCAGGTAGAGCGGCGGCTTCATGCCCAGCCCCACCCCGGGCGGGGTGCCGGTGGTGATCACGTCGCCGGGCACCAGCGTCATGAACTGGCTCACGTAGCTCACGATCCTGGCCACGTTGAAGATCATGGTCCGGGTGTTGCCGGTCTGCATGCGCTTGCCGTTGAGGTCGAGCCACATCGCGAGCTTCTGCGGGTTGGGCACCTCGTCGCGCGTCACCAGCCAGGGGCCGATGGGACCGAAGGTGTCGCAGCCCTTGCCCTTGTCCCAGGTGCCGCCGCGCTCGATCTGGTACTCGCGCTCGCTCACGTCGTTGATCACGCAGTAGCCGGCCACGCAGTCCAGTGCGCTCTTCTGCGAGACATAGCGCGCGTTCGCGCCGATCACCACGCCCAGCTCCACCTCCCAGTCGGTCTTGACCGAATTCTTGGGCAGCATCACCGGGTCGTTCGGACCCTGCACGCAGCTGTTGGCCTTCATGAAGACCACCGGTTCGGCCGGAATCGGCAGGCCCGATTCGGCCGCGTGGTCGGCGTAGTTGAGGCCGATGGCGATGAACTTGCCGACGTTGGCCACCGGGCAGCCGTAGCGCGGCTTGCCCCTGACCAGCGGCAGCTTGTCCAGCTTGAGCTTGCGCAGCTTGGCCAGCGCGGCATCGCCGAGCTGCTCGGGGCCGATGTCCTTCACCACCGCGCTGAGGTCGCGCAGCTGGCCGTTGTCGTCGACGAGGCCGGGCTTCTCCTTCCCCGGATTGCCATAGCGAACGAGTTTCATGAGGTCCTTTCTTCTTGGAGCTAGTAAGTCGAGCGGCCGCCGGACAGGTCGAACACGGCGCCCGTGGAAAAAGAGCAATCTTCGGTGCAAAGCCAGGCCACCATCGCGGCGACCTCCTCCACCGTGCCGAAGCGGCCCATCGGGATCTTCGAGAGCATGAAGGCGATGTGCTCCGGCGTCATCTGGTCGAAGATCGCCGTCTTCACTGCGGCCGGCGTCACGCAGTTGACGCGCACGCCGGTGTCGGCCAGCTCCTTGCCCAGCGATTTGGTGAGCGCGATCACCGCCGCCTTGCTCGCGCTGTAGGCGCTGGCATTGGGATTGCCGTCCTTGCCAGCGACCGAGGCGATGTTGACGATGCGCCCGTAGTCCTGCTTGCGCATCTGCGGCACCACCTCCCGGCAGCAGAGGAAGAGGCCGTTGAGGTTGACCTCCATCACCTCGCGCCAGGCGTCCACCGGGTAGTCCCACAACTTGACGTTGGGGCCGGTGATGCCCGCGCTGTTGACCAGCGCGTCGATGCGCCCCGCCTGCGCCAGCGTGGCCGCCACCGCTTCGGCGACGGAGGGCTGCTGGGCGACATCGACCTTCAGCGCGAAGGCCCCGGGCCCCAGCGCCCAGGCCGCCTTTTCGGCGGCTTCGGCATCGCGGTCCCACAGCGTGACGGTGCCGCCGGACTCGATGAGCCGCTGCGCAATGCCGCGCCCCAGCCCGGTGGCGCCGCCGGTCACGACCGCATGCCGGTCGCGGAAGTCGAGCTGGTTCATATGGTGATGCCGCCGTCGGCCGCATAGGCCTGGCCGGTGACGAACTGCGATTCGTCGCTGGCGAGGAAGACCACCAGCGGCGCGATCTCCTCGGCCTGCGCCAGCCGGCCCATGGGCTGGCGCGCGATGAAGGCCTTGCGTGCCTCCACCGGGTCGGCGTTGGCGTTGATGCGGTCGGCCAGCGAGGGGGTGTCGACCGTGCCGGGGCACACCGCATTGCAGCGGATGCCCTGGCCCACGTAGTCGGCCGCGACGCTCTTGGTCAGCCCCAGCACCGCCGCCTTGGTGGTGCCGTAGACGCAGCGGTTCGGCAGGCCCTTGATGCTGGAGCACACGCTGGCCATGTTGATGATGCTGCCGCGCCCGGCGGCCAGCATGCCCGGCAGCACGGCCTGGATGGTCCACAGCTGGGCCCGCACGTTGAGCCGGAAGGCGAAGTCCAGGTCTTCGTCCGTCGCCTGCAGCGCGGCGCCGTTGTGCACCACGCCGGCGCAGTTGAAGAGGATGTCGAGCGCGGGCAGCGTCTTCACGAAGCCCTCGATCGCGGCCTTGTCGAGCACGTCGAGCTTTGCGGGGGTGATGTTGGCCACGCCCGCGAAGCGGGACAGCAGCGCCTCGTTGATGTCGGTCGCCCAGACCTGCGCGCCCTCGGCGGCCAGCGCGAGCGCGCTCGCATGGCCGATACCCTGCCCGGCCGCGGTGACGAGCGCGGTCTTGCCCTTGAGTCTCATGGGATGTCCTTGTCGCTGTGGAATCGGGATCGGCGATGCGGCGTTCAGGGTTTGGCCCGATGGCTGCATCGCCGAGCGCCTCGTATTCTGAATTGGCCTGACCACCTGGCCAATCCAGGACAACCCCTAAGTGCCGCTGCAGACCCTCGAACCCAGACGCCTCTACCGCCAGATCGCCGACCAGCTCAGTGCGCTGATCGCGAAGGGCGAGTTCGCCGCGGGCGCACGCCTGCCGGCCGAGCGCGATCTGGCCAAGCAGCTGGGCGTGAGCCGGCCCTCGGTACGCGAGGCGCTCATCGCGCTCGAAGTCGAGGGCTGGGTCGAGGTGCGCACCGGCTCCGGCGTGTACGTGCGGGACCGCACGCAACATGCGGCGGCGCCGGAGGCCAGCACCGAGTGGGGCCCGCTCGAGCTGATTCGCGCACGCCGCGTGGTCGAGGGCGAGACCGCGGCCATCGCCGCGACCACGGCGCGGCGCAAGGACATCGAGGCGATGACGCGCGCCATCGAGCTCATGCGCGACCTGGCGGACCGCAACATGATGCCGCTGGAGGGCGACCGCGCCTTCCACCTCGCCATCGTCGAGTGCTGCGGCAACATGGTGCTGTCGGAGACGGTGCAGGGCTTCTGGGATTCGCGCCGCGGGCCGATCTTCACGCGCCTGGGGGGCTACTTCGAGAGCGTCAAGTCCTGGCGCTCGGCCATCGCCGAGCACGAGGCGATCCGCGATGCCATTGCCGCGCGCGACGCCGAGGGCGCGCGCCGCGCGATGCACGCCCACATGGACAAGTCGCACCAGCGCTTCAGCGCCAGCTGGCGCCGCGCCAACCTCTTCTTTCAACCACCGATGGAGACAAGAAAATGACTTCTACCAAGCGATTCGCGCTCAAGACGATTGCCGCCTGCCTTCTAGCCGCCGGCGCTCTCGGCGCTGCCCAGGCGCAGACCAAGCTCAAGTGGGCCCACGTCTACGAGACCTCGGAGCCCTTCCACAAGTACTCGGTCTGGGCCGGCGAGGAGATCAAGAAGCGCACCAACGGCAAGTACGAAGTCCAGGTGTTCCCGGCCTCCAGCCTGGGCAAGGAGGCTGACATCAACCAGGGCCTGACGCTGGGCACCGTGGACATCATCCTCTCGGGCGCGAGCTTCGCGGGGCGCACCTACCAGCCGCTGGCGGTGTCGTACTTTCCCTTCATCTTCCGCGACGCGGAGCACCAGCTGAAGTACGCCAAGAGCGATGTCTTCAAGGAACTGGCCAAGGGCTACGACGACAAGAGCGGCAACCACATCACGGCGCTGACCTACTACGGCGCGCGGCACGTCACCTCCAGCGCGGCCCGGCCGGTTGCCAAGCCCGAGGACATGAAGGGCCTGAAGATCCGCGTGCCCGACGCACCGGCGTACCTGGCCTTCCCCAAGGCGCTGGGTGCCAACCCGACGCCGATCGCCTTCGCCGAGGTCTACCTGGCGCTGCAGAACGGCACGGTCGATGCGCAGGAAAACCCGCTGCCGACCATCGAGGCGAAGAAGTTCTACGAGGTGCAGAAGAACATCTCTCTGACCGGGCATATCGTCGATTCGCTGCTGACCATCGTCTCGGGGCAGCTGTGGGGCAAGCTCTCTGCCGACGAGAAGAAGATCTTCACCGAGGTGATGCAGGAGGCCGCGGAGAAGACGGGGCGCGAGATCATCGCCTCGGAAACGCGGCTGGTGGAGGAGTTCAAGAAGAAGGGGAACAACGTGATCACGGTGGACAAGAACGCGTTCCGCGAAGCGGTGTTGAAGAACACCAAGCCGACGGACCATGGGTACCGGCAGCAGGACTACGACCGCATCACCGCCATCAAGTAAGCGCAGGTTCGACTCCCTCCCCCCTCGGGGGAGGGAGCCAGGGCAAAACCATGACCGAACAAAAAATCATCGACGACGAAGGTCACTTCCACGCTGAAGACGAGGTGGTCGACCTCTCCGGCACCATCGCCGAGGGCTGGGCTGCGCTCGCCATCTTCTGGCTGCTGGGGCTCACCGTCTTCTACCAGTTCGTCACGCGCTACGTGATGAACGACTCGGCCGCCTGGACCGAGGAGGTGGCGCGCTACATGCTCATCGGCGTGGTCTTCATCGGCGCAGCCATCGGCGTCTCGAAGAACAACCAGATCCAGGTCGACTTCTTCTACCGCTACCTGCCCGGTGCGGTTGGCCGCTGGATGTCGCGCGCGGTCGACGTGGTGCGCGTCGCCTTCTTCGTGGCAGCGGTCGTGATGACCGTGCAGATGATGCTGAAGATCGGCAACCAGACCCGGATGACCATCGTCGACCTGCCGATGAACCTGGTGTATGGCCTGTGCCTGCTCGGCTTCGCGGCCATGGCCTGGCGCTCGGTGCAGGTGGCGCGCGTGCACTGGCGCCGCGGCTACAGCGTGCTCGAGCGTCCCGAATCCACGCTCGCCGACTCGTGAGCGCGCATCCGGCCCGCCCAATACCAACCAGAAAATGCTCAAGATCTTCTTCCTGCTCTTCATGGCCGGCGGCGTCCCCGTCGCCATTGCCATGGCCGGCGCCTCGCTGGTCTACATACTGACCTCGGGGAGTCTGCCGCCCTTCGTCGTCATCCACCGCATGGTCAGCGGCATCGACAGCTTTCCGCTGCTGGCCGTGCCCTTCTTCATCCTGGCCGGCAACCTGATGAACAACGCGGGCATCACCACCCGCATCTACAACTTCGCACTGGCGCTGGTGGGCTGGCTCAAGGGCGGCCTGGGGCATGTGAACGTGCTGGGCTCGGTGATCTTCGCGGGCATGAGCGGCACCGCCATCGCCGATGCCGCGGGCCTCGGCACCATCGAGATCAAGGCGATGAAGGAGCACGGCTACGGGACCGAGTTCGCGGTAGGCGTGACGGCCGCCTCGGCCACGCTGGGCCCGATCATCCCGCCGAGCCTGCCCTTCGTGATCTACGGGATGATGGCCAACGTCTCGGTCGGTGCCCTCTTCCTCGCGGGCATCCTGCCCGGCGCGATGATGGCGCTGCTGATGATGTTCACCGTCGGCTACTACGCCCACCGCAACAACTGGGGCGGCGACGTCAAGTTCTCCAGCACGCGGCTCTTCAAGGCACTGTGCGAGCTGGCGGTGGTGATCGGCTGGCCGCTCCTGCTGTGGGTCGCGGTGACGAAGCTGGGCGCGCCGGCACAGATCACCGTCTTCGTCGGCCTGGCGATGCTCTTCGTGCTCGACCGGATCTTCGCCTTCGAGGCGCTGCTGCCCATCATGACCCCCGTGCTGCTGATCGGCGGTATGAGCACCGGCCTCTTCACGCCCACCGAGGGCGCGATCGCCGCCTGCGTGTGGGCCATGATCCTCGGCTTCGCCTGGTACCGCACGCTGTCGTGGAAGATGTTCGTCAAGGTCTGCCTCGACACCATCGAGACCACCTCCACCGTGCTCTTCATCGTCGCCGCCGCGTCCATCTTCGGCTGGATGCTGACGGCCACCGGCGTCACCACCGACATCGCCAACTGGGTGCTGGGCTTCACCAAGGAAGCCTGGGTCTTCCTGCTGCTGGCCAACCTGCTGATGCTCTTCGTCGGCTGCTTCCTGGAGCCGACCGCGGCGATCACGATCCTGGTGCCCATCCTGCTGCCCATCGCGACGCAGCTGGGCGTGGACCCGATCCACTTCGGCCTGGTGATGGTGCTGAACCTGATGATCGGCCTGCTGCACCCGCCCATGGGCATGGTGCTCTTCGTGCTGGCGCGGGTGGCGGGCTTGAGCTTCGAGCGCACCACCATGGCGATCCTGCCCTGGCTGGTGCCGCTGTTGCTGAGCCTGGCCGTCATCACCTACATGCCCAAGCTGGTACTGTGGTTGCCGAAAATGTTCTTCTGATTTCCCGAAGCAGGAACCCGCGATGAACCCATTTATCCGACTCCACCCGGCGGACGACGTCGTGATCGCCCGCGGCCAGCTGGTCGGCGGCACCCCCATCGAAGGCGTGGCGGCCCGCGGCCTGATCCCGCCCGGCCACAAGGTTGCCGTGCGCGCCATTGCCCAGGGCGCGCCGGTGCGCCGCTACAACCAGATCATCGGCTTCGCCAGCCGCCCCATTGCGCCGGGCGAGCACGTGCACACGCACAACCTCGATATGGGGCCCGACAAGGGCCACTTCGAGCGTGACTACGCCTTCGGTGCCGATGTGAAGCCGCCGCCCGGGCGGCTCGAAACGCACTTCCTGGGCATCCGGCGCGCGGACGGCCGCGTGGCCACGCGCAACTACATCGGCGTCTTGACCAGCGTCAACTGCTCGGCCACCGCGGCACGTGCCATCGCCGACCACTTCTCGCGCCGGACCAATCCGTCGGCGCTCGCGCCGTACCCCAACGTCGACGGCGTGGTCGCGCTCACGCACGGCACCGGCTGCGGCATGGACACCGGCGGCATGGGCATGCAGCTGCTCGAACGCACGCTCACCGGCTATGCCACCCACCCGAACTTCGCGGCCGTGCTGGTGGTGGGCCTGGGCTGCGAGGCGAACCAGATCAATGCCTGGCTGGCCACCGGCAACCTGCGCGAGGGCGAGAACCTGCGCGTCTTCAACATCCAGGACACGGGCGGCACGCGCAAGACGGTGCAGAAAGGCGTGGCGCTGATCAACGAGATGCTGCCGCGCGCCGACGCGGCGGAGCGCGAGCCCTGCAGCGCCGAGCACATCACCATCGGCCTGCAGTGCGGCGGCTCCGACGGCTATTCCGGCATCAGCGCCAACCCGGCGCTGGGCGCGGCGGTCGACCTGCTGGTGGCGCACGGCGGCACCGCCATCCTGTCCGAGACGCCCGAGATCTACGGCGCCGAGCACCTGCTCACGCGCCGCGCGGTCCGGCGCGAAGTGGGCGAGAAGCTGGTCGAGCGCATCCGCTGGTGGGAGCACTACACCGCCATCAACGAGGGCGAGATGAACAACAACCCCTCCCCGGGCAACAAGGCCGGCGGGCTCACCACCATTCTCGAGAAGAGCCTGGGCGCCGTGGCCAAGGGCGGGACCAGCAACCTCGAGGCGGTGTACGAATACGCCGAGCCGGTGCGCGCGCACGGCTTCGTCTACATGGACACGCCGGGCTACGACCCGGTGAGCGCCACCGGGCAGGTGGCGGGCGGCGCCAACGTGATCTGCTTCACGACCGGCCGCGGCTCGGCCTACGGCTGCGCGCCCTCTCCTTCGCTCAAGCTCGCCACCAACTCGGCGCTGTGGCAGCGGCAGCAGGAGGACATGGACATCAACTGCGGCGAGATCGTCGAGGGCAGCGTCTCCATCCAGGAGATGGGCCAGCGCATCTTCGAGCTGGTGCTGGCAACCGCGTCGGGCGTGCCGACCAAGAGCGAGAAGCACGGCTACGGGCAGAACGAGTTCGTGCCGTGGCAGGTCGGAGCGGTGATGTGATGGCCCGGACACTTTCCGCCTCCACCCTCCGCACCCAGGTCGCCGCCATCATCGCCGGCACCGGCAGCACCCCTGCCGAAGCCGAGCAGGTCGCCGCCAACCTCGTCCTCGCCAATCTCAGCGGCCACGACTCGCACGGCGTCGGCATGGTGCCGCGCTACGTCGACGCGGCGGCCGAGGGCGGCCTCAAGCCCAACTCGAGCGTCAAGATCAACCTCGACAGCGGGCCCATGCTCGCCCTCGACGGCCAGCGCGGTTATGGCCAGATCGTGGGCGTGCAGGCCATGCAGATGGCAATCGAACGGGCGAAGCAGCACGGCACCTGCGTCCTCGCCCTGGCCAATGCCCACCACCTGGGCCGCATCGGCCACTTCGCCGAGATGGCGACCGAACAGGGCCTGGTCTCGATGCACTTCGTCAACGTGCTCACGCGTCCCGTCGTCGCGCCGTGGGGTGGCGGAGACGGGCGCTTCGGCACCAATCCCTGCTGCATCGGCATTCCGCTGAAAGGCAGCGAGCCCCGCCCCGCCGCCGGGCCGCCCCAGGGCGGGGCAGCCCCCTCGGGGGGTGGCGACCCACACGCAGTGGCGGAGCCTGGGGGCCAACACTTCATCCTCGACTACGCCACCAGCCGCGTGGCCCAGGGCAAGATGCGCGTCGCCCACAACAAGGGCGAGCGGGTGCCGCCGGGCTACCTGATCGACGAGTACGGCGCCCCCACCGACGACCCGGGCGTCGTGGTGGTGCCGCAGAGCAACGGCCTGTTCGGCGCACTGATGACCTTCGGCGAGCACAAGGGCTACGGGATGGCCGTGGCCTGCGAGCTGCTGGGCGGCGCGCTCACGGGCGGCGGCACCTGGCATCGCCAGCCCAACACGGCGCGCACCGTGCTCAACGGCATGCTCGCCATCGTCATCGACCCGGGCAAGCTGGGCACGCAGGCCAGCTTCGAGCAGGAGGCGCGCGCCTTCATCGACTGGCTGCGCCAGAGCCCGCCGGGCCAGGGCTTCGAGGGCGTGCAGATTGCCGGCGAGCCCGAGCGCCGAGCGCGCGCGGCGCGCGAGCGCGAGGGCATCTGGATCGACGACGCAACCTGGGGCGAGATCGTGGCGGCCGGCGCGAAGGTGGGCGTGACCATCGGCTGACCAGCCACCGGCCGCGCGCCTGCCTACAGCAGCGCCATGAACTCGCCCAGGTTCAGGGGCTTCAGCAGGTGGTGGTCGAAGCCGGCGGCCGCGATTCGATCCCGGTAGCCCTGCTGTCCCCAGCCCGTCAGCGCAATCAGCTTCAGCTCCGCGCCACGGGGCCCGGCGCGCAGGTGACGCGCCAGCTCGCAGCCGTCCATGCCCGGCATGCCGATGTCGAGCACGGCGATGTCGATCTCGTGCTCCCGAGCCAGTTGCAGCGCCTCTTCGCCGCCGTATGCGGCCAGCGCGGTCGCGCCCATGGTCGCCAGCAGCTCGGCCAGGCTGTCGGCCGCGTCCCGGTTGTCGTCGACGACCAGGATCGTGCCTTCGATGGAAGGCGCCCAGCCGTCCTGCGACACCCGCGAGCGCCGCCGGGACACGGATGCGCTCTTCGCCAGCGGCAGGCGTACCGTGAAGGTCGCGCCGCGTCCCAGCCCCTCGCTGGTGGCCTCGATGCTGCCGCCGTGCAGCTCGACCAAGCTCTTCACCAGCGTGAGGCCGATGCCGAGCCCGCCTTGCGCGTCGCGCGCCGTGCCGCTCACCTGCACGAACATCTCGAAAATCGACTTCAGCATGTCCGGCGCCAGGCCTGTCCCCGTGTCACTCACCGCCACGACGGCCTGCCGGCCTTCCTGGCGCGCGGTCACCGTCACCCGGCCGCCCGTCGGCGTGTACTTGGCGGCGTTGTTCAGCAGGTTCGAGAAGACCTGCGTGAGCCGCACCGCATCGCCCCGCACCACCAGCGGATCGGCCCCGAGTTCGAGGGTGAGCGAATGTCCGGCGCGATCGAAGAGCGGCCGGCTCAGCTCGATCGCGTCCTCGATCACTGCGTCGAGCAGCACGGGCCCCAGGTGCAGCTCGATCTTGCCGCGCGTGATGCGCGACACCTCCATCAGGTCGTTCACCAGGCGCACCATGTGCTCGACCTGGCGGCTCATGAGCTCGTAGTACTTCACCGCCTCCTCGGGCGGCGGCTTCTTGCGCGACAGGAGCGACAGCGCCGTGCCCAGCGGCGCCAGCGGGTTGCGCAGCTCGTGCGCCAGCGTGGCGAGGAACTCGGTCTTGCGCTGGTCGGCATCGCGCAGCCCCTCGAGCAGGCTGCGCAGCTCGTACTGCCGGCGGCGCGCGCGCAGCGCGGTGCGCACGGCGCTCACCAGCGCGGCCACGCGCATCGGCCGCTCGATCACGGTGACGTTGGCGAACTCGTCCATCGCGTTGGCGATGGCGCGGGAATCCGCCCCCTGGCGCGCCAGCACCAGCACCGGCACGTCGGACCAGGGCGGCTGCGCGCCCAGCGCCCCCGTGAGCTCGACCAGCGCCGGCCCGGCGAGCACCTCCTCGGCCAGCATGATGGCGCCGGCACCGCGCGCCAGCTCCCGCACCAGCGAGCCCATGTCGTCGCAGACGTGCGAGACGAGGTGCGCGCGATCCAGCACCGCGCTTGCCATTGCGGCGTCCCTCGAGGTCGCTGTACGCAGCAGGATGCGCTCGTCGAGTTCGGAAGGTGCAACGCTCACGATGGCGTCCGGACTCCGTCGAGTGGGATGGGAATGCCCGAGAGAATGCCCCGGAAGTTGCGCAGCGGCGGCCCGACATGGATGCCTCGCGCATCCAGCGCGAAGGAGCGGATGCTGCGCTCGTGCGCGCCGCCGCGCTTCTTGAGCACCGAGATCGCCTGCCTCACCTCGCCCTCGTCCTCGAAATAGCGCAGCAGCACCACCGAGTCGGCCAGGTAGCTCGCGTCCACCGGCGTCTGCATCTGCATGCCGATCAAGCCATGCTGCGCGCCGATCAGCATGGTGGCCACGCCGTGCTGCCCGAGGTAGGTCAGCAACTCATGGAGCTGGACGATCAGGAAACGCTCGTCGGGCATGGCGTTGAGGTAGCCGTTCAAGCTGTCGATCACCACCACCGTCGCGTTGTGCTGCTCGACCGCATCGCGGATCTCATGGACGAACTCGCCGGGCGACAGCTCGGCGGGGTCGACCTGCCGCACGCGGATGTGCCCTGACTCGACGAAGGGTCCTATGTCCATGCCCAGGCCCTCGCAGCGCGTGCGCAGGGTGTTGACGCTCTCGTCGAAGATGAAGAGCGCCGCGCATTCGCCGCGCTTGGCCGCCGTCACGGCGAGCTGGACCGCCACGCTCGACTTGCCGGTGCCCGGCGCACCCACGAAGAGCGTGCTGGTGCCCTTCTCGATGCCGCCGCCGAGCAGGTCATCGAGCGCTGGCAGCCCGCTGCTCATGCGCGTCTGCTGCACCGGCAGCGCGTGCTCCGAGGCCACCAGCCGCGGAAACACCTGCAGCCCGCCGCGCACGATCTTGTAGTCGTGGTAGCCGCCGCGGAACTCCTTGCCCCGGTATTTGGTGACCACCAGCCGCCGGCGCGACGCGCCGTAGTCGGGGTTGAGCTGCTCCAGCCGGATCACCGCATGCGCGATGCTCTGCACCTGCAGGTCCTGGTCGGTGGCCGTCAGGTCGTCGAGCAGCAGGACCGCGCATTGCCGGCCGGTGAAGAACTGCTTGAGCGCCAAGATCTGCCGGCGGTAGCGCAGCGACCCGCCCGCCAGCAGGCGCAGCTCGGACAGCGAGTCGAACACCACCCGGCTGGGCTTGATCTTGTCGACGTCGGCCAGGATCCTGAGCGTGGTCTCGCCGAGTTCCACCTCCGAGGGGTGGAACATCGTGTACTGGTCGTCCGGCGCCAGCGCATCCTGCGCGGGCAGCATCTCCCGAACCTCGATCCCCGCCAGGTCCCAGCCGTGCGAGCTCGCCACGCCCTGCAGCTCCTGCGTCGTTTCGGAAAGAGTGACGTACAGCACCGACTCGCCGTTGGCTACGCCCTCGCGCAGGAACTGGATCGCCACGGTCGTCTTGCCGGCGCCCGGCGCGCCCTCCAGCAGGTACAGCCGGTGGGCGGTGAGGCCGCCGCCGAGCACGTCGTCGAGCCCGGGCACGCCCATTTTCAGCAGCCCAGGCTTGTGCTCGTGGTGGTTGCCCCCCGAAGGCAGTGGGGTACTCGCGCTCATTTCCAGCTCCGAAAAATGTTGTAAGAATCGGTCGAAGAGCCGGTGAATGTAATGCTTGGCGTCCTGACGCGTTGTAGGGGCTCATCCCCATCCTTCTGTCCGCCTGCGCCGTGCCCAGGCTGGCTTTATCGTCTTTCCGGAGGATGACGGCCGCGCCGCCGGTTGCGTGCGGCAGCGCTTTGGACTGACACTCGCCCGCATCGGATTGCGTCACGATGCGCAGATGCCTTCAGAAAACCGCCATGCCGAGCAACACCCTTCCCGGAAAGGGTCCGCGGGGGTCCGCGTAACCCGACCGATGCTTCTTCGCCGAGCTCTTGCAGCGCAGTTGGGGCCGGGGCGAGTCGATGCCCTGCGCACGCTGGTCGTGCCGCTCGTGGCCGGTTTGGGCGTCGTGCTGCTGCTCCTGCTGTTTTCGCTCCTCGCCAGCGAGGTCCTCGAGGGCGACACCCACAGCCTCGACATGCAGCTGCTCGAAGCCGCCGAGCGCATCAGGACGGCGCACCCGCGTTTCGGCGTGGTCATGCGCGACCTGAGCGGCCTGGGCAGCGCCGTGGTGCTGAGCTTTCTGGTGGTCGCCACGGTGGTCTACCTGGCGCTGTTGTCGGCGCGCACCTCCGCCATCCTGGTGGCCGTTTCCACCGCGGCCGGCGCCGTGCTGATCCACCTGCTGCTCAAGCCCGCCTTCGGGCGCCTGCGGCCCGACCTCGCCTTCGCCGACTATGCGGCCTGGGGCATGAGCTTTCCGAGCGGGCACGCGAGCATGTCCGCGATCGTGTTTCTCACGCTCGGCGCGCTGTTGGCGAATACGCGCAGCCGCTGGGTGGAGCGGGTGTTCATCCTGGCGATGGCGGCCGTGGCAACCTTTCTGGTGGGCGTGAGCCGCGTGGCGCTGGGGGTGCATTGGGCGACGGATGTGCTGGCGGGGTGGGCCCTGGGAGCCGCATGGGCCATCGGGTGCCTGCTGGTGGCGCACCGGGTGCTTCGTGCGAAGAAGGCGGAGAGGACGGACACGGGCGACGCGACAGAGGACGACAGGGGCGGTAGGGAGCGATAGACGCGGCAGTTGCCAGCCCTGGCAGGCGTACTGCGTCGACAATGCGCCGAGGAGGAAAAGCAATGCAAAAAGTCGCAGTCATCGGCTCAGGGCCGGGTGGGTTGGTCGCCGCGCGCTACCTTCAATCGGAAGGCTTCGCGCCCGTGCTGTTCGAGCAGGCGGCGACGCCGGGTGGCCAGTGGAGCGGCGACGTGAGTTGCAGTGGCGTATGGCCATCCATGCGCACGAACACCAGCCGCGTGCTCACGCAATTCAGCGACCTGCCGCACGCGCCGGGCCTCGCCACCTACCCGTCCAACCGCGAGATCGGCGACTACCTTCAGCGCTATGCGGCCAGGTTCGACCTGCCGGCTCGGACCCGTCTGGGTACGCCCGTCCGCGAGATCCGGGCCGCGCCCGGCGGATGGGCGGTGCGGCACGGCGCTCGGACTGAAGTCTTCGAAAAAGTCGTGGTCGCCAGCGGCCGGTTCCAGCGTGCGTGCGTCCCGCAGGTGCCGGGCCTGGAGTCGTTCTCGGGCGACGCCGGCGTAGCGCACACCAGCGCCTACAAGGACCCGGAGCAGTACCGGGGGAAGCGCGTTCTCGTGGCCGGTTGCGCCATCAGCGCCCTCGAGATTGCCAGCGACCTCTGCATGCTCGGCGCGAGCCGCGTCGTCGTGTGCCACCGCCGGCAGCGTTACGTGCTTCCGAAGCTGATGGCCGGAGTCCCGTCCGACCATCGCGTGTTCACGCGCTACCAGGCGCTGGCAGAGGAGTCGCTGCCATCCGGCGAGTTCGGCGCGATGCTGAAGGAACTGGTGCTGGACGCCGTGGGCAGCCCGGAACAATACGGCGCCCCGAGGCCCGCCGACAGCATCTTCGACGCTGGCCTGACGCTCAGCCAGCACTACCTCCCCCTGGTCGCGGAGGGCCGTATCGAGGTGCGCCCGTGGTTCGATCGTGTCGACGGCACGCAGGTCAGCTTCGGCGACGGGCGCACGGAGCCGTTCGACGGCATTCTCTTCGGCACGGGCTTCGAGCTGGGCATGCCCTTCCTGAGCGAACCGATCCGCCGCACGCTCAACCTGGCTGCGCAGCGCATCGACCTCTACAGGCACACCTTCCATCCGGAGCTGCCGGGCCTTGCGTTCGTGGGGATGTGGGATCAGTCCGGACCGATGTTCCCGCCCCTCGAATTGCAGGCGCGGTGGCTGGCTTACACATGGAGCGGCGCCGTCGCGTCTCCGACACCCGAAGAGATGCATCTGGGCCTTGCCGAATGTCGCGCCCATGGCGACAAGCCGCGAAAGACGAAGATGAACCTGATGGCCTTGCTGTTCGCGCGCGCCGCCGGCGTGGAGCCCGAGCTGAAACGCTGGCCTCAACTGCAGCGTGCCCTGCTCTTCGGCCCGCTCGCGCCGATTTCGTTTCGACTGCAAGGCCGGGATGCGCTGCCGGAAGCGGCGAGCCGGTTCGCCAGCGAGGCCATGGCGTTCGGGTGCGTGCAGTCCCCTGAGTTCGGCGCTGCCGAGTTGCAGAAGCTGGAACGACTGGGGTCAGGACCCATGAACTGAACCGATCAGCCGGCCGGGGGCTCGCCGGCGTTGACCGCCAGTTGCGCGGCGAAAGCCCGCTTGTAGGCGGGCCGCGCTTCCCCGCGGGCGACATACGCCGCCAGGTTCGGAAATTCGTCCAGGATGCCCGATGACCTCAGCCTGAGCAGCACCGACACCATCATCAGGTCGCCCGCGCCGAACGCGCCCTCGAGCCAGTCGGCATCGCCCAGGCGTGCAGAAAGCTGGGCCATCCGATCGCGGACGCGGTCTTCGACCAGAGGCAGGCGCTCCTTGCTCCAGGGCTTGTCGCGCTCCAGAAGCCTGGCGACTGCGAGTTCAAGAATCGGCGGCTCCACGGTGTTGAGCGCGGCGAACATCCACATGATCGCGCGCGCCCGGGCATTGGGATCGTCCGGCAGCAGGCCCGCATAGCGCTCTGCGATATGGAAGACGATCGCGCCTGTCTCGAACAGGGCGAGATCGCCTTCCTCGTAGGTGGGGATCTGGCCGAAGGGATGAAGCTTGAGATGGGCGGGTTCCTTCATCGCACGGAACGAAACAAGGCGCACCTCGTAGGGTTGGCCCGCTTCTTCGAGCGCCCAGCGAACGCGGGTGTCGCGTGCCAGTCCCTTGCCGCCGTCGGGCGATCGTTCGTAGGCGGTAATGGTGATGGTCATGGTCATGGTCATGGTCAGGCTCCTCGTGGCGAAAATCATCGGCGGCGGGCCTGGGAGGCGTCAAGGCGAATCGGCCGAGCCTTTCGGTCCTCGCCAACCATCGGGCGGGTCGGCGAGGCCTGTGGCCCGGCGGCAGTGGCCCGCGAGAGTCATGCAGGCCGCGGCAAGGTCGCCGAGTTCGGCCATCAGGAAGCCAAGACTTTCGAGCGTGTCGGCCCCGATGCTTCCGTCCTCGATGGGGACGGCGGAATGGGCCAGGAGGTGGCCGATGGCGCCCAGGCCCTGGTGGATGGTGGACACCGTGACCTCTGCATCCTCGGCGAGCGCCGTGAGTGAAGCGCCATCGCAAGCGCGCAGATCAGCTTCGCCGAAGTTGGCAACCGGAAGACGTTGGAGCTGAGCAAGCAGTTCACGCATCGGCCGCAAGGGTGGCGTGCGATCAGTCATTGCTTGCGCCTGTTCCATACGAGGGCACGCCGCCCTGTGCGAAAGCGGCTTGACGCGGATATTGGCATCTGCGCAGTTTGCGTGGACGCACTTTGGTATGCCAGAGACCATAGTACGTGTTTGAGTTTGCAGCTGACAAGGCCCTCAGACGCAGGGAAGCCATGTCAAGACGGCTGAGACCGAGCCCCGACTCCGACACCCCCGCCACCCGCCATGACGACGCGTCCGCTATGTACACTCGCGGCGGCTGCTCCGTCTACCCCAAGGATTCCATGAATGCGCCGACTTGCAAAACCTCAAGACATTGAGGCGGTGTTCTCGATCTACACGCACGAGAAGGTGGTGCCCTTCCTGACTTACGAGCCCATGTTGCTCGGCGAATTCGAAAGCATCTACGAAGAGCTCCTGAACAGCGGTTGTTTCTACGTGTGGGAAGTCGACGGCGCACTTGCAGGCTTCTACAAGGCAACCCGCTATCCGGGTCGGGTGCAACATGTCGCATTGCTCGGGACTCTCGCGGTAGACCCACGACGCCATGGGCAAGGAGTGGGACATGCCATGCTCGCCGATGCGATCGAGCGGCTCAAGGCCGATGGCGTCAGGCGCATCGAGCTGTACGCCGAGAGCGACAACGCGCAAGCGCTGCGCTTCTATGGGAAGCTGGGTTTTGTGCACGAAGGCACGCTGCGCCAGTTCTACAAGCGGGCGGACCAGCCACACTACGTGGACGAGTACGTCTTGGGGCTGCTGGTCGCATGAGTGCTGGCCAAGCCGGTATATTGAAAGCCTTGCTTGCCTCTGCAGGCGCGTTACGGAGGTTCCCGAGAAGGATCGTGTGGACCCAATCGATCCAGCGGCACGACTCGATCTCGACCAAGCAGCCCTGGCGCAATTCCCGAAGGGATACCGGCATCTGGCCTACATCCAGACGCTGATCGGCTACACCGTGAAGCTCTACATGCCGCAGCTCACCGGGCCCGAGGTAGACCAGCTCTATGCGCGTGGCGAGGCCTGGTTGTCCGGCAGCCCGGTGGACAGGTAGCGCTCTCGTTCCTCAGAGCCCTTCCCGACGCTGGAGACTGTCGATTGGCGTCGCAACATTCATGCAGAACTGCGACGGCTTGTGGCTGGAAACCTGTTTAGACGGAGTGCAGTATTGACCCCCTCTGACCTTGACGAACGCTGCGAACTTGAAGCGGCCTGCCATTGCGGTGCCGTACGCTTTCGTCTAGTTCTGGCCGATGGGCTGCGCAGCGTACGCCGGTGCAACTGCTCGTACTGCAGCATGCGAGGCGCAGTGGCCGTCTCAGCCAACATGGACGATATACGTGTCGTACAGGGGGCGGACAAGCTAACGCTCTACCAGTTCAATACCGGACAAGCGAAACATTACTTTTGCTCGGTGTGCGGCATCTATACCTTTCATTCCCGGCGCTCCGTCCCGAGTCAATATGGCGTGAACGTGGCGTGCATTGCCGGGATGAGCCCTTTTGACTTTGATGAAGTGCCTGTGTTGGAGGGCCGAAGTCACCCCAAAGACCGGAGCGACGGAGGGCCGATGGTGGCTGGCTGGCTTAGTTATCGGGCCAACACCGGCCATGAGCGTTGAGGAGAAGCCGGCCCGAAAAGGGCCTTGCTTGGCGGATACGGTGTCGATCGGTCAGTCGCAACATCGTCCGGGCGGCGAACACGCCTGACCGGCCCGACCCTGGTCTTCCGGGGCTGCGGCAAAAGGAGAATGCACAGATGCCCCAGTCAATAGGCCAGGTCGCGGTTGTGGTGCGCGACTACGACGAAGCGCTCGGCTTCTACGTCGACACCCTTGGATTCACCCTTGTCGAGGACACGTATGTGCCCGAGCAGGACAAGAGGTGGGTCGTCGTTTCCCCGCCCGGCGCGAAAGAATCACGCTTGTTGCTTGCACGAGCCGCAAACGGCGAGCAGGCGACACGAATCGGCAATCAGACCGGAGGGCGGGTCTTCCTGTTTCTCTTTACGGACGATTTCTGGCGAGACTTTCGTTCGTACAAGGCCAAGGGCGTCACATTCATTCGCGAGCCGAAGGAAGAGGCCTATGGCACGGTTGCCGTGTTCCAGGATCTCTATGGCAACCTGTGGGATCTCCTGCAACTGCGGAACCCCTGTCTGGCTGCGGGGCTGGGAGGCGTGAAGGCAAATTCACGAGATTGAAACGCGGAGGGTGAAGGAGGCGGCAAGGGGTGCGCCGTCACGCAACCCGCGCAGCGGCCACGACGCCGCGTGGCAATGCCAATTCGAAGCTCGTGCCTGCCGCCGAGCTCACGCATCGGACCTGGCCGCCATGCGCAGCGGCAATCTGTTGCACGATGAAGAGCCCAAGCCCAAGGCTCGTTCGGCTTTCAGAGGTGCCCACCGCAGCACCCCGCTGAAGTGCCTGGAACAACTTGGGAATTTCCGAGTAAGGGATCTCTTCGCCCGTATTCGTCACTGTCAGGAAAACCGCGTCGACGGCACCGGTCAACGTCACCGAGATGGGCCCGTCATCCCCGTACGTCACCGCGTTGTTCACCAGATTTCCAAGTGCCTCGCGCACTGCCGAAGCGTCGAACAGCCCTTCTGTATCCGCCTCTGCCGAAAAATTGATGCGAGCGTGCGGGAGCGCTGCGCTCAATAGCTCGATCTCTGCGGCACATTGTTTGCCAAGGTTGGTGTGTTCCCGATGAATGTTCATGCCTCCGCCCAGCGCCGAGCGGTTGTACTGCAGCAAGGTGTCCAGCAGCGACGACATTCGCCGGCCACTGCGTATCAGCACACCCACTTCGGACAGTGGTGAGTCCTTGGTTTTCCTCGAGATGAGCTCTGCGGTGAGCATGATCGCGTTCAACGGCCCCCGCAGGTCGTGCCCCAGTACACCCAGGAATACGTTCCTGAGTTGGTCGGTTTCCGCAGAAAAGAACTCGACCGACTCCGCCACGGCCTGGTCGATGGCCTCGTTGAATCTGATGACGTCGCCTACTGAAACCGCAACAGGCTCCTTCTCTGCCCATAGCCTGAGCACCCCCGCTCTCAAGGCACGGTACTCGGCGACAAGCTGAGCCATCTGAAGCCCGCTTCTCGCTCTCAGACGGCCATGCGTTTGAGCGGCCGAATCCGGCGCCCCTGCCGGGGTTGCTCCCTGGCCGAGTGACTTGGCATGTGCTTCGCCTGGAGACTGCCTGTTCTCCAGGTCGAGGACGATCGCCTGGAGGATCATCGGGATGTGATCCCTGAGCGTCAGCTCCGATTCATGTGCAAGGGGCGTCAAGGTGCGCGCGTACCGCGCCGCCTCAGCGACGATGGTGTCGCTATGAATCTTTATGAACTCAGCCAGACGCATGGGTGCCTTCGAGAGCAGTGACATAGAGGCGGGCAAATGGCTCGATTGTGGCCGAGCCGGCTTCGGTGCTGTGTCACACTGCCCTTCTTTGTACGGAAAGCATCATGTCCCTACTTGCGGTCCAGGACGCCATCGCCACGCTCACGAGAAATGGCCGTGATGTTCAAGTCGAAGCAGTTGCAATCACGCTGTACAACGGCATCGTTCTGAAGGGAATGTTCAAGCATTCTCCCGAGCAGCGCACGGCATGCGTCACCGGCTCGTCCACAGCCTTGGCCGATGCCAGCACGCATGTCAGCACGTTCTTCGATCTGGAAGACGTGGTGAGCTTCACCTATGCAGAGACGAACCAGCGCATTGAATACTAGAAGCGATGGTTCGGCCTGGTCGTCGGTCGCGATCTGAAAAGAGAAGGCCTCGCTGTGCTTGAACTGCGGGCCGCCGTTCAGCCCGATGCAGGGAATGCCGGCGACGGTGAACTCGACCACCAGCACATCGCCCTGCTTGCCGTCGGGATAGTTGCCCGGTGCGTGCATGACGGCGCCGACGGCGCTGTCGGGGAAGGTTTCGGCGTAGAAGTTTGCGGCTTCGAGGGCAGTGCCGTCGTACCACAGACAGACGGTGTTCTTGCTGGTCATTGCGTGTCTCCTGGAGAGTTGAGCATCCGGCGTCCGCCAACGGCGCGCCGGCGCCGCACATTTTGCCGACGGGCGGTCTACGCCGCCAGCGGTAGCGATGCGTTCAGGAGCGGATGTGATGGCGCGCCGGCTCGATAGAGACCAGGATGCGCGTCATGGGGGCACCTTCAGACGGCCGGTCGCTTGGACGCCTTGGCCGCCGGTTGCGGTTCCTCGCCGCGCGCTGCGCGACGGCTGCTCAGCCACTTTCCGATGGCCACCACGAACATGGCGCCGAGCGCGGGGACCACCGTGTGCAGCGCGTGCTGGTTGGCAGCCCAGCCGGCAATGGAAGGATCCGACATCGCCATGTCGCCGGCGACCCAGCCGAGCAGCGCGGCGCCGAGAACGATGATGACCGGGAAGCGCTCCATCAGCTTCAGGATCAGGGTGCTGCCGAAGATGATCAGGGGAATGCTGATCACGAGGCCGAAGACCAGCAGGGGGATATTGCCCTTGGCCGCAGCGGCGACGCCGACGACATTGTCCAGGCTCATGACGAGATCGGCCAAGACGATGGTCTTGATGGCCGCGGCCAGGCCGGAGTGGCCTTCGAGGTTGGTCTCCTCTTCCTCCTCGCGGAGCAAGCCGATGCCGATCCAGACCAGCAGCGCGGCGCCGACCAGCTTGAGGTACGGCAAGGTCAGCAGATAGACGGCAAAGAAGGTCAGGATGACGCGCAGCACGATGGCGCCGACGCTGCCGAACACGATGGCCTTCTTCTGCTGCGCGGACGGCAGCGAGCGGGAGGCCATCGCGATCACGACGGCGTTGTCGCCGCTCAGGACGATGTTGATCAGGATGATCTGCGACAGGGCGATCCAGAATTCGGGACTCGACAGAAACGACACGGTGTCTCCTTGGTGGATGGGGTTCGAAACCAGGGCGGTTTCGCCTCTTCCGAGCGTAGAGACCTGTGCTGTCACCCTTCTGCCGGCGCGCTGACAGCCGGTTGTCCGCGAGCTGTCAACAAGCTTACAAGGCGCTGCCGTGCCGATCGGCAGCGCGCAACGGGAAGAAGACGCTGAAGGTGTTGCCCACCCCGTCGGCGTCTTCCTCCAGCGTGATGCGCGCGCCGTGCATCGTGGCGATTTCGCTGACGATGGCAAGACCGAGACCGCTGCCATCCTCCTGCGTCCCGAGGAGGCGATGGAAGCGTTCGAAGATGCGGGCACGTTCCTGGACGGGAATTCGCGGGCCATCGTCGCTGATGGCGAGCCGGCATTGGTCGTGTCCGGCCTGGCCAGCCTGCACGGTCACGCGGCCGCCGGGCTGGCTGTAGCGGATCGCGTTGTCGATCAGGTTGTTGACCAGCTCGCGCAGGCGGTCGCGGTCGGCGTCGATCATCAGCGGATGGTCGGCACCTTCGAAGCCCAGGTCGATGTTGCGCTTGATGGCCTGCGGCACCCAGTCCATGCTCACCTCCAGGGCATGGGCATTCAGGTCCAGCGGCTGCAGTTGCATCGAGTCGAGCGCGCCGGGCTCGTTGCGGGCCAGCGAAAGCAGCTGGCGCACCAGCCTGGACAGCCGGTCGGCGCTGATATAGAGCTGCGCGAGCGAGTGGCGCACGCGCTCCGGATCGCTCTCGCGCAGCGCCAGCTCGATCTGTGCCTTGAGGCCGCTGACCGGCGTCTTCAGCTGGTGCGCCGCGTCCGCGACGAAGCGGTTCTGGAAGTCGAAGGTGCGCCCGAGGCGTGCCATCAACTCGTTGACGTCGTCCACCAGCGGGCGCACCTCTCCTGGAACGTCGTGCGTGTCGATCGGGCTCAGGTCCAGGTGCGAGCGGTCGGATACGGCGCGCCGGAGGCGCTGCAGCGGCGCGAGCCCGCGCGAGACCCCGAACCAGACCACCGCTGTCGCCATGACGATCAAGAGCAGCTGGGGCAGCACCACGTTGGCGACCATCTCCCAGGTGAAGCGCGCGCGCTTGTTGAGCGTTTCGGCCACCTGCACCAGGACCAGCGGAGGCCGGGCGTCCGCACCAATGGGCATCCAGGCCACCATCATGCGCACCGGCTCGCCGCGCACCTCGCCGCCGTAGAAGTCGGGCCTGGCGGTTTTCTCGATGCGCCGCGGCGGCAACTGCGCATCGCCGCCCAGATCGGCACCGTCCTCGGAGACGACGCGGTAGAAGAGCTGGTCTTCCTGATCGAGCAGGAGGATGTTGGCCGCGGCTTCCGAGAGTTCGAGCCGGGGACGGGTTCCATCGAGCTTCACGTGCAGGGCGATCTCGCGTCCGATCTCGTGCAGCGCGCGGTCGTAGGCGAGGTTGGAGAAGCGCAGCGAATTCCAGTAGGCGACGCCGGTGTCGAGCACCAGCAGCACGGCGAGCGGCCCGAGCAGCCAGGCCAACAGCTTGCGCTGCAGCCGAGGCTCAGCCCTCCACATCGCTGCTGTCGATCAGGTAGCCCATGCCGCGCACGGTCCGGATCTCGCAACCGAGCGGCTCCAGCTTCTTTCGCAGCCGGTAGACATTGACCTCGATCGCGTTGTCGCCGACCTCCTCCCCCCAGCCGTACAGGTGGTTGACCATGTGCTCCTTGCTGACGACACGTCCCGCGCGCATGAGCAGCAGTTCCAGCAAGGCGAGTTCGCGCGGCGACAGCTCCACCGGCCGCTTGTCGTGGAAGACGCGGCGGCCCACGGTGTCGAAGCGCAGCAGGCCGTGTTCGAGGTCGGGCGTGGACCGGGTACTGCGACGCAGCAGCGCGCGCACGCGCGCTTCGAGCTCCGGCAGGTCGAAGGGCTTGGCCAGGTAGTCGTCGGCGCCCAGGTCGAGTCCGCGGACGCGGTCTGCGAGGGTGTCGAAGGCGGTGAGCATGAGCACGGGCATGGTGGACTTGCGGCCCCGGAGCCGCTTCAGCACATCCAGCCCGTTCAGGCCCGGCAGGCCGATGTCCAGGATGGCGAGGTCGTAGGTGCCGGGGGCGAGGGCATGGTCGGCCTCCTCGCCGGTGGAGACGACGTCGACGGCATGGGCGGACTGCACCAGCGCTCGCGAGAGCGCATCCGCCAGCACCCGGTCGTCCTCGACGAGCAATATCCGCATTGAATTCCTGACTGCGTGTCTCTGCCGGCGATGCTAACCGCAAGCCCCTGCGCGCATCGGCTCCGGGCAGCGGGCGCGCCGGGGCGCTCCACGGGGGGCCCACTTCGCGCACACTCCGGGTTGCTCATCCCGGCCGCAGCCCCAGCACCCATGTCCGCCCCCCGTCCCGATCTCGCCAGAACCACCTTCAGCGTCCTCACGCTGGCCTTGCTCATCGGCTCCTCCCTCTGGATCCTGCGGCCCTTCCTGGGCGCCACGATCTGGGCCGCCATGGTTGTCGTCGCCACCTGGCCCGCCTTCCTCTGGATCCAGGCGCGCCTGTGGAAGCGCCGCAGCCTCGCGGTGCTGGTGATGGTGGTGATCCTGCTGCTGCTGTTCGTGCTGCCGCTCACGCTGGCGATCTCGACGATCGTGTCCAACGCGGAGGAAGTGGTCGCGTGGGTCCGGGTGCTGATCAGCCGGGGCGCGCCCACGCTGCCCGGCTGGGTCGAGCGCCTGCCGCTGGTCGGCACGCGGCTGAGCCAGGCCTGGAACGAGCTGGTGGCCGCCGGCGTGACGGGCCTGGAGGACAAGGTCACCCCCTACATCCGGCAGGTCACCACATGGCTGCTCGCGCAAGCCGGCGTGGTGGGGGCGCTGACGCTGCAGTTCCTCCTCACGGTGGTGATCGCCGGGATGATGTATGCGGGCGGCGAGTCGGCGGCGGACGTGGTGCGGCGCTTCGGCTTCAAGCTCGGCGGTCAGCGTGGGGAAGATGCGGTGGTGCTGGCCGGCAAGGCGATCCGCGGCGTGGCGCTCGGCGTGGGCGTCACGGCCTTCGTGCAAGCGGTGATGGGCGGCATCGGCCTGGCCATCGCGGGGGTGCCCTTCGCGGCGCTGCTCACGGCGGTGATGTTCATGCTGTGCATCGTGCAGGTCGGTCCGACGCTGGTGCTGGCGCCGGCAGTCATCTGGGTCTTCTGGAGCGGATCGACGGGCTGGGGCATCTTCCTGCTGGTGTGGACGGTGATCGTCGGCACGATGGACAACTTCCTGCGCCCCGTATTGATCCGCCGCGGCGCCGACCTGCCGCTGGTGCTGATCTTCGCGGGGGTGATCGGGGGGCTGCTGGGCTTCGGGCTGGTCGGCATCTTCGTCGGGCCGGTGATGCTCGCGGTGTCGTACACGCTGGTCAACGCCTGGCTGCACGATGCCGAGCCGCTGGCGGCGGATGCCGCGCAGCAGTAGGTAGAACGGGGCCAAGGGCCTACCGGCGCGAAGACGCAGCGGGCAAAGCGGATGAAGGGGCCGCGCGGCGAAGCAGTAGCATTCGAACGCACTTCATCCCGATGAACGAACGCCTCTTCCTCCGACTCGACGACGACCCGGTGCAAGGGCCGGAGGCGGAAGCGCCCGCGGGCACGCTGCGGGCCATGCCGGTGAGGGCCGGGCTGCGCCCGCATGTCTCGCACATCCTGCTGTGCAACGAGCGCGTGGCGGCGGGGCACGAGGTGCTCGAACGCGTGCTGCCCGACGGAGCGGTGCGGTTGATCTTCAATTTCGGCGAGGTCGGCAGTCCTTCCGCGGTCGTGGCCGGCGCGTCGACAGCCCCGGCACTGGTGCGCCTGCGCGGCCGGATCGATGGCGTGTCGCTCACCTTGCGCCCCGGCGGAGCGGCCGGTCTGCTCGGGTTGCCGGCAGGCGAGTTGGCGGGCATGGCCGTGCCCCTGGACACGCTGTGGGGCGGCGAAGGGACCCGGCTGCTGGAGCGCATGGCCCAGGCCCCGGACGACGCCGCACGCATGGCCCTGCTGCATGCGGCCTTGCAGCGCCGGCTGCGGGAGGCCGATGGAGGATTCGCCTCGCAGCGGGCAGCGGCGCATGCAGCGCAGCTCATTGCCGCTTCGGGCGGGCGGCGGCCGCTGCGCGAGGTGGCGGAGACCGTCGGCGTCGGGGAGCGGCGCCTGCAGCAGCTGTTCCACGCTCACGTGGGCCTGTCGCCGCGTGCCTGGGGCAGGCTGGCGCGGCTGCACGGCTGCCTGCGCGCACTGCGTCGGCAGGCGAATCCCGACTGGGCCGAGATGGCGATCGACCATGGCTACTACGACCAGTCGCACCTGGCGAACGAGTTTCGCGCTCTCTGCGGGCTGACGCCGACCGAGTTCCTGGGACGCGCCGTTTCGGGTTCTTCCAAGACAGCGGATTGAAGGCACCCTATCGTTCCCGGACTCGGCAAGAAGCGAAGAAAGGAGCAGCGGATGCAGCAGCAGCAGTCAAGTCTCGAGGATTGCGTGGCCGTGGTGACCGGCGCCAGCCGCGGCGCGGGACGCGGGATCGCCCAGGAGCTGGGCGCGGCCGGCGCGACCGTGTACGTAACGGGGCGCAGCACACGCGAGCAGCCGGCGGGCACCTATGGCCAGCTCATGGGCATGTCGGGCCTCGACACCCTCCCCGGCAGCATCGACGAGACGGCAGAGGAAGTCACGCGAATGGGCGGGCGCGGCATCGCCGCGCGCTGCGACCACACACGCGAGGAGGAGGTCGCGGCGCTGTTCGCGCGCGTGGAGCGCGAGGCCGGCCGCATCGACCTGCTGGTGAACAACGCCTGGGGCGGGCACGAAACCTTCAACGGGGTGTTCGAGGCGCCGTTCTGGGAGCATCCGCTTTCCAATTGGGACTCGATGCTCGACCGCGGCGTGCGAAACCACCTGCTGGCCAGCCGCTTCGCGGCGCCGATGATGGTGCGCCGCAGGCGCGGGCTGATCGTGACGACCACCTTCTGGGATCGCGACCGCTACCTGCGAGGCAGTCTGTTCTACGACCTGGCGAAGGCCGCGATGACGCGCCTGGCCTTCGGAATGGCGCAGGACTTGCGGCCGCACGGCGTTGCCTCCCTGGCGGTGTCGCCCGGATGGATGCGCACCGAGTTCGTCCTGGCCGCGCACAAGGCCGACGAGGCACATTGGCACGAGCGGCCTGCACTCGCACGCACGGAATCGCCGCGCTATCTGGGGCGGGCGGTGGTGGCGCTGGCGCGGGATGGCCGCGTGCTGGACAAGAGTGGCGGCGTGCATCGCGTCGCGGATCTCGCGCACGAGTACGGCTTCACGGATGTCGATGGGCGGCAGGTGCCGGCGTTCGAACTCGACGAAGGCTGAGCCACTCTCATCCAGGCCCTCTGCCGCCCGAGGGAGAGCAAGCCATGCAGCTCAGCTCGCGCTGCGGCGGTAGAAGGCAAGCGAGCCCGCCAGCGCCAGCAGCGCACCGCCGCAGCAGCGGTCAAGCCACAGCACGGCGCGCCGGCGCAGGAGCTTGACGGCACGCGCGCCGATCACGGCATAGGCCAGCATCACCGAGAAGTCCAGCCCCGCGAACACGAGACCGATGGCGACGTACTGCGGCCACTGCGCCGCACTCGGGTCGATGAACTGCGGCATCAACGCCGAGCAGAAGAGATAGCCCTTGGGGTTGGTCACCGCCACCAGGAAGGACTTGGCGAAGATGGCGCGCGGGCTGCCCCCGACGCCGGCTGCGTCCTGCTGAGAGACGTCCAGGCTGCCTTGCGAACGCAGCAGGCGGATGCCCAGCCAGGCCAGGTAGGCCGCGCCCACCCACTTGAGCACCGAGAACCAGAACTCCGAGGCGGCCAGCAGCGCGCCGAGGCCCAGCGCGACGGCGCCCACCAGCACGAAGTCGGAGGCGACCGCGCCGAGCATGCCGGGCAGCGCGCGGCGCACGCCGAAGCGTGAACCGTTGGCCAGCGCCAGCAGCACGGTGGGGCCGGGGGTGGCGATGGCGATGAGTGCCACGAAGGCGAAGACGAGCAGGGTCGGGGTGTTCATGCGGGCGAGTCCTCCGGTCGGGCGAGCATGATAGCCCTCGGGCCGCCACGCCGCGAGCCGGCCCGCTCAGGTTCGCCCGCCTTGCGCCGCGCTGGGCAATCCCGTACCCTGACCTGCCCACCGGGCGGAGCACGCAAGGAGATGTCCATGCCAAGCCGATCGAACGGCCTCGCGGCCGAAATGGAAGCGGTGCGAACCCTGGCGCTCGTCGGAGCGCCTGCCGCGGGCAAGACCACCCTGGCCGAGGCGCTGCTGCTCAAGTCCGGCGCCATCGGCGCGCCGGGCAGCGTGGAGCGCGGCAGCACGGTGAGCGATTTCGATCCGCTCGAGCGCCGCATGCAGCACTCGCTCAACTCCTCGGTGATGCATCTCGTGCATGCGGGCACGCGCATCCACTTGCTCGACACGCCCGGCGGAGCCGACTTCCTCGGCCAGAGCCTGCCAGTGCTGGAGGCAGTGGAGACGGCGGCGGTGGTGGTCAACGCGGCCATCGGCATCGAGCCGATGGCCGTTCGCATGATGGAGCATGCGGCCAGGCGCAAGCTGGCGCGCATGGTGATCGTCAACAAGATCGATTCGCAGGGCGTGGACATGGCGGGCCTCCTTGCGGAGATCCAGGCCGCCTTCGGCCGCGAATGCCTGCCGGTGAACCTGCCCGACGACGGCGGCACCCGGGTGCTCGATTGCTTCTACAACCGCGAGGGCCGCTGCACGATGGGCGACGTGGAGACGGCGCACCGTGCGCTGGTCGAGCAGGTGGTGGAGGTGGACGCGGCCTTCGTCGACCGCTACCTCGAGCAGGGCGACGTGGACCCTGGCGAACTGCATGCGCCGCTGGAGCAGGCGCTGCGCGAAGGGCACCTGATCCCGGTGTGCTTCGTCTCGGCGCGCAACGGCGCGGGGCTGGGCGAGCTGCTGGACGTGATCGTCAAGCTGCTGCCCGACCCGACCGAGGCCAACCCGCCGGCCTTCCTCATCGGCGAGGGCGAGGAGGCGCGGCCCATGGAGGCGAAGCCCGATTCGTCGCTGCACGTACTGGCGCATGTGTTCAAGGTCACGGTCGATCCGTATGTGGGGAAGATGGGCATCTTCCGCGTGCACCAGGGCACCGTCACGCGCGACAGCCAGCTCTTCATCGGCGACGGGCGCAAGCCTTTCAAGGTGAACCACGTGTTTATGCTGCAGGGCAAGGAATACACCGAGGTGGCGCGCGCGCTGCCGGGCGACATCGCCGCAGTGGCGAAGGTGGAGGACGCCCACTTCGACGCTGTGCTGCACGACGCGGCCGAGGATGACCATGTGCACCTGGCACCGCTGGACTTTCCGATTCCGGTGCATGGCCTGGCGATCGAGCCGCAGCGTCACGGCGACGAGCAGCGGCTGTGGGAGATCCTGGGCAAGCTGGTGGACGAAGACCCGTGCCTGCGCGTGGAGCACGTGGCGGTCACCAACGAGACCATCGTCTACGGCCTGGGCGAGCTGCACCTGCGCGTGCTGCTGGAGCGGCTGCGCGAGGTGTACCGCTTCGAGGTCAATACGCGGCCGCCGCGCATCGCCTACCGCGAGACGGTGACCGCGCCGGCCGAAGGCCACCATCGCCACAAGAAGCAGACCGGCGGGGCCGGCCAGTTCGGCGAGGTGTTCCTGCGCGTGGAGCCGCTGCCGCGCGGCGCGGGCTTCGAGTTCAAGGACGAGGTCAAGGGCGGGGCCATTCCCTACCAGTTCATCCCGGCCGTCGAGAAGGGCGTGCGCGAGGTGCTGGAGCACGGCGCGATCGCCGGCTACCCGGTCGTGGACGTGCGCGTGACGGTCTACGACGGCAAGAGCCACAGCGTGGACAGCAAGGACATCGCTTTCGCCACGGCGGGGCGCAAGGCCTTCATCGCGGCCATTCAGGAGGCGCGGCCCATCGTGCTGGAGCCGGTGGTGAAGATCGAGATCGCCGCGCCGGAAGGCGCCATCGGCGACATCACCGGCGACCTGTCGTCCCGGCGCGGCCTGGTCAGCGGCACCGCCAACGCAGCGGCGGGGATGGTGCTGGTGCGCGGCCAGGTGCCGATGTCGGAGCTGTCGGGGTACCAGTCGCGGCTCAATGCCATGACCAGCGGCCAGGGGCGCTACACCATCGAGCTGTCGCACTACGAGCCGGTGCCGCCCTCGACGCAGCAGCAGTTGATGTCGCAGCACAAGGTGCGCGACACGGAGTGAAGCGGCGCGCGCGGGCGGGCCTGCGCACAGGAATCTGCGCGCGGATGGCGGCGCGATTCCCCGTTCCATCGTCGAACCCGGCCTACACCGGCAATGCGGTGCCGCGTCTATGAAGAAGGCGCTGGAACGAGGAGTCCCCCATGCAACTGAAATCCTGGCTCGCGTCGCTGAAGGAAGCGGACGCCCGTCGGCCCGACCTGCCGGGCGAACACCTGATCGTGCTGGCCACCGGTGTGCTGCTGCTGATGGCGACCGGGCGCAGCCGCTCGCTGATCGGCCGCACGCTGATCGGTGCCGCGGCGGGCGCCTTCATCGGCCGCGCGGCAAGCGGCACCGGCGGCGTGGCGCGCCTGGCGGGCATGCTGGAGCAGTTCCGCGGCGGCCGATGGCCCCGACGAGGAGAACCCCGATGACCTTGAAGTACGAGCGGCTGCTTCGCCCGCTGCGGCTGCATGGCGCCGTCCTGGTGGCGGGCGCCGTGATGGCGGCGTTGGCCGGCTGCAGCGATCGGGAAGCGGCCCAGAGCCGCGAGAACGTCGACGCCGCCGTCGAGAAGACGCAGGACGCGACGGTCAATGCCGCGCGCAAGGCCGCGGACCTGGCGGAGAAGGCGCGCGACAACACGGTGAACTACTTCAAGTCGCCGGACGTGAAGGAGGACGTCGACGCGGCCAAGCAGGCGCTGAAGAATGCCGGCAGCGCGCTGAGTTCGTCGGCCAGCGACACGGCCGTCACGGCCTCGGTGTCGGCCGCGATCGCGCGCGATCCGGAACTCGGTCCGCGGCAGATCGATGTCGCCGCCAACGCGGGCACCGTGCGGCTGAGCGGCTCGGCACCGAACGCCGAGGCGAAGTCGCGCGCCGAGCAGATCGCGCGCACCGTGAACGGCGTCGACAAGGTCGACAACCGGATCACGGTGACGGCGACGAACTGAACGAAGCCGGCGAGCCAGTTGGCCGTCAGGCTCCGGCCATCACCTGGGCCGGCTTGCCGGTCTGGAGCGCCACTTCCTCCCCCTTGATGCGTGCCTGCACGGCGCGCACGGCGTTCTGCACGCGCTCGCCGTAGTCCGCATCCGCCTGGCGGAAATGTCCGAGCGCGCGCTCGATGATGTCCTGGCGCGTCACCTGGCCGAGGCTGCCGGCGATGTTGGCGACCAGGCGGCCCTTGGCGGCTTCGTCCATCAGGCGGTAGAGGTCGCCGGCCTGCACGAAGTCGGTGTCCTCGGGATGCGGAGTCCACGCATGGCTGCCGGTCCAGCCGTGCACTTCGAGCGGCGCGTAGACCGGCTCGTTGCTTTGCTTGGGTGCGTCGCCGAAGCTGTTGGGCTCGTAGTTGGGGCTGCGGCCGGCGTTGTCGTAGCGCATCGCGCCGTCGCGGCCGTAGTTGGCGGCACGCGTGGCGTGCGGGCAGTTCACCGGCAGCTGCGTGTGGTTGGTGCCCACGCGGTAGCGCTGCGCATCGCCATAGCTGAACAGCCGGCCCTGCAGCATCTTGTCGGGCGAGGGACCGATGCCGGGCACGAAGTTGGCAGGGTTGAAGGCCGCCTGCTCGATCTCGGCGAAGTAGTTGTCGGGATTGCGGTTCAGCGTGAAGGTGCCGATGTCGATCTTCGGGTAGTCCTTGTGCGACCAGACCTTGGTCAGGTCGAAGGGGTTGAAGCGGTAATGCTGCGCCTCGGCCACGGGCATGACCTGCACCTGCACGCGCCAGCTCGGGAACTCGCCGCGCTCGATGGCATGCAGCAGGTCCAGGTGGTGGTAGCTGGGCTGCTCGCCGGCCAGGCGCATGCCCTCCTCCGCCGTCAGGCACTCGATGCCCTGATTGGTCTTGAAGTGGTACTTGACCCAGAAGGCCTCGCCCTGTGCGTTGACCCACTGGAACGTGTGCGAGCCGAAGCCGTCCATGTGGCGGAAGGTGCGGGGCAGGCCGCGGTCGCCGAACAACCAGGTGAACTGGTGCGTCATCTCCGGCGAGTGCGAGAAGAAATCCCAGACGTTGTTGGGCTCCTGCACGTGGCTGAAAGGGTCGCGCTTCTGCGTATGGATGAAGTCGGGGAACTTCAGCGGATCGCGGATGAAGAAGATCGGCGTGTTGTTGCCGACCAGGTCGTAGTTGCCCTCTTCGGTGTAGAACTTGAGCGCGAAGCCGCGCGGGTCGCGCTGGGTGTCGGCGCCGCCGGACTCCGGCGCCACCGAGGAGAAGCGCGCCAGCACCTCGGTCTTCTTGCCGACCTGGGAGAGAAAGCGGGCCTTGGTCCACTTCGTGACGTCGGCCGTGACCTCGAAGACACCATAAGCGCCGGAGCCGCGGGCGTGCACCACGCGCTCGGGGATACGCTCGCGGGCGAAGCGCGCGAGCTTCTCGATCAGGTGGTGGTCCTGCATCAGCACCGGGCCGGTGGGGCCGGCGGTCTGCGAGTGCTGGTTGTTCTCGACGGGAGCACCGCTCTCGGTGGTGAGCTTGCGGGTAAGGGTCATGGGGCTGGTCCTCGGGCTTGTTCAGGAGCCTTGGATTCTGGCCATGAACATGCGGCCCGTGGATGACATCGCGCTATCCCCGCCATAGGGAGCGATGCCGGCTACCTCCTTGGAGGTAGTGCGTAGTGCTCAGAGCATCAGCGCGACAGCGGCTTCGAGATGCTCCGAGGGCTGGCGCCGGAAGCCCGAGCGGGCGAAGCGCTGCAGGCGCCCCACCACGAAGGCGGCGAGCGCAGAGGCGCGCACCTGCGCATCGACGCTGGGCGTGGCCGAGCCTTCGGCGGCGCCGCGCAGTGCCTGGCGCAGCGTGGCCTCGATCTTGTCGAAGAACTGGTTCATGCGGTTCTGCAGGCGCTCGTTCTCGTAGACCAGCGCATCGCCCACCATCACGCGGGTCATGCCCGGGTTTTTCTCGGCGAACTGGACCAGCATCGCGATGATGCGCGCGGCCTGCTCCTGGCCCGGGGCGGAGCGCTCGGTGATCTGGTTGATCAGCGTGAACACGCTCTGCTCGATGAAGTCGATCAGGCCTTCGAACATCTGCGCCTTGCTCGCGAAGTGCCGGTACAGCGCGGCCTCGCTCACCTCGAGCCGGGCGGCAAGCGCCGCGGTCGTCACCCGCTCGGCGCCCGGCTGCTCCAGCATGGCGGCCAGGGCCTGAAGGATCTGCACGCGCCGTTCGCCCGGCTTGGGACGTTTGCGTGTCGGTGCGGCCACCGGCTCTGAACTCACGGAACTCAGCGGGGCACCAGGGGCGCTTGTCTCTTCGTTCTGCATGGGCAGGGCAAAATGTAAAAAATTGATTCTCGCACAGCGCAGTAAGCGCGTGCCAACCGGGCATGCACTGTACGTCGCGCAGAATCAACAGGTTCCAAACGACACAGGCGAAAGAGAACGATGAACCCAACGATTCTGGTGACCGGCGGGGCCGGCTTCATCGGCAGCCACACCTGCGTGGCGCTGGCCGCGGCAGGCTATGCGCCGCTGATCCTCGACAACCTCGGCAACAGCGACGTGCGCGTGCTCGATCGCCTGGCCCGGATCATCGGCACCGCGCCGCGCTTCGTCGAGGGCGACGTGCGCGACCGCGCGCTGCTCGACCGGTTGTTTCGCGAGGAGGCGATCGGCGGTGTGATCCATTTCGCCGGCCTCAAGGCGGTGGGCGACTCGGTGGCCGACCCGATCACCTACTACCAGAACAATGTGCACGGCAGCTTCGTGCTGGTCGAGGCGATGCAGGCGGCGGGCGTGCGCACGCTGATCTTCTCCTCCTCCGCCACGGTCTATGGCGACCCGGACAGCTCGCCGATCCCCGAGAGCGCGGCGCTGCGGCCAGCCAATCCCTACGGCCGATCGAAGCTGATGGTGGAGGACGCGCTGCGCGACCTGCATCGCGCGCACCCGGCATGGCGCATCGCGCTGCTGCGCTACTTCAACCCGGTGGGCGCGCACGAAAGCGGCCTGATCGGCGAGCACCCGCAGGGCAAGCCGAACAACCTGATGCCCTTCGTGAGCCAGGTGGCGGTGGGGCTGCGCGACAGGCTCTCGGTGCACGGCGGCGACTACCCGACAGCGGACGGCACCGGCGTGCGCGACTACGTGCATGTGATGGACCTCGCCGAGGGGCACGTGGCGGCACTGCGCCATGCCGAGAAGCAATCGGGGCTCGTGACCCTGAACCTGGGCACGGGCCAGGGTGCCTCGGTGCTCGACGTGGTGAAGGCCTTCGAGCGGGCCAGCGGCAAGACCATCGCCTATGAGATCGGGCCGAGGCGGCCGGGCGATGTGCCGGCCTACTGGGGCGATCCGGCGCTCGCCGAATCGCTGCTGGGCTGGCGTGCCCAACGGGGGCTGGACCAGATGTGCGCGGACAGCTGGCGGTGGCAGCAGGGGAATCCTGCGGGCTATGCCTGAGGACCGAACTGCGGCAGGTAGTCCTCGCGCAAGCGGTGGCTTGGAACCAAGTTCGCGAGGCTGCCAGCACGAACTGGCACGTATCGTTGGATCGCAGCCGGACTCGTTCTCACGACTGAAGGTGAGAGCGGCGCCCGAGGAACTGTAGGCACCGTCTCCTCGAGCCCGACCCTCCCTACCTCGCCCGAATCATGGTCCCGTAGGCCTGATCCGTCAGGATCTCCAGCAGCATCGCATGCGGCACCCGCCCATCGATGATGTGGACCGCATTGACGCCGCTCTTGGCCGCATCCAGCGCGCCTTCGATCTTCGGCAGCATGCCGCCGGAGATGGTGCCGTCGGCGAACAGGTCGTCGATCTCGCGGGCGCTGAGGTTGGTCAGCAACTTGCCGTCCTTGTCGAGCACGCCGGGCGTGTTGGTCAGCAGCATGAGCTTCTCGGCCTTCAGCACGGTGGCCAGCTTGCCTGCCACCACGTCGGCGTTGATGTTGTAGCTCTCGTTCTCCTCGCCGAAGCCGATGGGGCTCACGACGGGGATGAAGGCATCGTCCTGAAGCGCCTTCACGACACCGGGGTCGATGGCCACGATGTCGCCCACCTGGCCGACGTCGTGCTCGATGTTCGGGTCGTTGCGGTCCGCCATCTTGAGCTTCTGGGCGCGGATCAAGCCGCCGTCGCGCCCGGTCAGGCCCACCGCCTTGCCGCCGGCCTGGTTGATCAGGCCCACGATGTCCTGCTGGACCTCGCCGGCCAGCACCCATTCGACGACCTCCATGGTCTCGGCGTCGGTCACGCGCATGCCCTGGATGAAGTGACCCTTCTTGCCCAGTCGGTTGAGCGCGGCCTCGATCTGCGGGCCGCCGCCGTGGACCACCACGGGGTTCATGCCGACCAGCTTGAGCAGCACCACGTCTTCCGCGAAGTCGGCCTGCAGGGCCGGATCGGTCATGGCGTTGCCGCCGTACTTGATGACGATGGTCTTGCCGTGGAACTTGCGGATGTACGGCAACGCCTGGGCCAGGATCTCGGCCTTGTCGCGCGGGGGGATGTTGAGGACTGGATCGGTCATGGTCGGGTGAGGCAGACGGATGCGGCGGATTGTGCAGGAACTACGGGCGCAGCCAGCGCGGCACCTTGAAGCGCACGATCATGAAATACGCCGCCACGTAGGTCGCCACGAAGAGCGCGCAGAAGGCCATCAACACCGGGGTGTTGTTCCAGAACAGCACGGCCGGCACCACCGTCAGGGCGGCGAAGATCCACAGGTAGGGCGAGGTGCGGTTGTTGCGCGCCAGCAGCTGGCGCGCCTCGTCGTCTGCCAAGGCGACGCGCACGATGCGGCGGAAGATCAGCTGGTGGAAATGCAGCGCGTCCGGGTCGCCCGGCGACTGGCCGCGAACGAAGCGGCGGTAGACCGAGAACACGGTTTCCCACACCGGGTAGATCAACAGCAGCATCGGGAACCAGGGCGAGACCACGCGGTGCCGCTGCACCAGCGTGACCGCGGCCAGGGCGATCACCATGCCCCAGACATAGGCGCCGCCGTCGCCGGCGAAGATCTTGCCGCGCGGGTAGTTCCAGATCAGGAAGCCCGCCGTCGCGCCGACCAGGCAGATCACCATGGCGGCGAGCTGCCGGTCGCCCACCTGCAGGGCCACGTGCGAGATGGCCAGGCAGACCAGGATCGCCACCGTGGCGGCCAGGCCGTTGTAGCCGTCGATGATGTTGAAGGCGTGCGGCAGGCCGCCGATGGCGACCGCCGCGAAGAGCATCGCGGCATAGGGCCAGGCCTGCAGCCAGCCGTCGACCACGGGAATGCCGAGGCGCGCGACGCCGAGCTTGAGCAGCCAACACAGGAGCAGCGCCGAGCCGATGGTGATGCCGAGCCGGTAGCGCACCGAGACGCGCTGGGTCAGGTCCTCGACGATGCCGGCGAGCACGGCCGGCGCGATGCACAGCAGCGCCACGCCGGAGGCCTCGACGGGCCAGTTGACGTTGAAGGGATCGGACGGCAGCCCTGCCACCAGCCATGCAATGCCGGTACCCAGAAACATGCCGGCACCGCCGAGGCGCGGCACATGGCCCTTGTGAAAGCGCTGCGGCATGTCGGTGCCGTAGCGCCGCGCATGGCGACGGGCACGCCGCATGAACAGCTGCACGGCAATGGCGGAGATGAGGAAGCTGACGACGATCAGGGTAAGCATGGGTGGAAGGCGGGAAGGCCCGGGAGGCTGCTCCTAGAATCCCCGGGCGAAATTAGACCATGCCCACATCCCCGCCACCCTCCCCCGCCGTCACTGTCTCGATCGTGAGCCATGGTCAGCTCGAACTCATCCGCCCCCTGCTCGACCAGCTCGACTGCTTCAGCCGCGCGACGACGGCCAAGGTGCTGCTCACGCTGAACATCCCCGAGCCCGATGCGCTGGCAGGCGGGCACTGGGGCTTTCCGATCGAACGGATCGAGAACCGGCGGCGCATGGGCTTCGGCGCCAACCACAACCAGGCGTTCGCGCGCTGCGAAACGCCGTGGTTCCTGGTGCTCAACCCCGACATCCGCTTCGACGCCGACGTGCTGGGCCCGCTGCTCGAACACGCTCCGGCGGATGCCGGCCTGCTGGCACCTCGCATCCTCGAGCCCGGCAAGACCACGGCGGAGCAGCACCGCGCGATCATCACGCCGCTGGAGATCCTCACGCGCCGGCGCCCGGGCTACCCGATACCGGCCGAACCGGCGTGGATCCCGGGCCTCTTCATGCTGTTCCGCAGCGAGGCGTACCGCCAGATCGGCGGCTTCGACGAGCGCTTCTTCATGTACGGCGAGGACTTCGACATCTGCGCGCGCCTGCGGCTGGCCGGCTGGAAGCTCTCGATCGCGGAGCACCTGCAGACCCGCCACGATGCACAGCGCGCGAGCCACAGCAGCAAGCGGCACCTGTATTGGCACCTCACGAGCCTGCTGAAGGTGTGGAGCTCGGCCGCGTTCTGGCGCTACCGCCGGCTGGAGGCGGGCTCGCGCGCGGGCCGCTAGCCGCGCTCCAGCAGATCCTGCGCGATCGCCTGCTTGCCGCGGCCGAAGCGCTCGTAGCGGCCGCTCGCGGCCTCCCGCAAGACCGGCAGCAGGCGGGCCACGCGCGAGGCCGGCAGCTCGGCCCGGAAGCGCTGGTGCGCCACCTTCCCTCGCTGCGCGTCGACGATGGCCTCGGGCACCTGGCCCTGCAGCGCGAGCAGCCGATCGAGCAGCGCCTGCGCGCGGCGCCAGCGCTGCATGTGCTTGCTGCCGCGCGCCTGCATCGCCTTGGCGAGCTTGTCGGCGAGGCTGGGCCGCTTGGCGCCGATCTGGTTGCCGCCGTGCTGGCGGTAGTCGATCAGGGCTTCGGGCAGCACGTCCAGGCGGCCGGTGGCGGCGGCCAGCGCGGCCAGCCATTCGTCGTGGACCCACTCGTCGGAAAAAGGCAGTGCCGCTGCGAGCAGGCGGCGCCGGAACATCGCGGTCGCGCCGGTCACGAGGTTGCGCCGCAGGAACACTTCGAAGGCGCGGCCCTGGGCGATGGCGTCGAGTTCCTCCGGCTGTACCTCCAGCGCATGGAACAGCGTGTCGCCCAACGGCCGCAGCTCGCCATCCACCAGCCGGGCATCGGTGTGCAGCAGCAGCAGCTCGGGCCGTGCCTCGAAGCAGGCCGCCATGCGTGCGAGGCGACCCGGATGCCAGACGTCGTCCTGGTCGCTGAGGGCGATGAGCTCGTGCCGGCAGGCGCGTATCGCCTGCTCGAAGTTGCGCGTGACGCCCAGGGCCGGCTTGTTCTCGAACACGGTCAACGCGACACTCGAAGCGACGCCGCAGTCCGCCATGGCCCGGCGCACCACTGCCACGCTGTCGTCGCTGGAGCCGTCGTCCGACAGCACGATCTCGCGCGGCGGCGGCTCCTGGGTGCAGACGCTCTGCACCTGCGCCGGCAGATAGCGTGCGCCGTTGCGCGTGCACAGCGCGACCGAGACGCCCAGCGCCATCAAAGGGGCGCCAGGCGTGGGGGCCAGGCGTAGCTGAAGTCCTCGCGCGCCAGCATGAGGTTGGGGCTGTAGGCGGGGTCGTTCTCCAGCAGTTCGCCCCAGCGCTCGTGCATGTAGGCCACCTCGCGCTCGAAGCGCGCGCGCTTTTCCGGCGACAGATCCTTGCCGCGTGTTGCGGACTCGTGGTGCAGCAGCTCGGCGTAAGGCGTCCAGACGTTCCGGTAGCCGGCCTCGCGCACACGCAGGCAGAAGTCCACGTCGTTGAAGGCCACCTGCAGATGGACCTCGTCAAAGCCACCGACCTGCTCGTAGATCGACTTGCGGATCACCAGGCAGGCGGCAGTGACGGCGGAGAAGGATTGGATCAGGCCCGCGCGGCCGCCGTAGCCTTCGCGGCCGGCCGGCATGCCGCGATGCGCGTGGGCTGCGATGCCGCCCACGCCGAGGATCACGCCGGCATGCTGAAGCGTCATGTTCGGATACCACAGGCGCGCACCCACGGCGCCTGCGCCGGGCTGCAAGGCGATGGACACCATCTCGGACAGCCAGTCCGGCGTGATCACCTCGATGTCATTGTTGACCAGTGCGACAAGCTCACCCTTCGCTTGCGCCACGGCCGCGTTGTTGAGGGCGGCGTAGTTGAAAGGACGATCATCACGCAGCACGCGGATGTTCGGACGCGCGTCGAGCTCCTTGAAATACGCCAGCGCAGACGGGTCATCCGAGCCGTTGTCGACCAGAATGATTTCGTAGTTGGCATAGCTCGTCTTCGCCTCGATCGACTCGATGCACTGCTTCACCAACTGCAACGCGTTGCGCGTCGGGATGATCAGCGACACCTCGGGCAGCACCTGCGGCAAAGCGTAGCGCACGCGAAAGCCGAAGCCGAGGTACTCCGCTGCCCCCTGCACACCTGTGCGCGCCAGGTGCTCGTTCAGTGCACGTTCGCCGGCTACGGCCGCGTAGGGTTTGGCCCCCATCGACTTTGCAGTGCTCTCGCCGTGCACGCGCCAGTGGTAGAGCACGCGCGGGATGTGCCTGATCTGCCTGGGCTCGACACGCTCCACGCACCGCAGCACGAGATCCCAGTCCTGCGACCCCTCCAGTCCGACACGAAAGCCGCCCACGTCGCGCACCAGGTCGGTGGCCAGCACGCCCAAGTGGCTGAACATGTTCTGCGACCGGAACAGATCGACATTCCAGTCAGGCTTGAAGTACGGGCCGAAGCGGTGGCCGCCCTCGTCGACCTTGTCTTCGTCAGAGTAAATCAGGCGAACGTCCGGATGCGCGATGATGCATTCGGCGACGCAGTAAAGCGCATGGGCCGGCAGCAGGTCGTCGTGGTCCATCAGCGCGAGCCATGACCCGGTTGCGAGTTCGATCGCGCTGTTCGACGAGGCCGAGATATGGCCGTTCTGCGGTCGGAACACGACCTTGATGCGCGCGTCGCTGCGGCTGTAGGCCTCCAGGACCTCGCGAACGTCCTTCGAGGTCGAAGCGTCGTCTGCGATGCACAGTTCCCAGTTCTGGTAGATCTGTGCGCGAACTGACTCGATGGCTTCGCGCAGCCAAGCCGGGTTCGGGTTGTAAGTCGGCATGATCACAGATATCAGCGGGCCGCCCTCCATCGCCTCGGCGCGCCGGGCGAGCTTCTCTCGCAGCTCGGGGGTCAATGTGTCGTGCCGGCGCACCCAGTTGTCGTAGTTGTTGTAGCCGCCCATGCGCCGGCCCAGCTCCCACTGCACACCGGCCCATCCCGACTTGCCGAAGATGCGCCAGGCGCGCTGGATGCGACCGAACAGACCCGGGCCTCTGAGCAGCCCCAGTGGAAAGAGAACAAGGCGGTAAAACAGGGCTTTCATGCGCGGCGGTTTCTCATGCTCTGGAGTCCAGGGTCGCTCATCGTGCCGACACGATCGCGGGATCGAGGAAGGTCGCCGCCTTGCGCACGAATCCGGCGCGCAGGTGGGCCCCGTCCTTGTAGACGGGCTCGCCGCCCTCGCCGCTGAGCATGCACCGGTCGTCGGAGACGCAGACGGTGGGAGCCGGGTCCAGCACGACGGCACCCGCGCCCTGCGCCAGCTGGCGCAGCTGCTCCTGCAGGCGCTTCTGCGTCGGCGGGAAGGGCGCCGAGACCGGCGAGGTCGAGGCGGTCAGGGTGCCGAGGCGGCTGCCGTGGAGCAGCAGCCGAGGCTCGAAGTTCGTGCTCAGCGGCGGATTGAGGATCAGGTAGACCTTCTTGTTGGCGGCCCGCAGCAGCCGGATCAGCGTCTCCAGCGACACCAGCGAACGCTTCACCCCGTCGCCGCCGCGCAGCATGTGGCGGCCCTCGAAATCGAGGAAGTAGTAGTGGTCCGGGGGCGGGGGCGCGCTGGAACCCGGCGTCGTCTCCTCGATGTCGAAATAGCAGGTCCAGCAGGCGCCGAGCACCACCGTGTCGATGTCTTCGCTGAAGGCGAACTTCAGCAGCTGCTCGCGGCGCGGGCCGCAGGCCAAGTCGCGATCCTCGAAGAGGTGCGGCACCGGCGGACAGGCGCCCCGCGTGCCGAAGTACAGGGTCTTCAGCGCGTCGGGCGCGATGCGGTCGAGCTCGACGGCGCGCGGGCCGAACTGCTCGACATGGCTGTCCCCCAGCAGCAGCACGCGCTCCTTGCCCTCGCCGATGGTGTAGACGGTCTCGCCCTTGACCTTGGTTTCCTTCATGCCGTCGGGATAGGCCCAGTCGCCGCCGGCCGCGACGATGGCCTGCACGCTGGGGTCATCGTTGCGCGGCGGCAGCACGCGCCCGACCAGCACCATGCCGATAACGGCCACCGCCACCATGCCCGAGGCCAGGCCCTTGACCACGCCCTCACTGCGGCGTCGGCGCAGCCTGAGCTCGACGAAGCGATAGGTGAGCCAGGCCAGCAGCACGGACGCGACCACGGCCGCGATGCGCGTGGTTCGATTGGGCTCGTCGCCCTCGACGATGCGCGCGTAGGCCAGCAGGGGCCAATGCCACAGGTACAGCGGATAGCTGATCAGGCCCACCCACACCATCGGGCGCGACCCCAGCAGTCGTCGGTTGAGCCAGGCACCCGGCCCCGCGGAGATGCAGAGGCAGGCGCCCAGCACGGGCAGCAGCGCCCACCACCCCGGGAAGGACTTGCCGCGGGTGATCAGCACCAGGCCCAAGCCGATCAGGAGCAGGCCGGACACGCTGCGCAGCTCGCGCCGGTACCAGTTGCGATGCGGCTCGCGGCGCAGCGCGTTCCAGGCCAGCAAGGCGCCGGCCGCCAGCTCCCACATGCGCGGCAGCGGCGAATAGAAGGTCGCCGTCGGGTGGCGTTGCACGGCGTACACGTTGAGAAGGAAGGACAGCACCGTCGCCACCCACATCCAGGTGGCGAGATGGCGACCGTTGCCACCCCGGAAGCGCCAGGCCAGGCCGAGGAACACGGGCCAGAAGATGTAGAACTGCTCTTCCACCGCCAGCGACCACAGGTGCAGCAGCGGCTTGGTTTCGGCCGTGGTGTCGAAGTAGCCGGCCTCGTTCCACAGCGCAAGGTTCACCACGAAGCCCGCGCTGGCCAGCAGGTGCTTGCCCAGCTGGCGGAACTCGTCGGCGAGCAACGCATACCAACCGAAGGCGAAGGTCGCGGCCATCACGACCAGCAGCGCCGGGAAGATGCGCCGGATGCGCCTGGCATAGAACTCGCGGTAGCTGAAGCCCTCGCCGCCCAGGCTGCCGAAGATGATCGTGGAGATCAGGTAACCGGAAATGACAAAGAAGATGTCGACGCCGATGAAGCCGCCCCTGACCCAGTGCGGAAAGGCATGGAAGCCCACGACCGAGAGCACCGCGATGGCGCGCAGGCCATCGATGTCCGGTCGGTACTTCGGGTGGGCAAGGGGGGGCTGTTCTTCTTGTCGGGGCATGCAGGCGCGGTCTGGGGCTGGGTCGGGTCGGTGGGCGACGTGGCGTCGCGGCGCAGCGCGTGATTATCTTCGCAACGTGGTGCGCCCCTCGCACGCATCTCGTTGCCCGGGGTGCGCCCCGGCTTCGGCCGGTAAAATCGCCGGCTCTCAAAGAGAAGGACAAAAATGCGATTGCTTTCTGTGGTGCTCTCGGGAGGATCCGGCTCCAGGCTCTGGCCAGTTTCCAGGCAGGCGCTGCCGAAGCCCTTCATGAGGCTGGGCGGCTCCACCCTGCTGCAGCAGGCCATCGAGCGCGGACAGGCTTGCGGCACCGGCGACCTGATGGTCGTCACCAACAAGGACCACCAGTTCCTGACCAAGGACGTGCTGCGCCAGATGAGCGATCCGCCGTCGGCCACCTACCTGCTCGAGCCCAAGGGCCGCAACACGGCACCGGCGATTGCGCTGGCGGCCCTGCAGTGCGAGCGCCAGTTCAGCGGCGACACGGTGATGCTGGTGCTCTCGGCCGACCACCTGGTGCCCGACGTGGAAGCCTTCGTCGCCAGCGCGAGCGAGGCGTTCCGGCTGGCCCAGCAGGGCTCGCTGGTGCTGTTCGGCATCCCGCCGACGGTGCCGGAGACCGGATTCGGCTACGTGGAGGTGGAGCGGGTCTCGCGCGAGAGCCAGCCCATCAAGCGTTTCGTCGAGAAGCCGGACCTGGCCACCGCGGTCGAATACCTGGCGACCGGCCGCTACTACTGGAACAGCGGCATGTTCTGCTTCACCGCGGCCTCGATCATTTCGGCCCTGGAGAAGCATGCCCCCGAGGTGCTCGACGCGGCGCGCCACGCGCTGCAAGGCGCGCAGACCAAGGGCGACGCGATCAACTTCGACCTGCACGCCTTCGGCCTGCAGCCGGACATCAGCATCGACTACGCAGTGATGGAGCGCGCCGACAACGTGCGCGTGGTGCCCGCCAAGTTCGCCTGGAACGACGTGGGCTCGTGGCCGGCGGTCGCCCAGGCCCAGCCCGCCGATGCCAGCGGCAACACCTTTCCCGACGACCACGTGGTGGCGGTGGACACCACCGGCACCCACATCCAGGTCGAGAGCCACGGTCCCAAGATCGTCGCGGCCCTCGGCCTGCGCGACCTGGTGATCGTCGACACGCCCGACGCACTGCTGGTGGCCCACAAGGACAGCGCCCAGCAGGTCAGGAAGGTGGTGGACATCCTCAAGGCGCGCAGCCACGAGACGGTGCAGTTGCCCGCCGTGGTCCACCGCCCCTGGGGCACCTACGCCTCGCTCAAGGAAGAAGACGGCTACAAGGTCAAGCGCATCACGGTGAAGCCCGGCGAGGCGCTGTCGCTGCAGTACCACCACCAGCGCGCGGAGCACTGGGTCGTGGTGCAGGGCACGGCCATCGTCCAGATCGGCGAGGTGGAGCACAAGACCTTGCCCGGCGAATACCGCTATATCCCGCTCAAGGAGAAGCATCGCTTGACGAACATCGGACAGGATGAACTGGTTCTCATCGAAGTCCAGTGCGGTAGCTACCTTGGCGAGGACGACATCGTGCGCCTGGTAGACACCTACGGACGCGTATGAGCAGCACGGCCGCTCCCAAGGCAAACAGCACCGCCGAAGGCGGAGGTACTCCCGTGAGCCAGGCGCACTCCAATCTTCATCGCAGCGCGTGGTCCGACTGGTGGGAAGGTACCCGCCGCACCGACATCTGGTGGACGCTGGCCTGGTTCGACATCGTGCTGCGCTACCGCCGCTCGATGCTCGGGCCGCTGTGGCTGACCCTCAGCATGGGCGCCATGATCGGCGGCATGGGGCCGCTGTACAGCTCGCTGTTCGGCACCGAGCTGTCGAAGTTCTTCCCGCACCTCGCGCTGGGCATCATCTTCTGGAGCTTCTTCTCCAGCATGGTGACCGACGCCTGCAACGCCTTCATCGGCTCCAGCAACTACCTGAAGCAGGGCTATTTCCCGATCAGCCTGTTCGTCTGGCGCAGCATGGCGCGCAACCTGATCCAGTTCGCGCACCAGATCGTGCTCTACGTGCCGGTGGCGCTGTGGGCGGGCATCTCCCTGTCCTGGTCGGCGCTGCTCTTCATACCGGCCTTCCTGCTGCTGCTGATCAACGCCCAGGCCCTCGGGCTGGCGCTGGGCCTGGTCTGCACGCGTTTTCGCGACGTGACCCAGATCGTCACCAGCGTGATGCAGATGCTGATGTTCCTGACGCCGGTCTTCTGGCTTCCGGAGAGCCTCCCCGGCCGCGCGCAGTACATCCTGTACAACCCGTTCGCGCAGATGCTCGACTTGCTGCGCTCGCCCCTGATGGGCGGCGTGGCCGATCCTCACAACTGGTGGGGCATCGTCGGGTGGACGGTGGCGAGCGTGGTCGTGTCGGGCCTGCTCTTCGCGAAATACCGCCGCCGCGTCGTCTATTGGCTCTGAGAACACAATGGCTTTCATCTCCCTCAAGAACGTCTCTGTCAACTTCCCCATCTACGGCGCGGGCGCCGCATCGTTGAAGAAGACGCTGGCCGCCTCCGTCACCGGCGGCCGCTTCGGCAAGGAGACCGGCGTCAACGTGGTGCAGGCGCTGAGCAACATCAACCTGGAACTCAAGAGCGGTGATCGCCTGGGCCTAGTGGGCCACAACGGCGCGGGCAAGTCGACGCTGCTGCGCACGCTGGCGGGCGTCTACGAGCCTTCCGCGGGAGAGTTCGTCCGCCAGGGCACCGTCTCCAGCCTGATTGATCCGGCGCTCGGCATCGAGCACGATGCCACCGGCATCGAGAACATCATGCTGCGCGGACTGGTCATGGGCATGAGCAAGAAGCAGATCGACGCACTCACGCCCGAGATCTGCGAGTTCAGCGGGCTGGGCGAATACGTCAACATGCCGGTGCGCACCTATTCCACCGGCATGCTGATGCGGCTGGCCTTCTCGATCTCGACCAGCGTCCAGGCCGACATCCTGTTGATGGACGAGTGGCTCTCCGTGGGCGACGCCGAGTTCACCGAAAAGGCCGAGCAGCGGATGAAGGACGTGGTGGCCAAGTCCGGCATCCTGGTGCTGGCCTCGCACTCGTCCGACCTGATCGCGAAGGAGTGCAACCGGGTGATCCACCTGGAGCACGGACGGATCGTCGAACGGTCCTCGATCGAGCCTGTCAGCCTGCCGCTCGCCGCCGCAGCGATCTGATCTCTTCGAGGCGGGCGGCGATTCGCCGGCCTGCGGCGTCCAGGGACAGGTTGGCTTCGGCGCTCGCCTTGCCGCGCGCCCCCACCTCCCGCGCCCAGGCCTGGTTGTCGTAGACGCGGCGCATGAGCTGCGCCGCGTGCTCGACCGAGGGTTCAGCCCACTCCAGGTCCGCCTCGTAGGGCGGAATGGGCTTGTCCAACTTCACCAGCTCGTAGGGGACCAGCAGGCTGTTGTTGTCGTCCATGAAGTCCACGTTGCCGGAGAAGTTGGTGGCGATCACGGGCTTGCCCATGAGCATGGCTTCGGCCATCGTCAGGCCGAGGCCTTCGCTGCGGTGCAGGGAGACGTAGGCATCGCAGGCGTCCATGAGAGAGAGGACCTCGTCCGGACTCAGAACCTGGTCGATGATGATGATGTTGGCGTCGGCGGCGGCATTGCGCAGTTCCTGCATCTGCGCCGGATGGCGGTCGCCGAATGAGGTCTTGAGCACGAGCTGGGCGGAATCATCCTTCCCGAAGCCTTCCTTGAATGCACAGATCAGCCCCTTGGGGTTCTTGCGCTCCATCACGCTCATCATGTGAAAGGTGAAGAGGAAGGTGAATACACCTTCCTTCAACCCGAAGTAGCTCTTGCTGCGCGAGGTGTAGGGCGCCAGCTTGACCCCGGGAAACAAGGTCCGGACGGGAATGGAAAGCCTATCGCGCAGCCCTCGGGTGACGAATTCGGTGGCAGTCCACACCTCGTCGACCTTCTGGGCATGGCCCACCCACGAATCGGGGATGGTGTCGAACTCCCAGTACCAATAGCCGATCCGATAGGTACGAGGGTGGCGTTCGAACAGGTGCGCGCGACGATACGCCTCGTCGAAGAAGGGCTCCGGCTGGGTGTGCAGGACCGTGACGTCATGGACCTCCATGCCTCGGAAGTCGACATGATGAGGATCGTCCTTGGCATCGGTCCACACATCGCGCAGCGAGCTGGGCACCCCGACGCGTCCCATCGCCTCGACCATGGACTCGGCGGAGACGCGCAGGCCCGAGGCATAGCAGAAGTGGCCGATCATGTTGACCCCGGGCCGGACGAGCTCGCGAGCGACGGAGCCTGCATCGAGGCGGGCGCACCAGGCGCGGGCTGCGTCGGACAGGCCGGCTGCCGGCGACGCAAGCCAGTCGAGCAGCGCGCGTGCATGGCCTTCATCCGTCAGTGCATCGGGATGGGCCGCACGCCATGCGTCGCGCGCCCAGTACGCCATTCGGATCTGCGATGCCGGCTCGTCCCACTCCGGCCAAGTCGACGAATCGACCCAGTGGCCCGAGGCGCCGTATTCCGAAGCGAACCAGGCGCAGAAGGCTTCGCGCCCGAAGACCGTGAGGCCATCGGGATGCAGCTCCTGCCATGCCGGCGTGAAAGAATAGGCCAGCATCAGCTCGCGTGACGGGTTCTGCGCTGCCTGCAGAAAGAGCCACCAGAGCTCTTCACGCCGCGAACCGGGTTCGCCGGCGCTGTACCGCATGAGCCAGCGGAAAAGTCGCGGCATGCCAGCCAGGGTCAAGCCATGCGGCGACACGGGCGACACCATCTGGTCGGCGAGCAGCGACTGTCGCGCGCGATCGGCCATGCCGGCATCCAGCACGTCGAGCATCAGCTCCAACGCCACCCCGCCGAGGTGCAGTTCGGCCGCACCTTCGTTCTGCAGCCAGTGTGCGAAATCGGTCTGCCTGTCGCCTTCGAGCGCAAGCGGGTAGCGCGTCCGCAGGTCGCCACGCTTGCGCCACAGGTCGATCATGAAGCGCGCAGCCGACCAGCGGTCCGTTACGTCCTGGGGCGCGACGGGCGGCCACAGGATGCTGTCCAGCGGCAGCCCGGCGGCATTGCACACCGCCACATCGTCGAACAGATCGAGCGGCTCGACCGCAGGAACAGGGATTCCTCTCTCGCGCGACGCGAGCCGCATCCGCTCTGCATCGACCAGGAGGGCGAACTCGGTCGCGCGCGCCTGTGCTTCCGCACGCTGGCGCAGGAACTCCAGCCGCTCACCCATGCGCCAGGGGGTCGCAAGCCACCAGGCGCCCTTGGCGACACGCCTCGCATAGCGTCTCAAGATTTGTTCACCCATGCCGCTGGAGAAAGTCGCCGTACGCGTTCCTGAGGCCAACGTCGAGCGGTGTCCGGGCTTTCCATCCAAGGGAGCCAAGCCGCGCCACGTCCAGCAGCTTGCGAGGTGTCCCGTCCGGCTTGCTGGCGTCGAGCTTGAGCTCGCCCTCATAGCCGACCGTCGCTTTCACGAGTTCGGCGACCTCGCGGATAGTCACGTCTTCGCCCACGCCGATATTGATCAAGGGCGTCTCCTCCGGACCGGTGAGCTCGGCAAAGCGCTCCTCGGGGAGCTCCAGCAGGAACAGGATCGCTTCCCCGAGATCCGAGGAGTACATGAATTCCCTGCGCGGCGTGCCCGAGCCCCAGACCACCACCTCCGGGTCGCCCTTGATCTTGGCTTGATGGAAGCGGCGGATCAGCGCCGGCAGCACATGCGAGTGCTCGGGGTGGTAGTTGTCGCCGGGACCGTACATGTTGGTGGGCATGGCGGCCAGGTAGCGCGTGCCGTACTGGCGATTGAACGCCCAGCACGATTCGACCCCGGCGATCTTGGCCAGCGCGTAGGGGCGATTGGTGGCCTCCAGCGGGCCGGTCAGGAGGTAGTCCTCCCTGATGGGCTGCGGGCAGTCGCGCGGGTAGATGCACGAGGAGCCGAGGAAGATCATCCGATCGATGCCGGCCTCGTGGGCCGCGTCGAAGACGTTCAGCTGGATGCGCAGGTTGTTGTGCAGGAAGTCGACCGGGAAATTCGAGTTGGCGAGGATGCCGCCTACCTTGGCCGCGCACATCACGACGTGGTCGGGGCGATGCTCCAGGAAGAACGCCCGGGTGGCGTCACGGTCCTCGAGGTCCAGCTCGGCATGCGTGCGCGTGAGCACCTCGTAGTCAGGCCGACCGCTCAGCGCCTGCAGGGTGGCGGTGCCGACAAGGCCTCTATGGCCGGCAACAAAAACTTTCTTCTTTTCCATCGTGGATCTCATGAACTTCGCGGCGGATGCTGTGAAGCGTAGCGCATCGCCACGATCAACGGCCCAGCAGCTGACGGGCGAGCCGGATCATGGGGTGCCAGATGACGCGCGTGGACCGGAAGAACGCATGGCGTTGAGAAAAGGCGCGCAAACGGGCGATCGGCGATGCCGCGGGCGGTGTGGCAGGCGGGGGATCAGCGGGCGCATCCATCGCGAACGCATGCTGGTAGCGCCCGACATATAGCGCTTCGCTCGGCGTGAGAATGAAGCGCACGAGCTCCTCCTCGGCGGCCTCCCACGCCGCCCGGCCGGCGATCGTGCTTTCCCTGGCGTGCTCGCCCAGCCGGGCTACCTCTGAGAAATCGAGGGGCTGCGGATTGTGGATGTCGAACAGGAGGCCGTTGACACCCGGCAGGATGTATTCGTTCATCGTGCCATGGTTGGGCGCCACGACGCACTGGCCCCGACCCATGGCCTCCAGGAAGGATTGGCCGATCCCCTCCTCCGCGCGCGGCGCGAAATAGACGTTGGCTCGGTCCATCACCGCATGAAGATCCGCCCTGTGCTCGAACCACGTGGAAGTCGTGATGCGATGCCGTGCGATGTCTTCTGCCGACGGCAATTGAGGCGCCGGCGTGCCTGGATCGGTCGCGAGGTGGAGGTGAAAGCTATCGAAGCGCACGCCTTCGATGAGCTGGCGAATGGTCTTCCAGGGCAGCTGCAATTCCCGGCGCAGCCAGAAGAAGCCATGCAGGCCTTCGCGCGCGGCGGCGGGAGAAGCAGCGACGGGCTGGTAGTACCGGACGAAGTGGCTCGCGATGCCGAAGGCAGTCGTCATGGACTGCAGCGCGTTCGAGAAGTTGAGCACCTTCGAGCCCTGGAACGGCTCCCAGAAGGCCGACAGGTTGTAGAGCGGCCCTTGCCACAGGCCGAACTGGTCGAGCATCGGGATGTATACGACGTTCGGATGGGATTGCCTGAAGTAGCTTGCGTCCGGCCGACAAAACGACTGGAACATGATTACCACGTCGTGCGAGGCGACATCGCTCCAGGCGACCGGTTTGCCGCCCTGCCAGGCGTCGTCCCAGAAATGATCGACGACGTGCCCGCGACGTTCCAGGATCTCCGGCAGGAATTCGGTCGAGCGTGTGCTTCGGTGGAACGAGTGATCGATGTAGGCAATTCGCGCCACGTGGTTCATCCTCGAAGGCGCCGGTAGCCGCGAGCGGCGGCGCCGTAGAGGCCGGGGTACTTGTAGAGGATGCTTTTGGCGAGTTCCTTGACCGAACGCCTGAAGGTCGGCACGGCCGGCGCCTCCACGGCCGGTGCCGGCTGAGGAGCGGCCGCGTCGACGGGGTGTTGCAAGGTCGCCATCGCAGCCCAGCCGAGCGCACTGAGGAAATCAGGCCTGCTCTCATGGGCCGCAAACAGCCTGCGCAGGAACAGTGTGTGATTGCTCGGACGGCCGCCCTGCTCCGCAGAAAAAGCTCCGGTGAACACGAAGAAGCTGTGATAGAGGCCGCTGACCTCGACGGGCGAAAGAAAGTCGAAGCGCTCGCTCACAATGCGCATGCAATCGATGCTGTGCTGTCGCTGGTCGCTCGATGTACCTCCCAACGAATAGTTGACGGTCGCCTCCTTGGTGTAGACGAACTTCGAGCCCGATTCCAGGCAGGTCATGATCCACTTGAAATCCGCGGCGATCTTGTAGGAGCTGTCGTAGGGGCCGGAGCGCTCGTAGGCAGCGCGGGTGGCATAAATGCCGTTGTGGCAATCGTTGGCACAAATGAAATAGCTGCCCGGATGAACGAACGCGGGATGCCATTCGTGGAGGATGTCGCCATCGCGCACCAAGGCGGCCGTCATCAGCAGCGCCGCCTCGTCGTACATGCCATGCATGCGGCGCACGGCAATCTCGGCGGCGTGTGGCTCGAGCCAGTCATCGGAATTCAGAACGCAGATCAGCTGCCCCCTGGCGAGCGGGACCGCCTTGTTGACCGCGTCGTACAAGCCGGCGTCCGGCTCGGACACGTAGTAGTCGAGGCGATCGCCGTGCTGCAGGATGACGTCCAGCGTCCCGTCGGTCGAGGCACCATCCAGCACGATGTGCTCGACGTTTCCGTAAGTCTGGCGCTGAACGCTTTCGATGGTGCGTGCCAGCGTGGCCTTGTTGTTGCGAACCACCGTGACGTAGCTGACGAGCGGCATGTCCGGCGTGCCGGATTTCAGTTGCCCATGCGCGCGCAAACCGCCCTCCGGGCGCTTGGCGGGCGTGCCGGCCGAGGTCGGCAGGCGATCCGACCACTGTGGCCAGGCAAGGTTTGCGCGCTTCGACAGCGGTGCGCCATGCGCGGCAAAACTGGGGCCCAGGCTTCCGTTCCTGTAGCCGAAAAAGCTGGCCTCGGGCATGCTGTCGACGCTGACGGCAGCCAATCCTTCCGGCGTTGCCGGAAGCATCTCGGGCCGGCGCTTCAGGTACGCGGGCCGGGCGGCATGTCGTTCGTAAGCGGTAGCCAGGGTGTCCATGACGATGTCGGCGCAGCGATCCCAGCTGAAGAGCGAGGCCCTTTGCATTCCTCTGCGAGAAAGCTCCCCCCTCAATTCACCCGAATCCGAGACCCTTTGGACAGCCTGCACGACACCTTGCACATCGTCGGCGTCCAGCATCACACCCGCATCACCTACGACTTCCGGGAGCGACGAATTGTCAGCGCAGATCACAGGCGTTCCGCAAGCCATGGCCTCCAGGGGGGGTAGGCCAAATCCTTCGTAACGCGACAAATAGATGAAGCAAAGTGCATCGCTGTAGAGAGCGGACAGGTCCTCATCGGCCACGAAGCCCGTCAGAACGATGCGATCGCGCCATCGGCCCGCCGCTGCCAGGGCGGCATCGAGCTTCTCCAGCTTCCAGCCGGACATGCCGGCCAGCACCAGGCGCATCTGACTTGCTTCGTCCTGATCCAGGTATTGGACGAAGGCGTTCACCACCTGGTCCAGGTTCTTCCGGATCTCCAGCGTCGCGAGGCTCAGCACATACGGCACATCGGCGGGAATGCCGTACTTCGCGCGCATGGAAGACCGCGCCTGCGCATCGCCGCAGGGCTTGAAACGCGAGCCGGCGGCCAGTGGAATCAGCGTGATCTGTCCCGGACTGAGTTCAGGGCGATAGGCCAGCAACTCCTTCTTCGTGTACTCGGAATTCACGAAGATCACGGTGCGCTCGTCGAGGCTCTCGATGATGGCCCGAACTTCCGCGGAGGCCTCCTGGCTGAAGTACTCGGGCCGATGGATGGCGATCAGGTCATGAATGATGTGCGCCTGCAGCACATGGTCGTCGTGGAGCCATTCGCGGGGGGCGACCCCGAAAGGCGAGAGCAGGATGTCCGCACCTGCCGAGGGGACCGAAAGGCTGCTGTCGAGCACGATGCCCGGCAGCTTGTGTGCAGCGATGTACGCGTCGGCCTTCGCTTCGTCGCCACGCCTGACAAGCAGGCGGGGGCTGAACCGCTCGGAAGCTGCCAGCCGCCCGTAGAGCTCGTCACAGACGCGATAGACGCCGGTCTTCACGCCCTGCGCGAGCACATACATGTCCAGCGCCAGGCGTGGTGTCATTTCACTCATCATCGAAAAAGTCCAAGCCAACGTGCGGGGCGGGCGAACGATGATGTCCGCACGCTGCACGCACCTCCCACTGCGACGCATCCGATTGGGACACAAGGCACAGCACAATCCGGGCCTCTTGCCCGGCGTTCAAAAGAAAATTACCGGAAGAAATGTATCGACCGGTACGAGGCGCGGACGCTGGCTCCGGCACGGACGCCGATGCTTCGTCTTCTGAGCATTGACGTACTGGATTGACGACGCGTTGCTTTGTTCATCGCCGTCCAGACACCATGCCGCCTCTTCGGCACTCGGGGGATTTTAAGGGGGCGCGAAGCCCCGCCCGGTTCGGGAGCGGCGGCCGGCGAAAGGAGCGGCCAGGGCTTTAGGGCAAAATCCCCCGGTTCAGCGCCATGCGGATGGCGCTCTTGAATCTATTGGAAGGACCTCATGAAGAAGCGTGCTGTAGTCACGGGCATCACCGGCCAGGATGGCGCTTATCTCGCCGAACTCTTGCTGACCAAGGGCTATGTTGTGTACGGCACGTATCGTCGGACCAGCTCCGTCAACTTCTGGCGCATCGAGGAGCTTGGCATCCAGGATCATCCGGACCTGCACTTGATCGAATACGACCTGACTGACCTCGGCAGCTCGATGACCCTGATGAAGGAAGCGGCTCCCGATGAGGTCTACAACCTGGCCGCGCAGAGCTTCGTCGGCGTGAGCTTCAACCAACCCGACGCCACCGCCCAGATCACGGCGATGGGCGCCTTGCACCTGCTCGAAGCCATTCGGCTCACCAACCCGAAAATCCGCTTCTATCAAGCCTCCACCTCCGAGATGTTCGGCAAGGTGCAGGCCATCCCCCAGGTGGAGGAGACCCCCTTCTACCCCCGCAGCCCCTACGGCGTTGCCAAGCTCTTCGCCCACTGGATGACGATCAACTACCGCGAGAGCTACGACATCTTCGGCTGCAGCGGCATCCTCTTCAACCACGAAAGCCCCCTGCGCGGCCGCGAATTCGTGACGCGCAAGATCACGGATGGGGTGGCGAAGATCAAGCTGGGCAAGTCCAGCGTGCTCGAGCTCGGCAATCTCGGCGCCAAGCGCGACTGGGGCTTTGCCAAGGAGTACGTCGAGGGCATGTGGATGATGCTCCAGGCCAAGGAGCCGGACAGCTTCGTGCTGGCGACCAATCGGACCGAGACAGTGCGGGAATTCGTCGACATGGCGTTCAAGGCAGCGGGCTATGAGCTGCGCTTCGAGGGCGACGAGCAGAACGAGGTCGGCATCGACGTGAAAAGCGGGAAGACGCTGGTACGGGTGAACCCCAAGTACTACCGACCGGCGGAAGTCGATCTCTTGATCGGCAATCCGGCACGGGCAAAGGAGAAACTGGGCTGGGAGCCGACGACTACGCTGGAGGAGCTGTGCACGATGATGGTGGAGGCGGATCTGCGTCGGAATGCGGAGGGGCGCTCTTTCTAGAGCCGGCTTCCGGGGAGCCACTCCCACTGCGAGACGAGTCGTTGGCGATCCGATCGTACGGCCCCGCGTCTCTTCGACCAAGAGCGCCGATGCAGCGATCCGGCATGTCCCGAAAACAGCGGAACCACCAACGACCGATTCGATGAACGAGGCAGAAAGCAAAGGCCCCAGCATCCGCACCGCGATGCTCATCCATGCGCGCCGAAAGGCGACGCAGGAGGAGCCAATGCCGATCCAGGACGCTCAGCCGACGTTCGCGGCCGAGGTGCAGCCCCCAGCTGCACAGCCCGCAGCACCGAGCTTTCGCCAAGCGGTCAAGCGCCGGTTGCGCCCGATTGCAGGCGCGGCGTACCGTGCCCTCAAGCCGGTGCTGCGGCCGGTTGCCTTTCGGCTGAAGGCGTATTTCCTCGCGCCGCTTCAGGCGCAACTGCAAGCCCAGTTGCAAACCCAGACGCAAAGCGCCGAGCAGGCGGCGCACTCACGGCATCAACAGCTCCTGCATGAACTGCAGGCACTTCGCAACGACATTACCCAAGGGTTTCAACGGCAGCGAGACGAGCATGCCCAGATCGGCCTCGACATGCTGCAGGAACTGCACCTCGCAAGAGATTCGCTCGAAGGCACGATCATCTCGGCGCAGCCCGACCTCACGCGGCTGGAGGTTCCCCGGGATCAGCTCGAACGCATCGAACACTACGCCTTTGCCTCTGCCCGGCGTGTGGCCGTCACTGGGGACTCCGGTGAGGTGCTCGTGCGCACATCAGTGGGCTACGTGCTCTGCGCCGCCTCGGACTACCCGTTGCTGGCGACGCTCATCGATGTCGGCGAGCTGGAGGCTGGCACTCGACAGCTCATCCAGAGACTGGTGCGGCCCGGACAGACCTTCATCGACGTCGGGGCCAACGTCGGCATGCACACGCTCGCCGCTGCATCGGTCATGAACGGGCGTGGCCGCATCGTGGCCTTCGAGCCGCATCCGGTGACACATGCGCTGTTGCGCAAATCGCTGCTGATCAACGGATTCGCGGCCCTTGCCGAGACGCACCAAGCCGCAGCCTCGAACCGGACGGGACGCATGCCCCTGCACCTCGGAGCGACCAGCGGTCATCACTCGCTCTATCCGCTGGAGGGAGAGGCGCCCACGGCAGCCACTGTCGAGGTGCCGCTGGTCAGGCTGGACGACATGATCGAAGGCAACACCCCTGTCGATCTCATCAAGATCGATGTGGAAGGCGCAGAACTCGAGGTGCTCGAGGGTGCGATCGCCACGATCGGGCGCAATCCGGATGTCGCACTGATCGCCGAATTCGGCATTTCGCATCTTCGCCGCACAGGCACGTCGAGCCGGGACTGGCTCGAAGCGTTCGAGAAGTTCGGGTTTGCGTTTCAGGCTATCGAGCCCTCGACGGGCGCACTGCTCGACTGGAATGTCGCTCAACTCGAATCGGTCGATTCCATCAATCTGCTGTTCGCTCGTCCGGCCTCGAAGGCGTGGGAGCGGGCGGGGGGTCGCGCATGACGCCAGATGCGGATGTGATCGTTCTCGGCTCGAGCGGCCATGCCAAGGTTTGCATCGAGCTTCTTCGAGCCGGCGGCTCGTCCGTGGCCTACTGCATCGGCGCCCCCGGCAGCGGCGAAACTTGCCTCGGCGTGCCCGTCCTGCATGGAGACGAGCACTTGAAGAGCCTGCGCGCCCGCGGATACGAGCGCGTGTTCGTTGCCATCGGTGCCAACGCGCTGCGGCAGCGGCTCGCCGCCTTCGCTACGGATCTCGGCTTCCACCTCGTCAACGCGATCAGCCCACAAGCCTCGGTGTCGCCGACCACCCGCATGGGATCGGGCGTCGCGGTGATGGCCGGGGCCGTGATCAACGCAGACTGCACGATCGGCGACCTCGCCATCATCAACACGCTCGCGAGCATCGACCACGACGGACGAATCGGCAATGCCGCCCATGTCGCCCCGCACTGCGGCTTGGCCGGCAACGTGACGCTCGGGGAGCGCAGCTTCCTTGGCATCGGGAGCAAGGTGATTCCAGAGATCACCATCGGCGCAGACGTGATGGCCGCGGCGGGTTCCGTGATCGTCACCGATATCGCAACCAACTCCAGAATCGCCGGCGTACCGGCCAAGACAATGCACAGAAGGACGTAGACAAATGAACCGCATCTCGGTAGCTCAACCCAAGCTCGCAGGCAATGAGAAAAAGTACGTCCTCGATTGCCTCGACACGAACTGGATCTCGTCGAACGGCAAGTACATCCCCGCCTTCGAGGAATCGTTCGCGAGGTTCTGCGGTGTCAAGCATGCCGTCGCCGCCAACAACGGGACGACCGCTCTTCATCTGGCACTGGTGGCCCTGGGCCTCCAGCCCGGCGACGAAGTGATCATCCCGACGGTCACCTACATCGCCACGGCGAATGCCGTGCGCTACTGCGGAGCGGTTCCTGTCCTGGTGGATGTCTGCGCAGACACGATGAATATCGATCCCGCCGACATCGAGCGCAGGATCACCCCGCGCACGCGCGGCATCATCCCGGTGCATCTCTACGGTCATCCTGCCGACATGGACGCCCTGGCGCCGATCGCCAAGCGACACGGCCTCTGGGTGCTCGAGGATGCGGCCGAGGCCCACGGTGCAGAGGTGTCTGGCCGGCGCGCGGGTGCGATGGGCGATTGCGCGACCTTCAGCTTCTTCGGCAACAAGATCGTGACGACCGGCGAAGGCGGCATGGTTACAACGAATGACGACGAGCTCGCCAAGCGCCTGCGCCTCTATCGCGGGCAGGGCGTCGACCCGGAGCGCCGCTACTGGTTTCCGGTGGTGGGCTACAACTATCGAATGACCAACATCCAGGCTGCGATCGGCCTCGCGCAGATGGAAACGGTCGATGCCGCGCTCGCGGAGCGCCAGGCATTGGCCCGGCTCTATGACGAAGCCCTCGCGCCCCTGCACAACGCACTCGTGCTGCCGAGCGTACGGCCGGGAGCGCACCATGTTTTCTGGATGTACACGGTGTTCCTGCGCGAAGGTGACGAGGCTCGGCGCGATGTCGTGATGAAGTCGCTGGACGCCGATGGCATCGAGACACGCCCTGTCTTCTATCCGATGCATGTCCTGCCGCCCTACCGCGAGTCCAACTCCTACCCCGTCGCGGACGAATGGGCGCAGCGCGGCATCAACCTGCCCACCCACCAGTATCTGACACCGGCGGACATCGGCCGTATCGCTGCGAGCCTCGAGCGTGCGCTGGCGCGATGAAGATCGCGCTCTGTTCGTCCTTCGTTCCTTTCGTGAACGGGGGCTACAGGAACATCGTCGAGTGGCTCGAAGAAGCCCTGATCGAAGCCGGCCATGAGGTCGAGCGCATCTACCTGCCTGAGGTGGACGCGCCCGACATCCTGTTTCGCCAGATGGCCGCTTTTCGTTTCGTCGACCTCTCTGCCGCGGATCGCATCATCTGTTTCCGGCCGCAGGCACACCTGATCCCCCATCCGAACAAGGTCGTGTGGTTCATCCATCACCTCCGCAGCTTCTACGACCTCTGGGACAACCCGACCTACCGCGGCTTTCCGGACGACGCGAAGCATCGCGGCATCCGCGATGCGCTGAGGGCTGCAGACACGGCCGCGCTCAAGGAGGCCACGCACGTGTTCGCCAATTCGCGCGTTGTGAGCGAGAGGCTTTCGCGTTTCAACGGCATCGAGAGCGAGCCACTGTTTCCGCCGGTCCATCGGCCGGAGCGCTTTCGATTCCGATCGATGAACGACGAGATCGTCTGCATCTGCCGCCTCGAGCATCACAAGCGTCAGCATCTGCTCGTCGAGGCATTGAAGCACTGTCGCTCGGGCGTGCGGCTTCGGCTGTGCGGCATCAGCGCGGGCACTGGCTATTCGTCCGCTGTCGCCCAGATGGCGGCAGACTGGGGTGTCGCTGATCGCGTGACGATCGACGATCGCTGGATCACCGAGGACGAAAAGGCCGACCTCCTCGCCGACTGTCTCGCCGCCGCCTATCTCCCTCTGGACGAAGACTCATATGGCTATCCGACGATCGAGGCTGCCCATGCGAACAAGCCGGTACTCACGGCGAGCGACGCCGGCGGGGTGCTCGAGTTCGTGACGCATGGCGTCAACGGGCTCGTCGCCGAGCCTGACGCTGTTGGGGTCGCGCGCGCCATGGACCAGCTCTTCGAAGATCGTGCCGCGACCCGGCGGCTCGGCGAGGCGGCCACGGCGCGGATTGCGGAAATGAACATCAGCTGGGCTCATGTGCTCGAGAGACTGCTCGCATGAAGGTGCTCGTCGTCAACAACATGGCGCCTTTCGTGCGCGGGGGCGCAGAGCTGCTCGCCGAGCACCTGCTCAAGCACCTCGAGATCGCCGGACATCAAGCCGAGCTGCTTCGGGTGCCCTTCCAGTGGGAGCCCGCGAGCCGTATTCCCTCACAGATGCTGATGGCGCGCGCCCTCGAGCTCTGGAACGTCGACCACGTCATCGCACTCAAGTTCCCGGCCTACCTGATTCAGCATCCGAGCAAGACGATCTGGCTGGTTCACCAGTACAGGCAAGCGTACGATCTCTACGATGCGGGGCACAGCAACCTGCCCGCGGGACAGGGCGGCGCGGATATCCGCCACCTCATCAAGAATGCGGATGACCAGTGCTTCCGCGGCGCGCGGCGCCTCTTCGCCATCTCCGACGTGACCCAGGAGCGGCTTGCGCGCTACAACGGCCTCCACGCCGACATCCTTCGGGCACCCATCAACGACCCCGAACGCTTCACGGGTGGCCCCTCCCAGGGCTACATCTTTGCGGGCGGACGCATCAATGCCGCCAAGCGGCAGCATCTTCTGGTCGAAGCCATGGCCTACGCCTCGAAAGATGTTCGGCTTGTGGTCGGTGGCCCGCCGGATACGGCTGCGGACGCGCGCCTGTTGCAGGAAACGGTGGAGCGCCTCGGCCTGCAGAATCGTGTGCGCCTCGAGCTCCGTTTTCTCGATCGGCAGGAATACGCGGATTTCATCAACGGCGCGCTCGCGGTCGCCTCCCTCCCTTTCGATGAGGAATCCTTCAGCTATGTCGCAATGGAAGCCGCCACTGCCGGAAAGGCGCTGCTGAGCACAACCGACAGCGGCGGCGTGCTCGGGCTAGCGAAGCATGGCGATACCGGATGGGTCGCCGAACCCAGCGCCCAGGCGCTCGCTGAAGCGATGAGCGCCGCCTGGGACGATGCTGGGCAGACGCAGGCGCTCGGAGCCGCGGCGAAATCGCTGTGGGAAAGTCACCAGATCAACTGGCCCGCGACGGTCGCGGCCTTGATGTCATGAAGATCGTCCTGTTCAGCCCGCTGGCCAACACCTCCGCGATCGGCCGGGTGAGCGCACTGATCGTGCCCGCACTTATCGAGCTTGGCCACGCGGTAACGCTGGTGCGCACGGAGAAGACGCATATTCTTTCGGCAACCCCGCACGCCTGCCCTGCGCCGCTCGTGGATTGGACCGATGAGCCCAAGGTCGAAGAGGCTGTGCGGGATGCCGATGCGCTGGTCTACCAGATTGGCAACAGCTACGACTTCCATTGCGGCGGCTTGCACTGGCTGGCGCGGCGGCCCGGCATCGTGTGCCTGCATGACTTTGTGGTGGCGCACTTGTTCGCTGGATGGGCCGAGACGCGGCGCCAGGAAGCGGACGAGGTGCTGCACAGCTGGTATGGCGAAGCCGTGGCTCGCTCCTTCTACGCTGCTCGCGATCACCGCGAGTTCATCGACACAGCGAGCCGGGACCATCCGATGACGGAGTGGATCTCTGCGATGGCGCATGGGGTGATCTCGCACAGCCACTGGGGAATGCCGCGCGTGCTGCGAGCGAGTGCGTGGCCTGCTCGCGTGGTTGCTCTGCCCTACAACGCGCCGGCCGCCCGACCCGCGGCCGATGTAGCCAACGACAAGAGCAGGGTGAGGATTCTCACGGTCGGTCACGCCAACCCGAACAAGCGCATCGAGAGCGTCATCCGCGCCATTGGCGAGAGCAGCTATCTCCGCGACCGTGTCGAGTACCGTCTCTGCGGCCACATCGATCCGCGCTACGCGCTGGAGCTCGCACGTGCCGCCCGGGCGGTCGGCCTTCGCCTGCAGATCTCTGGCGAGATCGACGACCTTGGACTGCAGTCGGCCATGAACGAGGCGGACATCGTCTGCTGCCTGCGGTGGCCTAGCTTGGAAGCAGCATCCGCCACCGCCATTGAGGGCATGCTCTACGGCAAGGCGCTGGTGGTGACCGATACGGGCTTCTACAGCGAGTTGCCCGATGACTGCGTCTGCAAGATCTCGATGGCAGACGAAATCGGTGCCTTGCGCCTTGCGCTAGAGAGATTAGCCACCGACTCCTCCGCGCGTTACGCCATTGCCGCGCGGGCCCAGCAATGGGCTCAAGCCACCTTCAGTGCTCGCAACTACGCAACTCATCTCGTGGAGTTGGCGTTACTCGCGCGAAAGGCCGAGCCAATGCTTGCCACTGTCGAGACAATCGCGCGGTACTTGAGTGGATGGGGCGCTTCGACTGCGTTGATGGCGGCGGATGAGATCGCCGGTCCGCTGGGGATCTTCGAAGGAGGAACCGGGGCCTGTGACATCCACGACATGCACAGGCTTGATGCTGCCAACGCACACGAACGAGGCAATCATTCATGCACCTCTGATGGGTAAACTTGCGCAATGAAGCTAGCCTCCACCGAGACTCCTCTTCTGCCTTTTGAGCAGATATTGCAGTCGAAAAGAATTCTTGTGACCGGTCATACTGGCTTTACGGGAAGCTGGGCCTGCCTTTGGTTGCAGGCGATCCGCTGCGAAGTTGCAGGCTTGGCCCTCCCGCCGGACACAAAGCCGGCGTTGTTTGACGCTACCGGGCTTGCTGCGCGGGTTCCAACAACGTTCGGAGACATTTCCGATCCGGACGTCGTCAACGAGGTCATCGCGCAGTTCCGCCCCGAACTAATCCTCCATCTTGCTGCGCAGCCGCTCGTGCGGCGCGCCTACCGAGAACCTGCGCATACGTTCATGGTAAATGCCCAGGGCACCGCGCACGTGCTCAACGCGGCACGGCAGCACAGCTGCGTCAAGGGCGTTCTCTGCGTAACAACCGACAAGGTCTACCGAAACAATGAATGGGTTTGGCCCTATCGCGAGAACGACGAGTTAGGAGGTAAGGATCCTTATAGCGCGTCCAAGGCAGCGGCGGAGTTCGTCATCCAGAGCTTTGCTGCCTCCTATTCATGGCAGAGAGGCGAGGGCCCTGCGATCGCGACTGCGCGCGGCGGCAATATTGTGGGAGGCGGAGACTGGTCCGAAGACAGACTTATCCCTGATTTTGTGCGCGCTGTCATGGACGACGGCAAGCTTACGCTGCGCTATCCCGAGGCTACTCGCCCCTGGCAGCACGTCCTAGCTCTTGTGCATGGCTACTTGATGCTGATGGCGGGGCTGGTCTCCGAGGATCCGGCTCCTTTTGCACAGGCCTGGAACCTTGGCCCCTCCGATCCACGCGAGTTCTCTGTCCGCGATGTGATGGAGCTGATGTGCAAGGCATGGAAGCGTCCCGCCGTGGACTACCTTGAAAACCCGCTGCCCGAAGCTCGGGCGTTGGCGCTCGACAGCAGCAAGGCGCGCCATCAATTGGGATGGAACTCGCCCTGGGGCACAGAGCGCGTCATCAATGAAACAGCGGCCTGGTACCGCGACTATTACGCGAATCCGTCCCGGGCACGCGAACTTACGCTGGCGCAGATCCAGAGCTTGCGTGCGGAACTGGCAAGGCCCGCATGAAGCTCGTGCTCGGAGCCAGGGGTCGACTAGGTTCGGCCTTGTGTTCGCAGTTCGCGGCAGAAGGGGTGATCGCCCCGGATCGAGGCGTCTACGAAACTTGGTGGCAGCCTGGCTCGGAGGCAGCGATCACACGGTACCTGCAAATGCAGAGCTCCTCCGTTGACGCAATCTTCGTAGCTGCGGGCATCATCGATCCGTCGGCGCCCGCGGCTGACCACGAACGTGTGAACTGCTTGCTGCCTCAGCAGGTGATACGGGCGGCGGAGCCGCTTGGAATTCGCGTCACTACCTTCGGCACCGTAATGGAAGTGTTGGCGGACCACAACCCTTCCAGGTACGTCGCCAGCAAGATCGCGCTTTCCAATCTGGTCGAACAATCGGCGCGTGCTGGCGCGTGCGTGATGCACGTTCGCATCCATACCCTCTATGGGGGCAGGCCGCCAGCTGAGTTCATGTTTACGGGGCAAATGCTACGTGCACTGCGCACCCATCAACCATTTTTAATGTCACCTGGCGTACAACTTCGCGAGTATCACCACCTGGACGACGAAGGGCCGGCCATTGCGGCACTTGACGCATCAGGTGCCCGCGGCGTGGTCGAACTGAATCACGGGGATTCCGTGCCCCTCGCTGAAGTTGCAGAAAGCACGTTTCGATTGCTGGGTGCAACGCATTTGCTGAGGATCGGCGCGCTTCCGATGCCCGCAAACGAAAAGCTCGGCGTGCGCTTTACGCGCCCCGCCCTGCTGACTGGCCATGTTTTTCGAGATGTGCGCTTCGCCATGGCCGACTACCTTCGCGCGCATCTACATCATTCGAATGCTTAGCATGAGCATTGCAGGCCACCCTCCCCCACGCGCCCGACCGCTGATCTCCGTGTCCATTCCTGTGCTCAACGAGCAGGACAATCTCGATGCGCTATACGCGCGGCTGGCCAGGCTAAGCGAGATCATGTCGGATCGCTGCGATCTCGAGTTCGTGTTCTCCGACAATCATTCGAATGACGCCACCTGGGCCAAGCTCTCAGAGCTGGCCCGAAAGGATGATCGGGTGCGCGCCATACGGTTCTCGAAGAATTTTGGCTTTCAGCGATCAATCCTTGCCAACTACATGCACACGCGCGGAGATGCCGTGATGCAGATAGACGCAGACCTGCAGGATCCGCCCGAGTTGCTGGAAGTCTTTTATGAAAAATGGCGCGCTGGCTATCATGTGGTCTACGGTGTCCGGCGCAAGCGGCAGGAGAGCAGCTTCATCAACGGCTTTCGAAGACTGGGGTACTGGCTGATCGATCTGATCAGTGATCACTCAATTCCCAGGGATGCCGGCGATTTCCGTCTGATCGACCGGCGAGTCGTGGAAGCGCTTGTGCAACTGAAGACCGCGAGTCCCTACCTCCGGGGAATGATCGCAGGTCTTGGGTTCAACCAGATCGGGGTGGACTACGAGCGGCACGCACGAACCGCGGGTGAGAGCAAGTTTGGCGTGGCGCGCCTCATTCGGCTCGGCTTGACGGCGGTCTTCAATCACTCCACCGTGCCTCTGCGATTGGCCTCTGTTGCGGGCTGCGGCATGCTTCTTGTCAGCATCGTTGGAGCGCTCTACTACATTGCGCTGAGGCTCATGCAACCCGAGCTACCGAGAGGTCTTGCAAGCATCCACATCCTAGTCCTCTTCGGCATCGGTCTGCAGTCGCTGCTGCTAGGCATCGTGGGCGAGTATCTGCTCCGCATCTACTTGATCCTGCGCGCGGAACCGGTGGCGATCGTCGAGAGCAGCCTGAACTTTTCGCAAACCGAACTCAAACTCTGAGTAGTCAACACAATGAAAGCAGTAATTCTGGCTGGTGGCTTGGGCACACGCATCGCTGAGGAATCGGATCATCGTCCCAAACCAATGGTTGAAGTCGGCGGCCGCCCGCTGCTGTGGCACATCATGAAGACGTACGCGCACCACGGCGTGAACGACTTCGTCATTTGCCTTGGCTACAAGGGGTATGCGATCAAGGAGTTCTTCTTCAACTATCGCAATCACACGGCAGACCTCGAGATCGACCTGAAGCAGGGCTCCCTGCGCGTGCTCAACAATGAGGCCGAGGATTGGCGCGTTACCTTGATCGACACTGGTCCGGACACCCTGACCGGCGGGCGGCTCAAACGCGTGAAGCAGTATCTCGGGAATGAGACTTTCTGCCTGACGTATGGCGATGGTCTGGCAGATATCGACATCGCCAAGTCGATCGAATTCCATCGCTCGCACGGCAAACTTGCAACTGTCACCGCCGTGCAGCCGCCGGGCCGATTCGGCGTCCTCAATATCGACGCAGGTCACCGCGTGCAATCCTTCGAAGAGAAACCGAGCGACGAGATCGGCTGGATCAACGGCGGATTCTTCGTGCTGGAGCCGGGAGTCATCGACTACATCGACGGCGACAACACCTCTTGGGAACGCGAACCTCTTCAGAATCTCGCGCGAAACGGGGAACTTGCCGCCTTTGAACACCATGGCTTTTGGCAACCTTGCGACACGCTGCGCGACAAGAGGCAGTTGGAACAGCTTTGGGACACCGGGCAGGCACGTTGGCGGGTATGGAATGGTTGATGGCGAGTCGCTGCGCAGCAGCCGCTTCTCTCTGGTCATTGGCATCCTGATCTCCATCGGATGCCTGTTCTTCATCTTCCAGAAGGTCAACTTCGGCGAAGTCAAACTCGCGTTCTTGCGCTTCGAATGGCACTACTTCGCCATCGGCATTGTGTCTCTCGCCTTTGGCTATGCCATGCGGATCTTGCGCTGGTCCAGAATCTTGAATGCCGGGGGCGCCCATGTCGGCATGCGCCAATGCGCAGCACCTTTTCTTGGATCCATCGCGCTCAACAACGTGCTTCCCCTTCGGCTCGGTGACGTGGTCCGTGCCCTCGTGTTCCCACCTTCCATCGGCGTCTCGCGCTCGACCTCCAGCAGTAGTCTCGTGATGGAACGGCTAGTGGATCTGATGACACTTCTGGTCTGTCTGGCCGCGAGCCTCGCGCTCAGCCGCGAACTATCCATGCCGGCATGGGTGGGCAGTACAGCCACGATGCTGGCCGTGATCGGCCTGTCGTCGCTTCTGGCAATCTTCGCCTTCAGCGGCCTCCTCAGCCGGCGACTAGCTTCGAGCCGCTGGAAGCCGGCTCACTCCGTTGCGAGGATGCTGGAAACCTTTGACGCAATGTCCCGTCCCGGGGTGCTCGGCGCTGTCTTTGCACTTTCGCTGCTGATCTGGCTCGGCGAAGCTGGACTGTTCTATAGTCTCTTGGCAGGCTTCGGCTTAAGCGCGACGCCAACAACCGCCATCATCGTGATGGCAATTGCGACCCTGGCAACGCTGGTCCCCTCTTCGCCCGGCTACGTCGGTCCCTTCCACCTCGCTGCGTTTACCGCGATCTCGGCGTTTGGCGGATCTGCGGAACAGGCAGCCAGTTTTGCGGTCTTGTCGCACCTCGGCCTTTGGCTTCCGACGACCCTTGCAGGCGCCGTCGCCATTGCTGCAGCGCCACGAATGTTCGTCGGCCTACGCCGCAAACAGGCCGCGTAGCTCACTCCACGCATTTGGAACACAAGACATGAAGCAATACGACGTCGTCATCATTGGCGCAGGATTCACCGGGCTTACAGCAGCATACAGATTGAGCAAGGCGGGCAAGAGTGTTCGCGTTATCGAAGCCGACCTCGCGCCCGGCGGCTTGGCGGGTACCTTCGAATTTGCGGATGGTGTAATACTCGAAAAGTTCTATCACCACTGGTTCAATAACGACGTCTATGTTCCCGAGCTCGTCAAAGAGTTGGACATGGAAGGAGACGTCATCACACTGCCATCGCGCACGGGCATGTACTTCAACGGCCGCATGTGGAAGCTATCTACGCCGTTGGATTTGTTGCGCTTCAAGGCGTTGCCCTTGATTGACCGCTTCAGACTGGGACTTCTGGTGCTGCAGGTTCGACGCGTGAAGGACTGGCGCGCAATCGAACACCTGACCATCAGAGAGTGGCTGGAGCCCTTGTGTGGAAAGACCGTCTACCGGATCGTATGGGAGCCGCTGATCAACTCAAAATTCTCCATCTTTGCGGAAGCGGTGAATGCAGTCTGGTTCTGGAAAAAGCTGGTCCTGCGCGGAGGCACGCGCAATAAGAAGGGCGGGGAAGAACTGGCGTACTTCAAAGGCGGATTCGGTCGGCTGGCAGCTGCGCTGATGAACAAGATTGAAAGCCTCGGCGGCGAGGTGACCTTGGGCCAGCGAGCGACCGGTGTTCGCGCGGATCAGGGCAAGCTTGTGTCGGTGCTCACTGAGCAAGGCGAGGTCGCAGGCAAGGAGTTCCTCTTTACGCCGGCGTTTCCCATCATTGCCGACCTCTTTGAAGGTGCCGCCAACGAAGTTTGGCTCCGCAAGCTTCGACGGGTCAAGTACCTCGGAAACATGTGCCTGGTTCTGCGGCTGACCAAGAGCCTTTCGGAAACTTACTGGATCAATGTCAACGATCCCGGCTTTCCCTTCGTGGGCGTTATCGAACACACGAATTTTGACAGTCCGGAGAACTATAAGGGCAGTCGAATTGCTTTCCTGTCCCGATACTTGGCGACCGAAGACCCGGTCTGGGCGTACAGCGACGAGGAATACCTGAACTTTGCCGTTTCTCATCTGCGCCGCATGTTCCCCGACTTCGACGAAACATGGATCGCAGACTACCGGGTGTGGCGGTCGGAGCACGCACAACCGGTGACGGAGCGAAACTATTCTGCCTACTTGCCAGATTCGATGACACCCTTCGCGAATGCGCGGATCTCCACGATGGCCCAAATCTACCCGGAAGACCGCGGAACCAACTACGCGATCCGGGAGGGCCGAGCCGCTGCCGACGGGATCCTTGACCGCCTGGCCGCCGCGTGAGCTCCGACGGCGCGTGCAACCTTAGTCAAACTCGACGGAATGAACACTGACTCCAAGCAGTCTCGCATCCGAACTCATGCCCAGCGAACGAGGAGATTTTGCATCCGGAGTCAGAAATTGGATGGCGAGTTTCTCGCCCGCCTGCAGCGGAGGAAGTTGAATTTCCAGTGATGCCGGATGCTCCGCATTGCGCAAGACAAACTCGGAGCGCAAGGACTTGACCTGGACCGCGAGTCGTTGACTTGATTGCGCAGCATGCAGAAATGGCTGTGCCCGAATGATCATGCGACGTGGGGGCTTTTGACCCACCTGGCACTCGAAAGCTGCCTGAAAGCCATCAGACCAACGCCCATGTTCCTCCGGACCGCTAAAGCCATGAACGGACGACGGATCGAATAGGCCTCGAACGGAAAAATCCTTCACTCCCGAGCAGCGATTTGAACTCTCGAGAAGTTGCTTGAGGCAGGTGGCCTCCGAAACGGAGATGGAACCACCGAATGGCGGCAATCTACATGCGGCTTGGTCGTAGGGGCCCGACCCTTGTTTCGTCACGATGTATTGGTACTCGGCCAAATGCAGCGGTTGCCGCAACAAGACTTCCGAGATGGCACGCTCTCGTGGAGTCTTCAGCATGGCGATTGAGAACATGTAGTCGACGCTCGCGGATTGACCCGCCAAGCCAACAGCGGCTGAAGACTTCGCGGGCGTTGCGACCAAGTTCAAGTCACTGATTGCAATCAGCCTGCGCTCGAGCTCCACGACATCAGAGGCGTCCAGCAGCTTCCTGTGGAACATGGCTGTAGAGATGCAGATCATGAACGCGAGAAGGAACAAGAGGTTTAGCCCTCTAATGGCGCTCGCATGGCGGTTCCAGCGAGTTCTCAGCAAGTGCTCACCAAAGATTCCAGCGAGAACGGACACGGCTACGACCAGCTGCGTGGAGAGGCCGAACGCATATTTCATAACCGCGTATTCGCTGCCAAATCCGAGCCGGAGTGCAAGCACCTGCATCAGGCAGGTGCCAGCGATTGCCACGCCGAATGCACCGATGTACTTGATGGCTGAACTAGACTCTCCCCCTCGAAGCGACTCTCTGACGAAGATCGCGAGCAACCCTGCCGAAACAGCAAAGGTCAACAGGCACAAGACCACCAGCGAGGGAACTCCCGGCAGGTGCGTCAGCGCAATGCCGCCGTTGTGCTCCGAGATCCTGCGCATGGCCGCAAACGCCGGGTTGAGCACAATAGATGCGAAGGATGCAGAAACGACGACTGTCGAGAGCGCGAGTTCCGCTGCGCGCTTCTTGGGAGAAAGCGACCTCCATCGACTTACAACGTCCCACCCGATCACGACGACGAGAACCCCGAACAATTCCAGCGCTGGAAGCAGGTGCACAGATGTCGCGAAATAGATGCACGCCACGATCAGCAACGTGCGCTTCACTCTGGCACCCGAATTTGCTCTCTCGATATGGATCGCCAACGCGATAGTGGCAGCAACGATGGCTTGCGACACCAACTGGGAGAAGAAATAGTTAACGACAAGTTCCGAACCGTGCAATTCCAGCTTGAAAAATGCACGATTGAGGACAAGCAGCAGACATAGAGCAAGCGAAGCAACGATCGCAACAACGGTCGGAAGTGTCCGTACAGTGAAGACGATTGCTCCCCAAATAAGCAAGAGGGAGATCAAAGAAAGCAGCTGCACCCCAAGGAAGGCCGAGCCCACGAATCGACCTATCACGGCGGCCCAAACATGAGCCATTGGGGGGTAGAAAGTCATCTCCCCCAAGCTAGGATCATCGAGAGCGGGCAGGCTCCAGGCCTCGGATATCCTGTAGACCAACGCGTAGTGATGGGCCAGATCGACGCTCTGCGACCACACAGTATCGAGATTGAGTGCAACGATCACTGCCGCAGCAAGGCCGAGCCCAAGCAACTGCAATAAGGAAACGCGACTATTCATGACTTTTGATCGGGACTAGTGGCCGGTACGTAGTTTTGGCCAGGCAAAGGCAGCCACTACTCAAAAAATGCAGCACTCGTCCATTGGTCACCGGCTTGATCTTTGGTCGAGAGCCGAATTTCAGTTCCTGCATCAGGCCACTGAATCGCCAACGTCGAGTCATCCCAGCGAATGCACCGCTCATGCGCCGGCGCGTAATAGTCCGTAGTCTTGTACAAAAAATCAGCCGATTCGCTCATCACGAGGAACCCATGCGCGAACCCCTCCGGCACCCACAGCTGCTTGTGATTCTCTTCCGTAAGCTCCACCCCCACCCACTGCCCAAAGGTCGGCGACGACTTGCGAATATCCACCGCCACATCGAACACCGCCCCCCGCGCCACCCGCACCAGCTTGCCCTGCGGCTGCTGGATCTGGTAGTGCAGCCCGCGCAGCACGCCCTTCACCGAGCGCGAATGGTTGTCCTGCACGAAGTCCACATGCCGGCCCACCGCCTCGTCGAAGGCGCGGCCGTTGAAGCTTTCATAGAAGAAACCGCGCGCATCGCCGAACACCTTCGGCTCGATGACCAGCACCTCCGGAATCGCAGTCGGCGTGACCTTCATCAGCGCACCTCGTCCGTCAGCAGGCGGTTCAGGTACTTGCCGTAGCCGCTCTTCTCCAGCGGCTTGGCAAGTGCCTCGAGCTGCCCGGTGGCGATGAAGCCGTTGCGCCAGGCGATCTCCTCGGGGCAGGCAATCTTCAGGCCCTGCCGGTGCTCCAGGGTCGCGATGAACTGCCCGGCCTCGAGCAGGCTCTCGTGCGTGCCGGTGTCCAGCCAGGCGTAGCCGCGCTTCATGATCTGCACGTTGAGCTCGCCGCGCTCCAGGTAGACCTGGTTCACCGCGGTGATCTCCAGCTCGCCGCGCGCGCTCGGCTTGACCGCCTTGGCGATGTCGACCACCTGGTTGTCGTAGAAGTAAAGGCCTGTCACCGCATAGCTGCTCTTGGGCTTGGCGGGCTTCTCCTCGATGCTGCTGGCCTTGCCGCCGGCATCGAAGGCGACCACGCCGTAGCGCTCCGGGTCGTGCACGTGGTAGGCGAAGACAGTGGCGCCCTTCTGCCGGTCATCGGCCCCGGAAAGCAGGGATTCGAGGTCGTGCCCGTAGAAGATGTTGTCCCCCAGCACCAGCGCGCTCGGCGAATTTCCCAAGAACTTGTCGCCGATGATGAAGGCCTGCGCCAGCCCGTCGGGGCTCGGCTGCACCGCGTACTGCAGGTTGATGCCCCACTGGCTCCCGTCGCCCAGCAATTGCTGGAAGCGCGGCGTGTCCTGCGGCGTGCTGATGATCAGGATGTCGCGCATGCCCCCCAGCATCAGCGTGCTGAGGGGGTAGTAGATCATCGGCTTGTCGTAGACCGGCAGCAGCTGCTTGCTGATCGCCAGCGTGGCCGGATGCAGGCGTGTGCCGGAGCCGCCGGCCAGGATGATGCCTTTGCGTTGCGTCATGGGATTGTTTTCCGGTGGTAAGTCAGAGCGTCTCGTGCAGCATGCGCGCGACGCCTGTCTGCCAGGACGGCAGGCTGAGGCCGAAAGTGGACCGCAGCTTGAGGGTACTCAAGCGCGAATTGTGCGGCCGCGTGGCGGGGGTGGGAAAAGCGCTGGTCGGCACGGCGTCGACCATGGCGGGCCCGGCCTTCAGCGCGACGCCGGCCGCCTCGGCCTGCTCGAGCACAAAGCGCGCATAGCCATGCCAGGTGGTCTCGCCGCCGGCCGCCAGGTGATACAGCCCGGCCTTCGCCGGGTCGCGCAGCGTGTCGCGGATGGCATGGGCCGTCACGTCGGCCAGCAGCTCGGCGCCGGTCGGCGCGCCGAACTGGTCGTCGATCACGGTCAGCCGCTCGCGCTCTTTGGCGAGTCGCAGCATGGTCTTGGCGAAGTTGCCGCCGCGCGCGGCATAGACCCAGCTGGTGCGAAAGATCAGGTGCTTCGGGCAATTGGCGGCAATCAGCTGCTCGCCCTCCAGCTTGGTGCGGCCGTACACGCTGAGCGGCGCGGTGGCATCGTCTTCCTGCCAGGGCCGCTCGCCGCTGCCGTCGAACACGTAGTCGGTGGAGTAGTGCACCATCAGCGCGCCCACCTGCTGCGCGGCCTGGGCGATGGCGCCGGGCGCGGTGGCGTTCAGCGTGCGCGCGAGTTCGGGCTCGCTCTCGGCCTTGTCGACCGCCGTGTGCGCGGCGGCATTGACGACCACATCAGGCCGCAGCGCGAGCACCGTCTGCGCCACGCGCCCGGGATCGCGAAAGTCGGCATGGAACTCGGTGCTCCCGGAGTCCAGCGCGACCAGCTCGCCGAGCGGGGCCAGGCTGCGCTGCAGCTCCCAGCCCACTTGCCCCGTTTTGCCGAGCAGCAATACCTTCATGCCGCCTCGTACTGCTTCTTCACCCAGTCGCGGTAGGCGCCGCTTTGCACGTTGCGCACCCACGGTGCGTTGTCCAGGTACCACTCGACGGTCTTGCGGATGCCGCTGTCGAAGGTCTCGGCCGGCTTCCAGCCCAGCTCGCGCTCGATCTTTCGTGCATCGATGGCGTAGCGCCGGTCGTGGCCGGGGCGGTCGGTCACGAAGGTGATCTGTTCCTTGTAGCTGCGGCCGTCGGCGCGCGGACGCAGTTCGTCGAGCAGCGCGCACACGGTGTGCACGATCTCGATGTTGGGCTTCTCGTTCCAGCCGCCCACGTTGTAGGTCTCGCCCAGCTTGCCGGCCTCGAGCACGCGGCGGATGGCGCTGCAATGGTCCTTCACGTAGAGCCAGTCGCGCACCTGCATACCGTCGCCGTACACGGGCAGCGGCTTGCCCGCGAGGGCGTTGACGATCATCAGCGGGATCAGCTTCTCGGGGAAATGGAAAGGGCCGTAGTTGTTCGAGCAGTTGGTGGTGAGCACCGGCAGGCCGTAGGTGTGGTGCCAGGCGCGCACCAGGTGGTCGCTGGCGGCCTTGCTGGCCGAGTAGGGGCTGTTGGGCTCGTACTTGTGCTCTTCGGTGAAGGCGGGGTCGCTGGCCGAGAGCGAGCCGTAGACCTCGTCGGTCGAGACGTGCAGGAAGCGGAAGGCCGTCTTCTGCTCCGCGGGCAAGGAGCCCCAGTAGCCGCGCACGGATTCGAGCAGGCGGAAGGTGCCCAGCACGTTGGTCTGCACGAAATCCTCAGGCCCGTGGATCGAACGGTCCACGTGCGACTCGGCCGCGAAGTTGAGCACCGCGCGCGGCTGGTGCTCGGCGAGCAGGCGGTCGACCAGGGCGCTGTCGCCGATGTCGCCCTGCACGAAGATGTGCCTGGGGTTGTTCTTGAGCGAGGCCAGGGTCTCGAGGTTGCCGGCGTAGGTGAGCTTGTCGAGGTTGACCACAGCCTCGTCGCCCTGGGCGAGCCAATCGAGAACGAAGTTGGCGCCGATGAATCCGGCGCCGCCGGTAACCAGGATCATGAAGTTCCCCGCTGTGGAAATGAAAAGGCCGCCTGCCGGCCGGCAATCGGGGATTATCCCATCGGGGCATAGCCAGAAAACGCCGGCGCCCTGCTGCGCCGGGCGCGCCTCGAACGGCTGCAGGGCATGGGGCACAATGTCGGCCGCTGATTGGCTCCAGCCCCGCGCCGCGGCCTCATCGGCCCGTCTGCTCCCAGTTCTTCTCCCTTCCCCTGATGAGTGTCATCCCCTTCGTCGTCGTCACGCCTGTCTTCGAAGACAGCGAAGCCTCGGCCCGCCTGTTCCGCGAACTGTTCGATGCGTTCGGCCGGCAGGTGCATGTGGTGGCTGTGGACGACGGCTCGGTCCGGCAGCCGGTCGACATCCGGCAGATGGAGGCCATCGGCCTGAGCGGCACCGTGATCCGTCTGCGGCGCAACGTGGGCCATCAGCGCGCGATCGCCGTCGGCCTCGGCTATGTGGCCGAGCACCTGGCCGAGGCCCAGCGGGTCGTGGTGATGGATTCCGACGGCGAAGACCTCCCCGCCTCCATTCCCGAATTGCTCCGGACGCTGGACCGGGACGAGACCGACGTGGTCGTCGCCGAGCGCCGCACGCGCGTCGAGACCTTGCGCTTCAAGCTCTTCTACGCGGTCTACCGGCGGCTCTTCAAGCTCCTCACGGGGCGCAGCATCAGTTTCGGCAACTTCATGGCGCTCAAGCCCGACGCGGTCAAGCGCCTGGCTGCCATGCAGGAGCTCTGGACGCACGTCGCCAGCTGCGTGCTGGGCTCCCGCCTGCGCATCGCCACCTGCGCGCTGGACCGCGGCCCGCGCTATGCCGGGCAGAGCAAGATGAACTTCGTCGGGCTGACCTTGCACGGCTTCCGCGGCATCATGGTCTTCGCCGAGGACGTGCTCGTGCGCGTCGGCATCGCCGCGGCGCTCCTGGGCACGCTGACCATCCTGGGCGGCCTGGCTTCCGTGGTGCTCAAGGTGTCGGGGTACGCGACCCCCGGCTGGTTCTCGGTGGCGTTGGGCATCCTGCTGCTGGTGTTCCTGCAGACGGGCACGCTGGCCCTGATGAGCCTCATGCTCACCGGCGTGAGCAGGTCGGGCGCCTCGCTGCAGGCGGCCTACAGCGATTTTGTCGATACGGTGACGCACACCGGCCACCTCGCATGATCCTGCGCGCCCGTCTCGCAGATCCGCGCCTCGCCGAGCTGGGGCGCTTCATCCTCAACGGACTGATCGCAACAGCCATCCATTACGGCGTGCTGAGCTTCAATCTCCGGGTACTGGGCATGCCCTCCGCCGGCGTGGCGAACTTCGTGGCCGCCTGGTTCGGCATTGCGTCCTCCTTCGTCGGCAGCCGGTATTTCGTCTTCCGCAAGGCGCGCGCGCCCTGGACTCATCAGGCCTTGCGCTTTCTTATTCTGTATGCCTCGATCGCCTGCCTGCACGGACTGCTGCTCTTCGCGTGGACCGACGTGCTGCATCTGGACTACAGCATCGGATTCCTGATCGCCACGGTGCTGCAGACCGTGCTGAGCTACATCGGCAACAAGCTCCTCGTGTTCTCGGGACCATGAAAATCATTCGATTCGCCGCGGCAAGCGCCTTCTTTCTCGTGCTGGCCTGCTTGATCTACTGGGTGCATATCTCCTTCATGCACGTGAACGTGGTGTTCTACAGCGCCATCGTCGATGGCGTGCTCGCTGCGTTCATCACGGCCGGGCTGGTCATGGTGCTGCGGTCCTTCTCGGTGTTCAGCGGCTTCGAGAAGTTTCAGATGCTGATCATCTGGCTGCTGGCGGCCTATGCGCTCGCCATTTCGGTGCCTACGGTGCTGGATCGCTCACTGTCCTTCTACATCCTCGAGAAGCTGCAGCAGCGCGGCGGCGGCATCCAGCAGAGCCGCTTTGCCGAAGTGTTCACCGACGAGTACCTCAAGGAGCACCGCCTGGTGGACGTGCGGCTGACCGAGCAGCTCGAATCCGGCACCATCCGCATCGAAAACGGCTGCGTGCGGCTCACCCCCAAGGGCGACGGACTCGCGAGCTTCAGCCGGTTCTTCCGGCGGCACCTGCTGCCCAAGCAGCGGCTGCTGATGGGCCAGTACAGCGACGATCTGACGGACCCCTTCCGCAACAGCGCCGCGCAGAAGGACTACACCTGCCGATGAGCTCGACGGCCACGCACGGGGACTGGCATGCAGCCCCCGGCTATCGCCTCGCGCCGCTGGTCCTGGCGGCGGTGGGACTTTGCTTCTACATCCTGCGCGCGACGAACTGGTTCACCGCGGTGCCGGGCGACCTGGGCGACGCGCGCTTCAACAGCGTCATCCTCGAGCACTTGTTCCAGCGGGCAAGCGGCGATTGGCCTTCGCTGTGGTCGCCAGGCTTCTTCTATCCGGCACGAGGCGCGCTGGCTTTCAGTGACAACCATTTCGGCTCCGGCCTGGTCTACGTTGTCTTCCGTGCCCTGGGGCTCGCCCGCGAGCCCGCCCTCGATGCGTGGCTGACTGTCGGATTCGCGCTCGACTTCGTCGCGATGTACCTGGTGATGCGCAGGCTGGGCTTCTCGTCGCTCGGCGCGTCGGTCGCCGCCTTCGTCTACACGTTCTCGCTGCCGGCCCTGGCGCAGGAATCCCATGTGCAGCTGACCTACCGGTTTGCCATCCCGTTGGCGTGGCTGGCGCTGCTGCAGTTCATCCAGGAACGGCGCCTGACGCACCTGGCGCGGCTCGCGGCCTGGGGTGCGCTGCAGTTCTACTGCTCGATCTATCTGGGCGTCTTCATGGCCTACCTGCTCGCTGCGACGGCCGTGGCCATGCTGGTCCCCGCGTTCCGGCCGCCGGCTGCCCGGCGGCGGCCCGGGACGTCTGCAGGGCTGTTCGACTGGAGAGCGCTCCTGGTCATCGCGGCATCCGCGGCCGCTGTCGCCTACCTGCTGCTGAAGTACCACGCCATCAGCCGCGGCTATGGCTTCAGCCGGATGCCCGACGAGGTGCTGGTGATGCTGCCCCGGCCGCAGAGCTACTTGCTGGCAGACGCGGTGCCGGGGTATCGATGGCTCGGCGCCGCGGTGTCCGGCCTGGAGGCGCGCCACGAGCACCAGATGTTCTTCGGCTTCGTTCCGCTCGTGCTTGCCGTTTGGGCGCTGGTCACCGCCGGGACCGAAGCGGCCGCGCGCTGGCGGCGGCTTCTCGGGCTTTCGCTGACGACGCTGGCTTTGCTGGTGGCCTTCACCCTGCATGTGAACGGGAAGTCCTTGTACCAGCACGCCATGGCGCTGCCCGGCATCTCGTCCTTGCGGGCGGTGAGCCGCGTCGTTCTTGTCATGGCGTTGCCGGTGGCCGTCGCGGCGGCGATCGGCGTCGAGCACCTGCAGCGGCATCGCGGCCTGCGCTGGCTGGTCTCTAGCCTGATCGTCCTCGCGTTCTCCCTCGAGACCCTGGCTTATCGCCCGTCCTTCGCCAGCTTCGACCAGTGGCGCGGCCGCATGGCCGCTGTAGACCAGGCCGCTGGCGCCGCGGTCTTCAAGCCCGATTCGGTTCTGTATCTCACCGGACGCGCGAACGAACCTTTCTACATGACCGAGCTCGACGGCATGGTCTTCGCGCAGGACCGCAAGATGCCGACCTTGAACGGCTATTCGGGCAATGCGCCGCCGGGCTACGTCCACCCCTTGCCCTGCCATTCGGCCGCGGCGCGCATCTACAGCATGGCGCCGGCGCCATGGGCTGCCGGAAAGCTGCTGCCGGATGCGCTGCTGGCGCGGACGGCCTGGGTCGCGCTCGAGCCGTGCCCGGCCCGCCACCTGCCCACAGATGCCGCGCTTCGGCCGCCGGACGAGGCACAGGCCAGGCAGATCCAACTCACGCCCACCGCGACCGAGGCCGACGCACGCGAGCTCAAGGTCATCGTGCGCATCCGGAACGACGGCGCGCAGCCTCTCCACTCGCTGTCGCGCATCGGGCATCCGCTGCGCCTCACCTGGCGGTTCGTACCCACCTCCACGGACTCAGGGGCTGCTGCGCCTGCGCCCGAATGGCTGGCCCGGCAGGACCTGAGCTTCTCCCTGGCCCCCGGCGAGGAGGAAGCGATCAGCGTCACGATTCCCAAGCCTTCCGCCGAAGGCAGCTACGACCTGCAGTTCTCGATCGCTGCAGAAGGCTATCGGTATCTGCACGACATGGACATGCGGATCCCGCACATCCCCGTTGTCGTGGGCCCCGCCGCCAAGTAGGGCCATGCCCACAGGCGCGCCGCTAGACCGCGGGCTCTACACGCAGGGCCGCAGGCGCAGCTAGAGTTTCGCCATTCACTCTCAGGAACAGACCATGGCCACCCCGGACGACGACAAGCCCGACGACAAAACCGACCGCATCAAGGACTCCGCCCAGCAGATCTGGCTCGCGGGCCTCGGCGCCTTCGCCAAGATGCAGCAGGAGGGCAGCAAGGCCTTCGAGGCGCTGGTGAAGGACGGGCTCGGCGTGCAGAAGAAGACGCAGCATGCCGCCGGGGAAACGCTGGCCCAGGCTCAAGCCCGGATGGCCGGCTTCGCGAGCGAGTTCGGCACCAAGGCGGCGGGTGGATGGGGCAAGCTCGAATCCATCTTCGAAGACCGCGTGGCGCGCGCGCTCGAGAAGCTCGGCATGCCCTCGGCGCAGGAGGTGGCGGCGTTGCAGGCGCGGATCGAGGCGCTCGAAGCCCAGCTCAGGCGCAGGGACTCGGCCAGCCGGCCCGCACGGGCACCACGCAAGACGGCCGCGCGCCATCCGGCAGAAGCCGCGGCGAAGCCCTCGCGGCGGCGCAAGCCGAGCGGCGACGCCTGATCCACGGCGGCGGCCTTGATCGGCCGCGACAAGCATCTCTGCTCAGCAATCAATGACCCCGCGGCGCGGGACTTGCGCTAGAGTGGCCTCAGGAGACAAACCGGGGGGCTACGAGCTCATGGCCAAGAAGGCGCCACGCCGCACTGCACAACGCATCCTCGAAGCCGCATTGGACCTGTTCAATCGGTTCGGGGAGCCGAACGTCTCCACCACGCTGGTGGCGGGCGAGCTCAACATCAGTCCCGGCAATCTCTACTACCACTACCCCGCCAAGGATGAGCTGATCAACCGGCTCTACGAGAACTACGAGACCGAGCTCAACGAGCTGCTGCACGCCAGCGAAGGCGTGCGCGACGTGGAGGACGCCTGGTTCTTCATGCACAGCCTGTTCGAGCTGATCTGGCGCTATCGCTTCCTGTACCGCGACCTCAACGACCTGCTCTCGAAGAATCGGCGCCTGGAGACCCAGTTCCAGCTGGTGCTCCAGAACAAGGCGCGCGCGATCCGGGCGCTGCTCGCCGGCATGAGCCGGTCGGGCCACCTGGACATCGACGCGCCCGAGGTCGATCCGCTCGCCCAGAGCATGGTGGTGGTGCTGACCTATTGGCTGAGCTACGAGTACGTGCGCAACCCGCGGGAGGCGCTGGAGCCCGGCCATGCCCAGAGCGCCCTGCTGCGCGGCGCGCACCACACGCTGCATCTGCTCGCGCCCTACCTCGCCGCCGAGCAACGGCGGCATTTGCTTACGCTGAGCAACGCCTACGCAGGCGAAGATCAGCCGACCACCGTCTGAGCATCGCATGGCCCATCCCGATCTCCAACCCCTCTCGCTGCTGGCGACCGCCGCGGTGCCCGCCTCGGAGCCATGGGTCCAGATGCCCTACCGGGACACGCCGCGCTTCGACGCCGCCCAAGTGCTGCAGCGATGGGGCAGGTTGCACGCCGCGCACGCGCTGCCTCCGCCGGCACCCGGTCCGCTGGCCGAGGGCTGGGCGCTCTACCACAGCGGCGACTTCGAGCGCGCGGCCAAGCTCGGGCTGCGGCACGGCAGCGAAGGGCTGATGCTCGCCAACCAGGCCACCGCCATCTATGCCAACTACCTCGAGCCACGCGAGGCGATGCGGCAGGCCCTGTTCAAGCAGGTGGCCGAGCGCGCCGCGCTGCAGGCGGCGGAGGAGCCGGACAACTGCCACGCCCTCTACTGGCAAGCCTATGCGCTCGGCCGCTACAGCCAGGGCATCAGCGTGGCACGGGCGCTGGCGCAGGGCCTCGGCAGCAAGGTCAAGGGCGCGCTCGAACGCGTGATCGCGCTCGAGCCGCGGCACGCCGCGGCCCATGTGGCGCTCGCGGCCTTTCATGCCGAAGTCATCGACAAGGTGGGCGCGCTGGTCGGCCGCATGACCTACGGCGTGCGCGCGGAAATCGCGATCGAGCTCTTCGAGCGCGGCCTGGAACTCCACCCGCGCTCGCCCGGCGCGCTGATGGAATATGCCCGCGGCCTGCTGATGCTGGAAGGCGATGTTCGCCTGGCCGAGGCCACCCGCCTCTACGAGCGGGCTGCCGCGGCGGAGCCGGCCGATGCGCGCGAGCGGCTCGACGTGGAGCTGGCGCGCGCCGGGCTGTCGGACTGAGTCGGCCGGCCGAGGCACTCGCCACTTAAGATGCGGGCCCCAGCCACACGATCGCCATCATGTCCGACCTGAACGCCCTGTTCGAAGCCGCCCAGGCCAATTCCAAACTGCTTGCCGAGCGCCCGGACAACCCGACGCTGCTCAAGATCTACGGCCTGTTCAAGCAGGCGACACTGGGCGACAACACCGAGAAGAAGCCCAGCTTCAGCGACATCGTCGCGCGCGCCAAGTGGGAAGCCTGGACCGCGCAGAAGGGCTTGAGCGCGGACGAGGCCAAGCAGAAGTACATCGACCTGATCGAGTCGCTGCGCGGCTGAGCGCCGGCGCGGCGTTCAACGCCAGTCCTTGTCGTTGTAGGCGTCGTCATCGTCTGCGTCATCGGGCTGGCCCAGCAGGTCGTCGAGCTTGCGCCGCAGGCGCTCCTCGATCTGCCCGCTGAAGCTGGCGAACAGGCCCGCCAGCGTCGCTCGCAGCGTCAAGCTGTCGCCGCTGACCTCGACACTGCCGTCGATGCCCGCGCGGCTGAAGCGGCCGACATCGCGGGCCTGGCCTTCCTCGTAGCTGCAGGCGAGGCCGTAGTCCTGCTCGACCTGGCCGACCCATTTGCGCGCGATCGCGCGCGCGGCCTCGATGCCGAGTCGATGGCTGCGTTCGATGTGGATATCAGGCACCGGGCCCTCCTTGTCGGCTGTGTTGGCCGGGTTCTTCGGTCGGCCTGCGGGCTGCGGGCGCCACGGCGTCCCCGGTCCGCAGGGCGAGCGTTCTCTCGTCCTTGGGCAGCGCGGCGAGGCGCTTGACTGCCGCATAGAAGCGCGGCCAATCCCGGCCTTCGCGCTCGAACAGCGCCTCGAAACCGGGCACCAGTTCGTCGTACGCGGCCTGCGCACCGAACAGCGCGTTGTTGGCACGCGCCACCCAGGCGTCGTAGGCGCCCTGCCGCGGGCCGCTCCAGCCGGCGCGCAGGGCCGCGTAACGCTGGCGGAAGTCTTCCATCGCGGCCTTCTTCTGCGCATCGACCGTCGCCCAGTCGCCGGCCTGTGCCTCCTTCGAGGCGTAGATGTCCGAGAGCACCCGGCGCGTGGCGGCGGTGAGGGCGCGGAACTGCTGGCGCCGGCTGTCGAACTGCGCGTACTCGGCGCGTGCCGCCTCGCCGGCCTCGGTCTGCAGCCAACGGGCACCGCCGATGCGCTCCACCGCGGTCGCGAAGGACTCGTTGAACATCGTGTCGCCGGGCACGTAGAGCACCTGGTGCGCCAGCTCGTGGAACACGATGCGGGCCAGTTCGCCTTCCGGGTAGCCGATGAAGGTGGACAGCAACGGATCGCCGCCGGCCCAGTTCATCCAGCCCAAGGTGGAGTAGGCCGGCACCGGATAGACAGCCGCTTCCAGGCCCTGGGCGACCAGGGCAGCGGCTTCTGCGCGGGCTGCCGCCTCGTCGTAGTAGCCGCGATAGCCCACGCAGCCGGCAACCGGGAAGCACCAGGTCTTGAGGGTGAGCGAATGCGCAGGCGCCGCCACCACGTTCCAGATGGCGGCCGGCCGGCGCAGGTCGGCGTAGGCCTTGTAGCTCGGGTTGTCCGGCAGGCCGAGCTCGGCGACTGCGAAGCGACGGATGCGTTGCGCCAACTCCAGCTTGGCCTTGAGCGCGTCGTTGGCGGCCGGGTCCTGCAGCCACTCCGGCACCGGCCGCGCCGCGTGCATGAGCGCCAGGTGGCCGCTGGCCGACTGCCAGTAGTAGCCCAGGTCAGCGCAGCCGGCCAGGGCCAGCACGGCCACGGCAGCAAAGGCCGCGCGCCCCTTGTTCATTCGAGCACCACCTCAGGCATCGGGCATGACCTCGACCAGGCAGTCGTAGAAGGTAGGCCCGCGGCCGATGTCGGTCAGCCGCTGGCTGGTGAGCTGGTTGACGTTGGTGCCGTCGGCGCCGAACTTGCGCCACCAGATGCCGAGTCCGTGCACCACGCCGGGCCGCGCGCGGCGCGAGACCTCGGCGCGGCAGCGGTGCTCGCCGCGGCGGTTGAACACGCGCACCATCGTGCCATCGACGATGCCGCGCGCGGCGGCATCGTCCTCGTGGATCTCGAGCAGCGGTTCGCCCTCGATCGCGCGCAGGCTCTTCACGTTCACGAAGGTCGAGTTGAGGAAGTTGCGCGCCGGCGGCGAGATCATCGCGAGCGGAAACTCGGTGGAGCTGCCGGCCGGCTCGTAGTTGGGGACGTGGTCGGGCAGGCCGTCCTGGCCCTGGGCCGCGAGGCGTGCGCTGAAGAACTCGCACCGGCCCGAGGGCGTGGGGAAGCCGCCTTCGGCAAAAGGCGCGTCGGGCAGCTTCAGGCTGGTGAAGCCGCGGGCCTGCAGGTCTTCGACGTCGATCGCGCCGGGCGCGAAGGCGCTGCGGCACAGCGTCTCGTCGTCGTCGGAAAAGCACGGCTCGTCGAAGCCCATGCGGCGCGCCAGCTCGCGGAACACCCAGGCGTTGCTGCGCGCCTCGCCGCGCGGCGCAAGCGCCGGCCGGTTGAGCAGCACATCGGTGTGGCCGTAGCTGGTGTGGATGTCCCAGTGCTCCAGCTGGGTGGTGGCCGGCAGCAGGTAGTCGGCATAGTCGGCGGTGTCGGTCTGGAACTGCTCGAGCACCACGGTGAACAGGTCCTCGCGTGCGAAGCCGGCGACCACCTTGGCCGAATCCGGCGCGACCGCGACCGGGTTGCTGTTGTAGACCACGATCGCCCGGACCGGGTTCGCGGTGTCGAGCAGCGCATCGCCGATGGCGCTCATGTTGATGGTGCGCGGCAGCCGCCCCGCCAGCAGGTCGGGCCGCTGCAGCGCGGCGCGGTCTACCGGGAACTGGCCCGAGCTGCTCAGCAGCAGCCCGCCCGCGCGCTCGCGCCAGGCGCCGATCAGTGCCGGCAGGCAGGCGATGGCGCGCGCGGCGTTGCCGCCACCGCGCACCCGCTGCATGCCGTAGTTGAGCCGGATCGCCGCAGGCTTGGTGGTGCCGTAGTCGCGCGCCAGCGCGACGATCTGCGCCTCGGGCACGCCGCAGACCGCGGCCGCGCGGGCCGGCGGCCACTGCAGGGCGCGCTCGCGCAGTTGCTCCCAGCCGAGGGTGTGGCGCTCGATGTAGTCGTGGTCCAGCCAGTCGTTGACGATCAGCTCGTGCATCAGCGCGAGGGCCAGCGCCGCGTCCGTGCCGGGCAGCAGCGCGATGTGCTCGTCGCATTTGTCGGCGGTCTCGGTCCGGCGCGGGTCGATGCACACCAGCCTGGCACCCGCGCGCTTGGCGGCCTGCGCATGGCGCCAGAAATGCAGATTGCTCCCGATCGAGTTGCTGCCCCAGATCAAGATCAGCTTCGCCTCGGCGAAGAACTGGACCCGCATGCCGACCTTGGCCCCTAAAGTAAAACTTAAAGCCTCACCCCCGGCCGTCGAGCAGATCGTGCGGTCCAGCAACGATGCGCCGAGCTTGTGGAAAAAACGACGATCCATCGACTCGCCCTGCACAAGACCCATCGTTCCTGCATAGCTGTAGGGCAGAATCGATTCTGACGAATTGTTACTAAGTAATACGTGCAGGCGTTCGGCGATGTCGGAAAGGGCCGCGTCCCAGCTCACCGGTTCGAATCGGCCGCTCCCCTTGGGTCCGACCCGCTTCATGGGCTGCAGCAGCCGCTCGGGATGGTCGTTGCGTTCGATGTAGCGCGAGACCTTGGTGCACAGCACGCCGGCCGTGTGCGGATGCGCCGGGTTTCCCTGCAGCTTGATGGCCCGGCCGTCTTGCACGGTGGTCACCAGGGAGCAGGTGTCGGGGCAGTCATGGGGGCAGGCGCCGAGCACCTGGGTCGGGGAGTTCATGGGTGGCCGGGCAACGAGTGGACCGGTCAAGTCTAAGTTCTGCGCCGCAGTGGCGCTCTGGAGTTTTCACGATGATCCATCGCAGGCATTTTTCAATCGCGGCCGGTGCCGCGGCACTCGGCGGCTTCGGCATCGCGAGAGCCCAGAGCGAAACACCCATCATGCTGGGCCAGTCGGCACCCTTCAGCGGGCCGGCGGCACAGCTGGGGATCCAGTTCCACCAGGGCGCCAAGCTGTACCTCGACCAGTACAACGCGCTGCCCGGCCATCGCGACGTGAAGATCCAGTTCCTGGACGACGGCTACGAGCCCGAGCGCTGCGCCGCCAACACGAAGAAGCTGATCGACGAGGAGGCGTTCGCACTGTTCGGCTACATCGGCACGCCCACCAGCCTGGCGGCCTTGCCGCTGGCGGTGAATGCGAGGGTGCCGTTCATCGCGCCCTTCACCGGCGCTATGGCCCTGCGCGAGCCCTTCCACCGCAACGTGTTCCACCTGCGTGCCTCGTACAACGACGAGACGGCGCTGATCGTGAAGCAGCTCACCCACCTGGGCCTGAAGAAGATCGCGGTCTTCTACCAGAACGACGCCTACGGCAAGGCCGGCCTGGACGGCGTGACCCTCGCGCTCTCGCAGCTCGACCTGAAGCCGGCGGCCCTGGCCACGGTCGAACGCAACACGGTCGACGTGTCGGCCGCGGTGAAGACCATCGTGGCGGCCAGGCCGGACGCCGTGGTCCAGGTCAGCGCCTACAAGTCCTGCGCCGCCTTCATCCGCGAGGCGCGCAAGGCGGGTTACGGCGGCACCTTCTACAACGTGTCCTTCGTCGGCACGCAGGCCCTGGCCGACGAACTGGGCAAGGACGGCGCCGGGGTGGTCGTCACCCAGGTCGTGCCCTCCCCTTATTACGCCGCGAACGGCATCACGCGCGAGTTCAACGAGGCGGTGAAGAAGAGCGGCGGCACGGTGCAGTCCAACTTCTCCAGCATGGAAGGCTACCTGGCCGCCAAGGTGCTGGCCGAGGGTCTGCGCCGCGCGCCCGGCAAGCTCACGCGCGAGGGCCTGATCGCGGGGCTGGAGAGCATCGACCGGCAGCAGTTCGGCGGCTTCGAGGTCTCCTTCTCGCCGCGCAACCACGTGGCTTCGAAGTTCGTGGAGCTGTCGATGATCACGGGCGACGGGCGGATCCGGACCTGAGGGAAGCTACTCCCTCTCTTCAGGGCGATGAAGCAAGGCCATCCACGGCCTGGAACATGGCCTGCCGCGCCTGGCTGATCACCTGCCCTCGCCAGGCGTCGTTGTCGCTGTAGAACGCTGCAAGCATGCGCGCGCGGATGGCATCCGCCAAGTCGGCCGGCGCCTCGGGGTGGCAATGCAGCCAATGGTCCCCGCGCAGCGCCGCCGTCACTTCCAGCATCGGCTGGGTGCCGTATTCCAGCGCGATCGAGGTGTGCTCGGCCTGCGGGCATTCGTCGCCGAGGGCGTAGCACATCAGCCCGGTCAGGAAGGCCGAGGTCGAGGAGCCGTCGTACATCGAGGTGACCGGCGCCGCCGCCGTGCCCCACCAGGCGTTCGCCCTGGCGTATGCGGCCTTGTCGTCCCGGCCGGCGAAGATGCGCTCGCCGATGCCGTTGGGCCCGAGGCCGGTGTGAATGTCGATCCAGCCGACGCGGCTCGCGCGGCCGGCATGCGTGCGCAGCACCTCGCGCAAAGTGCTGTTGCTCCAGGTGGGCGCACTGCCGCCATAGAACAGGCCGTCGGCAAACTGGTACTGCCCGCGCGTCACGGCGGCCTGGTAGAAGCCCAGCCCCTCGCGCGCGATGAGGGCATCGATCTCCGCCTGGGTGGCCGCCGACGGCGGCCACTCGTCGGGCAGCAGCAGCGCATGCAGCGTGGCATAGGCCTCGTTCACCGGCAGCGGCTGCGAGAAGTCGAGGAAGTTGCGGTTCAGGTCCACGTTCTCGTGCGTGACGCGGCGGCCGTGCGAGAAGCCGTGCGGGTTCAGCGCGTGCACATAGAGCACGGCCACGCCCTGGTCGCGCGCCTTCTCGCGCCACTCGGCATCGTGCAGCGCGAAGACCTGCACGCCGCTGCCGCAATGGCCCTCGATGCCGTGGCAGCCGCTGCTCACCATCAGCAGGCTTTCGGCCTGCGCGTCGCCGTCGAGCGCCACGTCCATGGCCAGTTCCTCGCCGTCGCGGCCCGGGAGCGGGTGCACATGGGAGCGCACCGCCAGCCCTGCCGCGGCGCAGCCCTCCAGGAACTTCCGGCGGGCCAGCGCGTAGCGGCCCGCAAAGGCTTCGCCGACGCCGATCATGCGGCGCGCTCCGCGGCCAGCGCGGGGCCGCCGAGGAACTCCTCGGCCAGCCGCACCCAGCAGGTCGCGCCCAGCGGGATCAGGTCGTCGTTGAAGTCGTAGCTCGCGTTGTGCAGCATGCAGGGGCCGCCGCCGTGGTGCGAGTCACGATGGCTGCCGTCGCCGTTGCCGATGAAGGCATAGGCGCCGGGCCGGGCCTGCAGCATGAAGGCGAAGTCCTCGGCGGTCATCGCGGGCTCCTGCACCAGCACGTTCTCCTCGCCCACGATGCCGGCCATCACGCGGCGCGCGAAGTTCGCCTCGGCGGCGGTGTTGATGGTGGGTGGGTAGTTGCGGTGGAAATGGAAGTCGCACTCGGCATCGTGTGCCGCGCTCACATGCTCGGCAATCTTCTTCATTCGTGACTCGATCAGGTCCAGCACTTCCAGCGAGAAGGTGCGCACCGTGCCCTTGAGCTCGCAGCAGTCGGGGATCACGTTGCTGGCTTCGCCGCCGTGGATCATCGTGACCGAGATCACCCCGGCCTCGGTCGGCTTCTTGCTGCGCGTGATGATGGTCTGGAAGGCCTGCACCATCTCGCAGGCGATCGGCACCGGATCGATGCCCGTGTGCGGCAGCGCCGCATGGCCGCCCTTGCCGTGGATGGTGATGGTGAACTCGTTGCTCGAGGCCATCGCCGGCCCCGGGCTGACGGCGAACTGGCCGGCCTTCATGCCGGGCCAGTTGTGCATTCCGAAGACGGCCTCCATCGGGAACTGCTCGAAGAGGCCTTCCTTGACCATCTCGCGGGCCCCGCCGCCGCCCTCCTCGGCCGGCTGGAAGATCAGGTAGACCGTGCCGTCGAAGTTGCGGTGCTTCGCCAGGTGCTGCGCCGCTGCCAGCAGCATCGCGGTGTGGCCATCATGACCGCAGGCGTGCATCTTGCCCGGGTGCTTGCTGGCATGGGCGAAGGTGTTGAGCTCGGTGACCGGCAGCGCGTCCATGTCGGCGCGCAAGCCGACGGCCCGCGGGCTGCTGCCGTTCTTCACGATGCCGATCACGCCGGTGGTGGCCAGGCCGCGGTGGATGGGGATGCCCCATTCGGTGAGCTTGGCCGCCACCACGTCGGCAGTGCGCTGTTCCTGGAAGCAGAGTTCGGGATGGGCATGCAGGTCGCGCCGGACGGTGGCGATGCCGGCCGCCTGGGTGACCAGGGAGTCGATGAGTTTCATGGGGAGAGTCTAGGCTGAGCCCAAAACACCCGCAAAGCCTGTGCCTGCGCGAACGCGGCGCGGCACGACTTCCGGGACAATGGCCGCCATGCCGTCCTCCCTCCTCTCCAGCCGCAGCCTCGATTTCGCCCAGACCCTGGTGCGCATGAACACCGTGAGCGCGCATAGCAACCTGGAGCTGATCGACTTCGCGCGCGACCACCTGGCCGGCCTGGGCGTGCGCAGCCGCCTCACCTACAACGCCGACAAGACCAAGGCCAACCTCTTCGCGACGCTGGGCGCGGGCAAGCCGGCGGGCGTGATCGTCTCCGGCCATACCGACACCGTGCCCTGGGACGGGCAGGACTGGAGCGTGGACCCGCTCTCCGCCCTGGTCCAGGACTGGCCCCAGGACGAACACGACGGCGAGGCAATGCAGGTCGAGCCCCGGCTCTACGGCCGCGGCTCGGCCGACATGAAGAGCTTCATCGCGATCGCGCTGGCCAATGCCGAGCGCTTCATCGAGAGCGACTCGCCCTTCGCGGTGCACTTCGCCTTCAGCTACGACGAGGAGGTGGGCTGCTTCGGCGTGCGCGATCTGATCGCCGACATGAAGGAACAGGGCATCCGCCCCCTGGCCTGCATCGTCGGCGAGCCGACGATGATGGTGCCGGCCATCGCGCACAAGGGCGTCTACCGCTACCGCTGCTGCGTGCGGGGCAAGGAGGCGCATTCCTCGCTCACGCCGCGCTCGGTCAACGCGATCGAGATGGCGGCGCGCCTGGTTGGCAAGCTGCGCGACATGGCCGAGGGCTTCGAGCGCGAGGAGCCTCGCTACGCGGGCTTCGACGTGCCCTACAGCACCGCCAGCGTCGGCCAGTTCCACGGCGGCATCGCCGACAACGTGGTGCCGCGCGACGCCGAGTTCCGCTACGAATTCCGCGACCTGCCGACCGCCGACGCCCAGAAGATGCAAAAGGAAATGCGGCTGCACGCCAACCGCCTGGAGGCCGGCATGAAGAAGATCGCGCCCGAGGCGGGCTTCAGCTTCGAGACCATCTGCGAGATCCCCAGTTTCCTGACCTCGGCCGAGGACCCCGTCACCCGCCTGGCGCAGCGCCTGGCCGGCGAAGCGGGCACCACGCTCGTGGCCTTCGGCACAGAGGCCGGCATTTTCAAGCAGGCCGGCATTCCGACGGTGGTGTGCGGCCCCGGCAGCATCACCCAGGCGCACCAGCCCGACGAGTACGTCACGCTGGCCCAACTCGCACGCTGCGAGCAGTTCCTGCAGGGGCTCGCGGCGACCCGGGAGATCCGCTGAAGCGCGTCGCCCTTGCCCTGCTCGGCGCCGCCGCCCTGCTCTACGCGGCGGCGATGGCGCTCGCGGCGCGTCATCCCAATCCCGCCTGGGGTTATGTCGCGGCCTTCGCCGAAGCCGCGATGGTGGGCGCGATCGCCGATTGGTTCGCGGTGGTCGCGCTCTTTCGGCATCCAATGGGGCTGCCCATCCCGCACACCGCGATCATCCCGTCGAACAAGGACCGCATCGGCGCGCGGCTGGCCGGCTTCATCTGCAACAACTTCCTGAGCACGCAGCAGGTGCTGGCCAAGGTGGAGCAGCTCGATCCGGCCGCGCGGCTGGCCCGCTGGCTCGCCCAGCCCGCACACGCCGCCACGCTCGGCGCTCACCTGGTGGGCGCGGCGCGCTACGGCCTGGCGGCCTTCGACGATGCGCGCGTGCGCGAATTCCTCGGCCGCGCAGCAGCCGCGGGCTTGGCGCAGATCGACATTGCGCGGCTGTCCGGCCAGGCCCTGGATGCGTTGACGGCGCACGGGCGGCACCAGGCCCTGCTCGACGACCTGCTGGCCCAGGTCGCGGCGGCGGTCGAGGGCGAGGAGGTGCAGGTGCAGATCACCGAGGCGATCGCGCGCGAGATCCGGGCGCTGCGCTACGTCGGCCTCGACCAGGTCACGGCCCGGCTCGCCACGCGCAAGGTGGTGGCCGCGGCCGCGCGCACCGTCGCCGAGATGGCGGACGATCCCGCGCACCCGATGCGGCAGCGCTTCGACGCGTTCATGCACGAGTTCGTCCACAAGCTCAAGACCGACCCCGAATTCCAGCGCCGCGGCGAGGCCATCCGCGCGGAATTGCAGGCGCACCCGGCGATCGGCGAATACCTGCACGGGCTCTGGAGCGAGCTGCTGGCCTGGCTGCACGAGGACCTGGCGAAGAGCGACTCGGAGATCCGGCGGCGCATCGTCGCCATGGCGGGAACGCTGGGCGCGCGGCTGGAGGCCGACGAGGCGATGCGGCGCTGGATCAACGAGCAGATCGTCGACGCGGCGCCGCGCGCCATCGAGCGCTACCGGGAGGACATCCGGCGCTACATCGTGGAGCGGGTGGGGCAATGGAATGCGGAGGAGATGAGCGTGGAACTGGAGAAGCACATCGGGCGGGATCTGCAGTTCATTCGGGTCAATGGGACGTTGGTGGGGGGGTTGGTGGGGCTGCTCATTCATTCGATTACGCAGGCCCTGGCTTGAACTCCCTCTTGCCTCCTCCTCCTTTGCGAGAGGGTTGGGGTGGGGGCACTCGTTTCGTTTGATTTCGTACGTTGCTGTTGTGTTGAGTGCGGAGCCGGGATTTCGC
>NZ_JBLFFN010000015.1:0-129665 GCF_051400855.1 Variovorax stachyos | reverse complement strand
CGATGTCGCGCGCTTCGTCAACCCGGCGGCCAGCACCGCCATCGCGAGCAGCAGGGGCGGCACCTCGACGGAGTTGGCCGCGGGCGCCACGCTGGGGCTGAGCGAATCGACCAGCCTCTACGGCGAAGTGGGCAAGCTGTGGGCCTCCGGCGGAGACACGCGCGTGAAGGGCTCCCTGAGCGGGTCCGTCGGGATCAAGGTGCGCTGGTAGCCATTTGGCAAAGGCGAAGGGCGCACAAGCCGGTGCAGCGCCGATGCCTCAGTCCTTGGCCCACAAGGCCGCACCCGGAAAATGGGCGAAGGCGGCCGCGATGCGAACCGCACCCTCATGCACCACCAAGGTCTCGCCCGTCAGCACGTTCTCGAAGCGCGTGCCCTCGGGCACATCCGGCAGGCGCACTGTCGTGTCTTCCCACACTTCGCCGAGCGGAGGTTCGCCCATGGCGGCAAGCGAGCTGAACAGGCGCGCCGCGATCAGCACCAGCACCCGGTCCTCATGCCGGCGCATGAAGGCCACCACGTGCGCGGCCTTCGCGCCCTCGACCTCCAGTCCCCGGTAGTCGCCTTCGCGGAACAGCGCGGGCTGCTCGCGGCGCAGCGACAGCATGCGCCAGCCAACCCAGAGCTTGGCGCGTCCATCGGCGGCGGCAGCAGGCACCAGCGCGGCGACGCGGGCCGGCAGGTCGTCGACCCGGGCCATGGCCTCGAGCTCGTCCAGGCAGCGCACGCGCAGCGTGTAGTCCACCGGCCGCCGGTTGTCCGGGTCGACCAGGCTCAGGTCCATCAGCTCGTTGCCCTGGTACACGTCCGGCACGCCGGGCGAACCGAACTTCAGCAGCGTGAGCGAGAGGCTGTTGAGCGCCCCGAACCACGACAGCGTGCGGACCAGCGTCTGCAGGTCGTCGACGAAGCGCGGGTCGGCCTCGCGACTCAGCACCGCGCGCACGAAGCCTTCCAGCGCCTGCTCGTAGGCCTCGTCGGGGTTCGTCCATCGGGTTTGGAGCTTCGCCTCGCGCGCCGCCTTCTGCATGTAGCCCACGATGCGCTCGGTGTAGGGCTCGCGGGTGCCGTCGTCGAGCCCCTCGGCGGGTAGCGTGCCGAGCAAGGTCTGGTAGAGCAGGTATTCGTCCGTGGACGAAGGAGCGCCGGACGGCGCGCCGTCGGCTTCCAGCTTCCGGCGAATCCCGCGCGTCAGCGCGCGCCAGCGCCGCAGCGCCAGCCGCCAGGTCCCCGGCATCTCCGACAGCACGTCGATGCGGCAGCGCACGTCCTCGGAGCGCTTGTTGTCGTGGGTGGAGCTGGCCAGCATGGTGTGCGGCCAGTGCCGCGCGCGGTCGGCGCTGGCCTCGTGGAACTGCTCCACCGTCATCCCGAAGCGCGCCGGCTCGCCGCCCACCTCGTTGAGCGCGCTCAGCGGAAAGTAGCGGTAGAAGGCGGTGTCCTCCACGCCCTTGGCCGTGACCGGCGCGCTGAACTGCTGGAAGCGGATCGCCAGGTGCAGCACGCGGCGCTGCAAGGCCTCGTCGGCATCGGGCACGGCACGCCCGAGCAGGGTCTGCTGCACGAAGTCGTAGATCGAGACGTCCGCCTCCTGGCTGCCGCGCCGCGCCTCGCGCGTGGCCCAGGTGATGAAGCGCTCGTCCTGCTGCGAGGGCGCCTCGATGATGTAGGTGCGGTAGACCGGCAGGCAGGCCGCGACCTCGCCCAGCGCACGCTGCAGCGCATTGAAGGTGTAGTCGCGGGTGCGCCGGTCGGCGCGCGCGATGCGCAGCAGCTCGGTGGACAGCACCGTCAGCTCCGAGGCCAGCGCGCTGCGCATGATGTCGCGCTTGCCGGCGCGTGCGAGGCTCAGGAAGCTGTCGCGCAGGCCGGTGAAGTTGCGCCAGATCTTCTCGAACTTCTCTGCCGCGGCAGTGTCGATGAGCACGCCGTTGGCCACGTTGGCAAAGCGATAGCCGGTGGTGCCGTGCACGTGCCACTCCCCGGGCACTTCCTCGTCCTCGGCCTTGATCTTCTCGGCCACCACGTAGAGCGGCCGCGCCGGCCGGCCGTCGTCGTCGCGCTCGGCCAGCACCAGCCCCGCGCGCCGTGCATAGCCTTCCTGCAGTTGCCGGAAGTAGCGCGTCGGGTCGTACAGGCCGTCCGGATGGTCGATGCGCAGCCCGTCGACGTGGCCGGCCGCCGCCAGGTCGAGCGCGAAGGATTGCGTGGCCTCGAACACCTCCTCGCGCTCCATCCGCAGCCCGGCCAGCGAGTTGATGTCGAAGAAGCGCCGGTAGTTGATGTCGTCCGCGGCCACGCGCCAGTAGGCGAGGCGCCAGGATTGGATCTCGATCAGCGCATGCAGCTCGTCGCGCGCGCTCGGCAGGTTGAGCTCGGCCACGCGCGCGGTGATGGCGCGCGCAGCGGCAGGCTGGCGCGCGGCGAGCTGCGCCAGCTGGGTCTTGAGCAGCTCCTTGTCGCGCGCCTGCTCGGCGCGCGCGGCGTCGTCGCTCGCGCCGCGCCCCAGCAGCCGGCCGAAGGCCGAGGAAATGCCCGCGAGCTGCGCTGCGAGCGCGGCCTCCTCGAGCTGCGACGCTGCGCTGGCCAGCACGCGCGGATAGCTGTCGGGCGCCAGCGGGAAGCGATGCTCGAAGTAATACACGGCCAGGCTGCCGCTGGCCTCCTCGAAGCGCAGCACCAGGTCGCCGCTCATGAGCACGTCGCCGTAGTGGTCGCCCAGCACCGGCACCAGCACCTTGCCCGCGAGCTCGGGATTGAGCGGCTGCCAGTCGATGTCGAAGTGCTGGGCGTAGAGCGAGGCCGGGCCGTTCTCCAGCACGTCCATCCACCAGGCGTTGTCCGCCCCCATCACGCCCATGTGGTTGGGCACCAGGTCCACCAATTGACCCATGCCGTGCACGCGCAGCGCGGCGACGAAGCGCTCGAAGCCTTCGCGCCCGCCGAGCTCCGGGTTGACCTGGTCGTGCGCAACGACGTCGTAGCCGTGCATGCTGCCGGCGCGGGCGCGCTGGATCGGCGAGCAGTACACGTGGCTGATGCCCAGGCGGGCGAGATAGGGCAGCACGCGGATCGCATCGTCGAAGCGGAAGCCCTTGTGGAACTGGAGCCGGTAGGTGGCACGCGGGATGCGCGCCTGCATCGAGGCGCGCTGCGGCAGTGCCATCGCGAGCGGGCGCGGGCGCAGGCGCGACAGCGTGCGCGCGAGCGAATCCATTTCCCCGCTCGTGGCCAGCGCCTGCAGGTCGGCCGGCAGCTTGCGCTGCCAGTTGGGCTGCTCGTGGGTGGTGCCGGGCATGTTGGCCTGCTCGACGACACCGAGCACATCTTCGAGCTGGACCATCATGAGCAAGGCAGGCGCCTCGGCGAGAAAGGCATGCACCGCCTCGACCATGCGCGGCGACAGGCGCGACTCGCTGCTGGCCTGCGCGACCTCCTCCGCGCTCAGAAGGCCGGCGTGCCGCACCGCCAGCAGCAGCTGCACGCGCTGGCGGGCGCGATCGAGCAGCAGCTGCTCGAGCTGCGGCTCGTCCGCGATCAGCCCGAGCTGCAGGCGCAGCCGGAGATCCTCGCCGCTCCACCAGCCCGCCAGCGTGTGGAGATCGTGCGTGGCGACGGCCGCCAGTGCCTGCGCCGGGTAGGCTGCGGCCGGCTTGAAAGCGCCATCCGACTCGCGCTCGAAGAACAGCAGGCGGTAGGACAGGATGTCGAAGCGCGCGAGCGCCTCGCGCATCTCGGGCGCCACGGTGCCGAGGTCCTCGCCGATCACCAGGCAGCGGTGGCGCTGGCTCTCGAGCGCGACGATGGCCAGCATCTCCTCGACCGGGTAGTGCACGTAGCCACCATCGCGTGCGGTGCGCCCCCCCGGAATCCAGAACAGCCGCATCAGCCCCATCACGTGGTCGATGCGCAGCGCGCCGGCATGGCGCATGTTGGCGCGCAGCGTGTCGATGAAGAAGCGGTAGCCCTCGGCGCGCAGGCGGTCGGGCCGCAGCGGCGGCAGTCCCCAGCCCTGGCCGCTGGGGTTGAACTCGTCCGGCGGCGCGCCCACGCTCGCCTCGGCGGCGAACAGCGCGCCCTCGCTCCAGACGTCGGAGCCGCCACGGTCGCTCGACACCGCGAGGTCGAGGTACAGGCCGATGCCCAGGCCGAGCCCCTTGCAATGCGCGCTGGCACGCGCGAGCTGGCCTGCGGCCAGCCACTGCAGGTACTGGTGAAACCGGACGCGCTCGGCCTGCTGCCGCGCGAACGCCTCCACCGCGGGGCTCCCGGGATCGCGATGGTCCTCGGGCCAGACCGGCCAGCCCCAGACCGCCGCATCGGCCGCATGGAAGTGCGCCTGCAGCGCCTCGAACAACGCATGGCGCCGCAGCGATTCGCCGCCTTCGGCGACGAATTCGAGGAGGGCGGCTCCCTTGTCGTCCAGTGCCTCGCTGCCGTCCCCCGACAGGTGGCAGGCGCGGAAGTGCGCGAACAGCAGCTCGAGCACCTCGAACTTCGCCCGCGCCACGCCGGCATGGTCCACCAGCGGCAGCTCGCGCAGCGCCGCAAGCCGGCCCTGGAACTCGAGCGAGCCCACCAGGCGGCGCGCGGTCTCGCAGTCGGCAAAGTCCGGTGTGGCCTCGACATCGATGTAGAGCACGTTGAGCCAGCGCCGCGAGGACGGGCTGTACGGGCTCGCATGCGCCGGGTTGTGCGGGAACAGGGCATGCAACGGGTTGAGGCCGACGATGTCTGCGCCCCGCGGCGCCATCTGCGTGATGAAGTGCGCAAGGTCGGTGAAGTCGCCGATGCCCCAGTTGCGCCGCGAACGCAGTGCATACAGCTGCAGCGCCGGGCCCCAGACCCGGCCGCCGTCGCGCAGCGCGGCCGGGCGCCAGCAGCGCTCGGGCGCGCTGACGAGGAGGGTCTCGCCGTCCAGCCCTTCGATGCGCAGCCGGTGGTATCCCATCGACAGGCTGCGGGCGAACGGCACCTGGCGCTCGCACCAGCGCGCGCCGTCGATCTCGATGGAGGCGGTTTCGGGCAGTGCCACCGCGTCGATCTCGCCCTGCTGCTGTGCGCCGTCCTCGTCCGACAGCTGCCAACGCAGCAGCGCCATCGACGCGGGCATGCGCAGGGGCAGCACCCAGTCTGCGCTGGAGGCCCGGATCACCCGCACCGGCGGCAAACCGTGCGACCAGCTGGCCCTGCGCTCGGCCTCCAGCAGCGCGTCGGCCTGTGCGTCGTCGTGCAGCCGCATGGCGAACTCGGCCAGCAGCGCAAGCAGGGTCTCGCGCGGCACCGGCCGGTGCGCGCCCCAGATGTCGTGGTAGTCGAGCGCGATGCCGAAGTGCGCGCAGAGCCGGGCGATGGCTTCCGATCCGCCGTCGTGCCCCGCTTCAGCCAAGGCCGGGCTCCTGCAGCGTCACCAGCACGGCGCCGCGCGCCAGCCGCAGGGCACCGTTGCCGTCGCGCTCGACGGCATTGGCATGGAGGGTCTCTCCCGCCGGCGGCGCGATGCCGTCGACCGGTGCATCGCCGAAATTGGCCGCGACGTGCAGGCGCGGCCCGTCCTCGCCGCGTGTCGTGTCGGCCAGCGTCCACGCGACGCGCAGCAGGCCGCCTTCGACCTCGAAGCGCCCCGGGCCGCACTGGCGCGCGAGCAGGGGCACCAGCCGCTGCCGGCGCAGCGCCAGCATCTCGCCCAACTGGATGCGCCAGGCCTCGTGCAAGGGGTCGTCGCACTCCTCCCAGCGCAGCTTGGAGGCGAGAAAGGTGGACTCGGCATTGGGATCGGGAATGCGCGCACGCGCCGCCTCGTCGGCGAAGGCCGCGAAGCGGCCGAACTCCTCGCGCCTGCCCTTGGAGACGGCGGCCGCCAGCTCGGGGCCGAAGTCGCAGAAGTACTGGAAGGGCGTGGAGGCCTCGAACTCCTCGCCCATGAACAGCATCGGCACGTGGGGCGAGAACACGAGGCAGGTCCACGCGGCGCGCACCAGGGCGATGTCGCCGATCGCCTGGATGCGTTCGCCGAAGGCGCGGTTGCCGACCTGGTCGTGCGTCTGCAGGTACGAGACGAAGGCGCCCAGCGGCAGCCGGCTCGCGTCCTCGCCGCGCCGCTCGCCGCCGCGGAAGGCCGAGGGCTGGCCCTGGTACACGAAGCCCTGCGCCAGCGCGCGGCCGAACTGCGCCACGGGGTCGTCGGCATAGTCGGCGTAGTAGCCGTCGGTCTCGCCGGTCGCCAGCACATGGGCCGCATGGTGCAGGTCGTCGTTCCACTGCGCGGTGGCGCCAAGCGGCAGGCCGAGCTCGTCGCGCGCGAGGAAGGAGGCCTGGTTGGCATCGTTCTCCAGCACCACGTGCACATGCCTTTCGCGGCCGGGGCCGCTTCGCAGCGCCTGGCAGATCTCGTGGACGATATGCAGCGCCGAGTCGTCGTGGATGGCGTGGACCGCATCCATGCGCAGGCCGTCGAAGCGGAACTCCTCGACCCAGTAGAGCGCGTTGTGGATGAAGAAGTCGCGCACCGTGCGCGCGCTCTCGCCGTCGTAGTTGATGGCCGACCCCCAGGGCGTCTGGTGCTTCGGGTTGAAGAACTGCGGGCAGTAGGCGTGCAGGTAGTTGCCCTCCGGTCCGAAGTGGTTGTAGACCACGTCGATCAGCACCATCAGGCCCAGGCCGTGGGCGGCGTCGACCAGCGCCTTGAGCTCCTCGGGCGCGCCGTAGCTCGCATCGGGTGCGAACTGCAGCACGCCGTCGTAGCCCCAGTTGCGCTGACCGGGGAAATCGGCGAGCGGCATCAGTTCGATGGCGGTGATGCCCAGCTGCGCCAGCGCCGGCAACCGCTCCCGGGCCGCGGCGAAGGTGCCCTCGCGCGTGAAGGTGCCGACGTGCAGCTCGTAGACGACGGCTTCCTCCCACGGGCGGCCGCGCCAGTCGTCGTGCTGCCAGGCGTGGGCGGCCGGATCGACCACGCGGCTCGCACCGTGCACGTCCTCGGGATTGAAGCGCGAGGCCGGGTCGGGCACCCGCAGGCCGTCGGGCAGGCGGAAGCGATAGGCGTCGCCGGGCCCTGCCTCGCGCAGGTCCAGCCGGTGCCAGCCCTCGGCGTCGCGCAGCATCGGATGCGAGGACGGCTCCGCGCCGAGCTCCAGCACCACCTGCTCGGCGGCGGGCGCCCACAGCGCGAAGCGCACCCCGCCGCCGTCCAGCAGGGTGGCACCGAAGGGCATGGCGTGAACGTGATTCATGCTGAAGCCTCCGCAGGTGGTTGGGAGCTCTGCCGGGCCGTGCGGGTCATGAGCACGAAGGAACGGCTCGGCAGCCGGTAGTGGGGCTCGGCCCACGGATGCGACAAGTTGGGGTGGGTGCCCACGTGGCCTTCCTCGGGCGGCAAGACCCCGGTTGCCGTGTCGAGCAGCAGGTACCAGGGTTCGCCCTTCGTAGGCAGGACGAAATCGAGGTCCTCGTGGTGGGCACTGAAGAGCAGCAGGAAGTCGTCGTCGCGCACGGTCTCGCCGCGCGGCCCGAAGTCCGTGATGCCGAGACCCGACACCAGCATGGCCAGCGCACGCGCCTCGCCGTCGTTCCAGTCGTCGGGCGTCATCTCGCCGCCATCGGGGCGCAGCCAGCAGACGTCGTTGACCGTGCTGCCCGGCGGCGGCTGGCCCGTGAAGAAGCCGCGGCGGCGAAAGGAGGGGTGCATGCGGCGCAGGGCAATGACGCGCTGGACAAAGGTCGTCAATGCCTCGCGCTCCTCATCGGGACTCCAGTCCAGCCAGGTCCTTTCGTTGTCCTGGCAGTAGGCGTTGTTGTTGCCGTTCTGCGTGTGGCCGCGTTCGTCGCCGGCCAGCAGCATCGGCACGCCCTGCGACAGCAGCAGCGTGGCCATCAGGTTGCGCATCTGGCGCGCGCGCAGCGCAAGCACGGCCGGTTCCGAAGTCGGGCCCTCCACGCCGCAGTTCCACGACAGGTTGTGGCTGTTGCCGTCGCGGTTGTCCTCGCCGTTGGCTTCGTTGTGCTTCTCGTTGTAGGAGACGAGGTCGTGCAGCGTGAAGCCGTCGTGCGCGGTGACGAAGTTGATGCTGGAGTTAGGATGCCTTCCGGACCATCCGTAGAGGTCCTGCGAGCCGGTCAGGCGCTGGGCGAAGTCGCCGAGCTTGCCGCCGTCGCCCTTCCAGTAGGCGCGCACGCCGTCGCGGTAGCGGTCGTTCCACTCGGCCCAGCCGTAGGGAAAGTTGCCCACGCGGTAGCCGCCATGGCCCAGGTCCCAGGGCTCGGCGATCAGCTTCACCCGGTTCAGCGTGGGGTCCTGGCGCATGGCGTCGAAGAAGCCGCCCAGGTCCTCCACCTTGCCCGACTCGCGCGCCAGCGCCGAGGCGAGGTCGAAGCGGAAGCCGTCGACATGCATCTCCTCGACCCAGTAGCGCAGCGAGTCCATCACCAGTTGCAGGGCGCGCGGATGCTCGAGGTTGACGGTGTTGCCGCAGCCGGTGAAGTCGTCGTAGAAGCGCCGGTTCTCGCCGTTGGTGATGTAGTAGGAGGCGTTGTCGACGCCGCGCATCGAGAGCGTCGGCCCCATCTGGTTGCCCTCGCAGCTGTGGTTGTAGACCACGTCCAGGATCACCTCGATGCCGGCGGTATGCAGCGTCTTCACCATGGTCTTGAACTCCTTGACCTTCTGCGAAGCGCTGTAGCGCATCTCGGGCGCGAAGTAGCACAGCGTGTTGTAGCCCCAGTAGTTCTGCATGCCCTTCTCCGCGAGGTGGCGGTCGTTCAGGAAGGCATGAACCGGCAGCAGCTCGACCGTGGTGACGCCGAGGCGCCAGAGGTAGTCGACCACCGACGCGGAACACAGCCCGGCATAGGTGCCGCGCAGCTGCGGCGGCACGTCGGGATGCGTCATCGTGAAGCCCCGCACGTGCATCTCGTAGATGACCATGTCCTGCCACGCGATCCGCGGCGGGCGATCTTCGCCCCAGGTGAAGGCGGGCTCGAGCACCCGGCCCTTCGGCATGAGCGGCGCGCTGTCGCGGCGGTCGAAGGACAGGTCCTGGCGCTTGCTGCCCACGGTGTAGCCGTACAGCGCGTCGCTCCAGCGCAGCTGGCCCACCAGGTCCTTGGCATAGGGGTCGATGAGCAGCTTGTTGGGATTGAAGCGATGTCCCTCCTCGGGCTTGTACGGGCCGTGCACGCGATAGCCGTAGGCCAGCCCCGGCCGTGCCTCGGGCAGGTAGCAATGCCAGATGTCATCGGTGCGCTCGGGCATGGTGATGCGGTGGCGCTCGTGACGGCCCTTGTCGTCGAAGATGCACAGCTCCACCTTGGTCGCGTGCTGCGAAAAGAGCGAGAAGTTGACGCCTTCGCCATCCCAGTGTGCGCCGCGCGGGTAAGGACGGCCGGGCCAGACTGCGGTGATCAGGTCGTTGGTTTTCATCGGCGAAACTTGCGCTCGTCGAGCCGGTCGATGGGGTCCCTGTCCTTGTGTTCGCGCGGCCACCACTGCTCGATTCGCTCGGCCGCCCAGTCCTTGCCGCCGAGGCCAAAGGCCAGGGCCAGGGCGAACACCACGCCGGCCAGGATCACGAGAAAGCTCTCGCGCACGATGTCCCCGCCGACCTTCATCTGGTCGAGCGCGATCAGCACCACGAAGACCATGATCGCGTACTGCGCCAGCTTGCCGAGGAAGACCGCATCCTGCAGCTTGATGTTGCGGCCGTAGGCAGTCACCGTATCGCCGACGAAGCGCGCGAAGTACGAGCCGAAGGCCAGCACCAGCAGCGAGACGAAGACGTTCGGCACGAACCACATCACCTTGCCGATCAGGTCGCTGATGTAGGTGAGGCCCATGCCGTTGAAGGCGATCAGCAGCGAGGCGAGGATCACCAGCCAGTACACCAGCACGCCGAATATGCCGGTGGTGTCGAAGCGCATGCCACCCTGGCGCAGGAAGCCGTCGAGGCCGGCGCGCTCGGTGAGCACGTTGAAGTTGACGGCGTGCAGCGCCTTCACCACCGTGAAGCGCGCCAGCTTGGCGAGCAGCCACCCGGCGATCACGACCACCACCGCGAAGAGCAGCCGCGGCAGGAAGGCGCCGATCTGGAACAGGATGGCCCGCAAGGGCTCCAGGTGGATTCCGAAGCTTTCCATGATGCTTTTCTCCGTTGGCCGTGGGGGCGTTGGCGGCGGGCCTTCGTCAGGATGCGGCGTCGCGGCCCGCCATCGCAAGGAGGCCCTGCAGCGGGACCTGGACCCAGTCGGTACGATTGTTCAGTTCGTAGCGCAGCTCGTACAGCGCCTTTTCAAGTTCGAACAAGTCCAGCAGTTGCAGGTCGACGGGCGTTGTGGGCTGGGCTTCTTCCATCGTGTCGAGGTAGGCGGAGAGGAAAGCCTCGCGGCTGGCGGTCTCCCACTGCCGCACGGGCATTTCCAGGCGCTGCAGCTCGTCGGCGTTCTGCGCCACCCGCTTGAGCGCCGACCAGCGCGCATAGTTGAAGGAGCGCAGCATGCCGGCCACGTCGCGCAGCGGCGAGCCCTTGGCGCGGCGCTCGTCGAAGGCGCGCGTGGGCTCGCCCTCGAAGTCGATGATGACGAAGTCGTTGTCGCTCACGAGCACCTGGCCCAGGTGGTAGTCGCCGTGGTAGCGCGTCTTCAGGCCGTGGCCGTTGCCGATCGCAGCGGCGGCGCGTGTCGAGAGCCGGCTTTCCTGGGCGAGCAGCTCCTGCGCATCTTCCTGGGCAGGCACGGGCAGCTGCGGCAGGCGCTCGCGCAGCAGCGCGAGGGTGCTCGCGACATCGGCAACCGCGTGCTCGCGCATGGCCTCGATGTCTTCTGCCGCAAGAGGCTCGGGATCGAAGGCCGGGTCGCCGGTGCGGCGCGCCAGCGCGAGATGCAGTTCCGCGGTGCGGCGTCCGAGCACCTGCATCAGCACGGTGAAGCCGCCATGCGCTTCCGACGGCGCGGCGGCGGCGAGCGTATCGACCGCCGTGCGCAGCTCCTCGAGGAAGCGCTCCACATAGCCCAGCGTGTAGACCCAGCCGTCGCCCTGGTTGGTCACGTAGCGCTGGACCATGGCCAGCGTCGCGGTGCGGCCGTCGTCGCCGATGTATTCGACCGCGCCCAGCACCGGCACGCAGTGCGGGTAGCGCACGACGCTCGTGAGGAAGCGCCCCATCTCGACCTCGGGGTTGATGCCGTCGCGCACGCGCCGGTAGGCCTTGAGGAAGAGGGTCTCGTCGAAGGTCACCACCGTGTTGCTGCTCTGCGCCCCGGGCCGGCCGACGGCCAGTGTGCCGAGGTCGGCATCGATGCGGCCGAAGGCCTCGGTGGGCGTGAAGCGCAGGCGCCCCTTGGAGGCCGGCAGCTCCAACCCTTCGCGCACCGCGCGCACCATCGCGCGGCAGAAGGCCTCGTCGTAGAAGGCATCGGCCATGACGCCGACATTGGCCTGCTGCCGCACCTTGGCGACGCCGGCCTGCATCAGGCGGTTGAGGCGGTCTTCGTCCTGCTCCTCCCAGGCCAGCGCCAGCGGCACGAAGTAGGTCGACGCCTCGGTAGGGCCGTCGAGTGCGACGAGGGGCAGCATCCAGCTGAAGCCGTTGGCGTCCCAGACCGCATGGTCCACCATGCGGGCGCGCTCGACTGTCGAACCCTTGGCGCCGTACCAGCGCTGGATCTCGATGAAGCGCGGCAGGGTGTCGGTCTCGAACTGCGTGAGCATGCGCTCGGCCATGCCGATGCGCCATGGCATCACGCGGTCGCGGAAGAAGCTGGTCCAGCCGTCGAACAGCACCAGCGTCGGGCGGTCCTGCAGGCCCACGCCTTCCTGGTGCCAACTGGGCATCTCGGCGTCCTGCGCGAGCCGGAACCAGTAGAAGCCGTACGAGGGCAGGGTGAGCAGGTAGGGCAGCTCCCCGATCGGCGGGAATGAAGTGCGCCCCAGCATCTCGACCGGGATGCTGCCCTTGTAGGCCGAGAGGTCCAGCTCCACCGGCTGCGCCGCGCGCGAGAGATTGAACACGGTGAGGATGGTGTCGTTCTCGTACTCGCTGAGATAGGCGAGGATCTTTCGGTTGCCGGGCCGCAGGAACACGCGCCGGCCGCGGCCGAAGGCCCGGCTGGTCTTGCGCACCGCGAGCATGCGCCGGGTCCAGTTCAGCAGCGAGCTGGCGTCGCGCGCCTGCGCCTCGACGTTCAGCGCCTCGTAGCCGTACATGGGGTCCATGATCGGCTGCAGGTACAGGCGCTGCGGGTCGGCGCGCGAGAAGCCGGCGTTGCGGTCGGGGCTCCATTGCATCGGCGTGCGCACGCCGTTGCGGTCGCCGACGAAGACGTTGTCGCCCATGCCGATCTCGTCGCCGTAGTAGATGATGGGCGAGCCCGGCATCGACAGCAGCATCGCGTTCATCAGCTTCACCCGGTCCATGTCGTTTTCCATCAGCGGCGCGAGGCGGCGCCGGATGCCGACGTTGATGCGGGCGCGCAGGTCGGCGGCGTACATGAGGTACATGTAGTCGCGCTCCTTGCTGGTCACCATCTCGAGCGTGAGCTCGTCGTGGTTGCGCAGGAAGATGGCCCACTGGCAGCCCTCCGGGATCTCGGGCGTCTGCTGGATGATCTCGACGATCGGGTGGCGGTCCTCCTGCGCGATTGCCATGTACATGCGCGGCATCAGGGGGAAGTGGTAGGCCATGTGGCATTCGTCGGCGTCGCCGAAGTACTCGCGCACGTCCTCGGGCCACATGTTGGCTTCGGCCAGCAGGAAGCGGTTCTTGTACTGCGCGTCGATGGCCGCGCGCAGTTGCTTGATCACCACGTGGGTCTCGGGCAGGTTCTCGTTGCTGGTGCCATCGCGCTCGCACAGGTAGGGGATGGCATCGAGCCGGAAGCCGTCCACGCCCATGTCCAGCCAGAAGCGCATGGTCTTGAACACCGCCTCCAGCACCCGCGGGTTGCTGAAGTTGAGATCGGGCTGGTGGCTGAAGAAGCGGTGCCAGTAGTAGGCCTTGGCCACGGGGTCCCAGGCCCAGTTGGACGTTTCGGTGTCGGTGAAGATGATGCGCGTGCCCTGGTAGAGCTGGTCGGTGTCGCTCCACACGTAGAACTCGCGCTCGGGCGAGCCTGGCGGCGCGCGGCGCGCCGCCTGGAACCACGGATGGTCGCTGGAGGTGTGGTTGATGACCAGCTCGGTGATGACGCGCAGCCCGCGCTTGTGGGCCTCCTCCAGCATGATCTTGAAGTCGGCCAGGGTGCCGTAGTGCGGGTGCACGTCTTCGTATTCGGCAATGTCGTAGCCGTCGTCGCGCAGCGGCGAGGGATAGAAGGGCATCAGCCAGATGGTGTTGACGCCCAGGTCCTTCACGTAGTCGAGCTTGGCGGTAACGCCCTTGAAGTCGCCGTAGCCGTCGTCGTTCGAATCGAAGAAAGCCTTGACGTTGAGCTGGTAGATGACGGCGTCGCGATACCACTGTGGATCGTCGGTGCTGTCGATCTCGACGGTCTCCAGGAGCAGGTGCGATACCGGTGCATTCATGTCAACAGGCCCCTAGAGGAAGTAGTCGAAGTCGCGTTCGTCGCGCACCCGCCGCCGCACAACGAAGACATGCGCCGGCACGCTGTGCGGATCGAGCCGGACGAAATGGCGGCTGCCCTGCCAGAGGTAGCGCTGGTTGCTCAGCAGGTCGTGCACCTGGAAGGACTGCGCGGGCTCGCAGCCGACGAAGTCCAGGTCGAGGTCGAGCCAGCCGGACTGCACGTTGTGCGGGTCGAGGTTGACCACGGTCACGATCACGTTGCTGCCGTCGGGCGAGCGCTTGGCATAGGCGAGCAGCTCGCCGTTGTCGATGTCGAAGAAGCGCAGGCTGCGGTCCGAATGCAGGGCCGGGTTCTCGCGCCGGATGTGGTTGACCCGCGCGATGAAGGGCGCCAGGCTTTGCGGGTCGTCGTGATTCCAGTGGCGCAGCTGGTACTTCTCGGAGTTCAGGTATTCCTCGCTGCCCTGCTCGCGCGGCAGGTGCTCGCGCAACTCGAAGGCGGGCCCGTAGATGCCGTAGCTCGCCGACAGCGTGGCGGCCAGCACCAGCCGGGCCATGAAGACGGGGGTCTCGCCGCCCTGCAGCCGCTCGTGCAGGATGTCGGGCGTGTTGGGCCACACGTTGGGGCGGAAGTACTCGCTCCCGGGGCCCTGCGAAAGCTCGATGAAGTACTCGGTGAGCTCCTGCTTGGTGTTGCGCCAGGTGAAGTAGGTGTAGGACTGCGAGAAGCCCAGCTTGGCGAGCCGGTGCATCACCTTGGGCCGGGTGAAGGCCTCGGCGAGGAACAACACGTCGGGGTGTGCCTGCTTGAGCTCGGTGATGGCCCATTCCCAGAAGGGAAAGGCCTTGGTGTGCGGGTTGTCGACGCGGAAGATCTTCACGCCCTCGGCGATCCAGTGCTCGAACACGCTCTTGAGTTCGGTCCAGAGGCCCTGCCAATCCTCGGTCTCGAAGTTGAAGGGATAGATGTCCTGGTATTTCTTAGGCGGGTTCTCCGCGTACTGCACGGTGCCGTCGGGACGCCAGCGGAACCAGGCGGGATGGGCCTTGACGTAGGGGTGGTCGGGCGCGCACTGGAAGGCGATGTCGAGCGCGATCTCCAGGCCGTGGCGCTGCGCCTCGGCCCGCAGGTGCTGGAAGTCCTCGCGGGTGCCCAGCTCGGGCAGGATGGACTTGTGGCCGCCTTCCTCGGCGCCGATGGCCCAGGGGCTGCCCACATCGCCGGGCTGCGCCGCGAGCGCGTTGTTCTTTCCCTTGCGCTGGATGCGCCCGATCGGATGGATGGGCGGGAAATAGAGCACGTCGAAGCCCATGGCGGCGATGGCCGGCAGCCGCGCCTCCACGTCCTTGAAGGTGCCGTGCCGGTCGCCTTGCGGCGCGGTGGAGCGCGGGAAGAGCTCGTACCAGGTGCTGAAGCGCGCGCGTTCGCGATCGGCGACGAGCGGCAGCGCCACGGGGTGGTGCGTGGCCAGGCGGCGGTCGGGGTAGCGCTCGGCCAGGACGCAGAGCGCCTCGTCCAGCGCGAAGGCCTTGAGGGCGGTCGCGTCCATGCTGTTCTCGACCGCCGCGGCCTTCAGCTCGCGGCTCCAGCGCGCCAGGGCCTGGGCATCGGCGCCTTTCGCACGCTCTGCCTGCTCGGCACGCTCGGCCGCGGCGGCGATTTCCTGCGCGCCCACCTGCGAAGCGATGCGGATGTCTTCCGCATCGATGCGGCGTGCCATGTCGTGCCGCCAGGACTCGAAGGCATCGACCCAGGCAGTGACGGTGTAGCGGTAGCGGCCGACCGCGGGCGGCGCGAATTCGGCCTCCCACACGTCGTTGCCCAATGCCTTCATCGGCAGCTCGGTCCAGTCCGCATCGGCCTCGGCGCGCCAGCGCAGCATCACGCGCAGCACGTCATGTCCATCGGCGAAGCAGTGGGCCTGCACGCGCAAGGCCTCGCCGGCCACGCGCTTCACGGCGAAGCGGCCGCCGTCGACGTTGGGCAGCACGGCATCGATGACGGCGCGCACGCGGCCGTCCTCGCCATCCGCACGTTCGATCTTCGGGGCGGGCGATGCGGCGGCCTTAGGCATGGGGGGCGTGCTCCAGGATCAAGGTGGAGAGTGGCGGAAGCGTGAGGCACAGCGAGTGCATGCGGCCATGCGAACGGACCGGCGAGGCCTCGACGCCGCCGAAGTTGCCCCAACCCGCGCCGCCGAATTCGCTGGCGTCGCTGTTGAGGCGCTCGCGCCAGAAGCCGCCCTTGGGCACGCCGAGCAGGTAGTTGGTGCGCGGCACCGGCGTCATGTTGCTGACGATCAGCAGCGGCGACCCTTCGCGCGGCTTGCGCAGGAAGGCGAAGACGCTGTGCTCGGCGTCGTCGGCCACCACCCATTCGAAGCCGGCGCCGGAGAAGTCGAGCTCGTGCAGCGCCGGCGTGCTGCGGTAGACGCCGTTGAGCTGGGCCACGAAGCGCTGCAGTCCCGCATGGCCATCGAGCGCGGCGACCCACCATTCGAGCTCGCCGTCGTGGGTCCATTCGCGGCGCTGGCCGAACTCGCCGCCCATGAAGAGCAGCTTCTTGCCCGGATGCCCCCACATGTAGCCGAGCAGCGCGCGCAGGTTGGCGAACTGCTGCCAGCTGTCGCCCGGCATCTTGTTGAGCAGCGAGCCCTTGCCGTACACCACCTCGTCGTGCGAGAGCGGCAGCACGAAGTTCTCGCTGAAGGCGTAGACCAGCGAGAAGGTCAGCTGGTGATGGTGGTAGCGGCGATGCACCGGGTCCTCGTGCATGTAGGCCAGGCTGTCGTGCATCCAGCCCATGTTCCACTTCATGCCGAAGCCCAGGCCGTCCATGTCGGTCGGGCGCGAGACGCGCGGCCAGGCGGTGGATTCCTCGGCGATGGTGAGCGTGTCGGGGTGCTCGCGGTAGACGGCGCGGTTGAGCGTCTGCAGGAACTCGATGGCCTCCAGGTTCTCGCGTCCGCCGTGGCGATTGGGGATCCATTCGCCCTGCGCGCGCCCGTAGTCGAGGTAGAGCATGGAGGCGACCGCATCGACGCGCAGGCCGTCGATGTGGTACTTGTCCAGCCAGAACAGGCCCGAGGAAATCAGGAAGCTGCGCACCTCGTGGCGCCCGTAGTTGAAGATGCTGGACTTCCAGTCGGGATGGAAGCCCTGCCTCGGGTCCTCGTGCTCGTAGAGATGGGTGCCGTCGAAGTAGCCGAGGCCGTGCTCGTCGGTGGGGAAGTGCGAAGGCACCCAGTCCAGCAGCACGCCGATGCCGCGCTGGTGCAGGTGGTCGACGAAGTACATGAAGTCCTGCGGCGTGCCGTAGCGCGAGGTGGGCGCGAAGTAGGCGGTGGTCTGGTAGCCCCAGGAGCCGTAGAAGGGATGCTCGGTGACGGGCATCAACTCCACATGCGTGAAGCCCATCTCGTGCACGTAGTCGGCGAGCAGGGGGGCGAGCTCGCGGTAGTTGAGGAACTGGCCATCGCGGCGCCGCCAGGAGCCGAGGTGGACCTCGTAGGTGGACATGGGCGCATCCAGCGCGTTGCGCGCGGCGCGCGTGGCCATCCACTCGCCGTCGCGCCAGTCGTAGTTGAGCGACCAGGCGCGTGAGGCGGTGGCCGGCGGCGTCTCGCAGAAGAAGGCGAAGGGATCGGCCTTGTCGACCTGGTAGCCGTTGTGCCGGGAGCGGATGCGGTACTTGTAGGCCTGGCCGGGCGCGACATCGCAGACCGATCCGCTCCAGATGCCGCTGTCCTCATGGGCCTGCAATGGATGGGCATCGCCGTTCCAGCCGTTCCAGTCGCCGACCACCGACACCGAGGCTGCATTCGGCGCCCACACCGCAAAGCGGGCGCCGCCCTCGGCGCGGAGGTGGCAGCCCAGTTGATCGTAGAGACGGGAGTGCGTGCCCTCGCTGAAAAAGTAGCGGTCCTGGGCACTGAAGGCGGGGGTGATGAGCACTGCGGGCGTCCTTGGCGTTCGAGGCCGCGGCCGTGCGTGAACGCAGCCGGATCGGCGTTTGAACGGACCGTTGTAGGAGCACCGCGGCGCCCCGGCAATGACCGCGCTCGCGCTTCAGCTTGTCGGACAGCGGCGCGTCTTGAGGAGCTGGAGGACCTTCGCCTTAAACATCACGATCCGGCTCGGCTCCGGCTCAGATCTGCCGATAGGCAGCAGCGAGCTCGGCGACGAAGTCCTCGAAGCGCGTGGGCGTCGTGTTCTCGGGCGTGCGGCCTGCCCGCGGGCCGACCCGCTCTTCGTTGAAGGCGCGCGTCATTTCCAGATAGAGCGCCACGAAGCTGGGCGACAGGCCGGCGCCGACCAGCGCCTCACCCATCTCGGCCTCCGACAACTGGACATAGGGCAGCTCGGGTCGGCCGATGGCCGTGCCGACCAGGCGGGCGATGTCACGGTGGCTGATGTCGCGCTGGCCCAGGAGCTCGCGCACCGCCACGCCGGTCCAGTCGCGCGCCAGCAGTGCCTGGGCCGCGACCGCGGCGATGTCGTCGGCGGCGATCATGGGCACGGGGAGATCGGGCGCGACGGTGTCGGCCAGCATGCCCGCTTGCTTGATGGTGCCGAGCGCGTCGTAGAGGTTCTCGAAGAAGGAGACCGGGCGCAGCAGCAGCAGGTCGATGCCGGCGATCTTGCGCAGGCGCTGCTCCTGCCGGTGCAGGCCGGCGATGACCCCGGTGCCCTCGGGCACATCGGCGCCCAGGCTGCTGAGCGCGACCACGCGGCGCACCCCGCTGGCCTGCACGGCCTGCGCGATGGCCTCGCCCTCCTCGTCCTGCCGTGCCGCGTAGTCCGGCGCCTGGCGGTCGGTCGCCAGCAGGGTGTAGACCGCGTCGGCCCCACGAAACGCTTGTGCCAGGAAAGCCGGGTCGCGGCTGTCGCCGGCCAGCACCTCGGCGCCGTCGCTTGCAAGCGCGGCCAGCTTCTCGGGGTTGCGGCCGATGGCACGGACCCGGGCCCCTGCGGGCAGCAGGCGCCGGGCGATCTTGCCGCCGGTGTGGCCGGTGGCGCCCATGATGGTGAAGAGAGGGGTGGTGCTCATGATCGGGACTCCGGGGGTGGGTTGAACATGGCGTCTACTATCGTCGGCCGGTTCAGGCCTATCAATGACTCAGCGTCGCTGATCGATGCTCATTCGTCCAAGGCAGCTGGACGATGGGTGAGGTGACCTACATACTCGCCGCATGCAGATCGCCGATGCCTTCACCCCCGTTGATCCGCTGGGCGAAGCCCTGCATTTCCTGCGCATGAACGGCGTCTTCTACTGCCGCTCCGAGTTCAGCGCGCCCTGGGGAGTCGCGTTGCCGCCGATGGCGCACTGCCTGATGTTCCATGTCGTGACTTCCGGTCCCTGCTGGCTCGAGGCCGAGGGGTTGGAGCCGCAGCGGCTTGCGCCGGGCGACTTCGCGCTGGTGCCGCACGGCGCCGGCCACCGGCTGGTGAGCGAGCCGGGCGCCGAGGCCGCCGGGCTCTTCGACCTGCCGCGTGAGCAGCTCAGCGAGCGCTACGAGGTCCTGCGCCACGGCGGCGGCGGCGCGGCGACCAGCCTGGTCTGCGGCGCGGTGCGCTTCGATCACCCGGCCGCGCAGCGCCTGGTGCAACTGCTGCCCGCGGTGATCCGCATGGACGCCGAGCGCTCGCCCGAGGCCGAATGGCTGGGCAGCACGCTGCGCTTCATGGCCGCGGAGGCGAGCGCCTTGCGGCCGGGCGGCGAGACCATCATCACCCGGCTGGCCGACATCCTCGTGATCCAGGCCATCCGTTCGTGGATGACGCGCGATCCGGCCGCGCGCACCGGCTGGCTCGGCGCCCTCCAGGACCGGCAGATCGGCCGTGCCATCTCGCTCATCCACCGCGAACCGGCGCGGCCATGGACCGTGGCTTCGCTCGCTGCCGAGGCCGCGATGTCGCGTTCGGCCTTCGCCGCACGTTTCACGGCCATCGTCGGCGAGCCGGCGATGCACTACGTGGCGCGCTGGCGCATGCAGGTGGCGCTCACGCTGCTGCAGGAGAAGAATGCGCGGCCGGTGGAGCTGGCGAGCCAGCTGGGGTATCAGTCCGAGGCGGCTTTCAGCCGCTCGTTCAAGCGCTTCATCGGGGTCTCGCCGGGGGCGGCGCGGCGCGCGCAGGTTGCGGTGCCGCCTGGGTTCTGAAAAGTAGTCGCTGCAGGCTCATCTGCTTTCAACTGTCAATTGGTCGGAAGCTGAAAGTACTGGCATTGCGACATGGAAGACTGGCGGCGCCGCACTCTTCATTGAGTGGCGCCCACTTCGGGCGCCGCTGCGTCAATTGGGACGGAAGAGGTTCTGCGGAATGCCCGCCGCGCTGAAGAGATAGTCGCGCGAGGCTTCCAGCTCGCGGCGCAGCCGTCGCAGGTCGACATCGAGCAGCTTGCCCTTCCACTTGCGCACCTTGCCCGCGACGATGACCGTCTCGACGTTGGAGCGCTCCATCAGCGATACCACCGCACCGGGCACGACGTTGAGCGGCGCCACGTTGATGGCCTCGGCGTCGAGGATGATGATGTCGGCCTCCTTGCCGGGCGTGAGCGATCCGGTCTTGCGATCGAGCCGCAGGTCGCGCGCGCCCTCCATCGTGGCAAAGCGCAGCACATCGCGCGTGGTCAGCAGTTCCGGCAGGGTGGGTGGGTTGTTCTGCTCCAGCGCCATCTGGTTGACGAAGGCCCTCTGCAACGCCATGGCGCTGCGCATCTGGGTGAACATGTCCGCGGTCAGGGTGCATTCCACGTCCACGCTCAGCGAGGGCTGGATGTCGAGGGAGAGCGTCTTGAGAATGGGCGGCATGCCATGGCGCATGTTCATCTCGATCGGGACGGCGAGCGAGACGCCCGCGCCGGCCTCCTTCACCTTTTGCCAGCTCATGTCGGACATCCCGGTCATGTGAATGAACAGGTTGTCAGGACCGAACTGATTGGACGCTGCGAGCGCATCGAAGGTCGGGGCCATGCCGAAGCTGCCGACGATGTGCGCCACCACCTGCAGCCCGAGCTGGCGCCCGAGCGCCCAGGCCACCGCGAAGCCGGGCAGGTAGATCTCGCCCCCCATGGTCATGGACAGGAGCTGGTCGTCGGAGCTGAAGTACTGCCCCTTGATGCGGGCAGCATCCGCCGGATACTGGTTGCCCGGGACATTGCCAGCGCTCTCGAAGTAGCCGAACACGCTGCGCCGCCCCGAGTCGGCCAGGCCCTTGATCGCGGCGTCGGAGTGCTGCGGCGAGTGGTGGATCTGGGAGATGTCGTGCACCGTCGTGACACCCGCGTCGAGCTGGCTGAGCCCGCCGAAGAGCTCGTTGATGTAGACGTCCTGCGGCCGGTAGACCGGAGCGAACTTCCCGAGGATGTGCTCGAAATAGTTGATGGCGCCGTGCGGCTTGCCGTCGTTGAACAGCAGCCCGTCGGCCAGGAAACTGCGCAGCGCGGTCTCGAACTGGTGGTGGTGCGTATCGATGAACCCGGGCATCACGATCTTGCCGCGGGCGTCGATCACGGCGCCAGCCGCTGGCAGGTTCGGTCCGACCGCGATGATCTTCTTGCCTTCGACCAGCACATCGGCCTGGACGAAATCTCCCACTTTCGGGTCCATCGACATGACGTGGCCGCCTCGAATGACATAACGTCGTCCGTGTCGGCCGCTGTCCTTGTGGGAATCATCGTCATCCTGCGCTGCCCCAACGCGCTCGGTGAACAGGCCCAGCCCGGCTGCCGCAGCAGCCGTCCCCGCCGTTCCAGCCTTCAGGAAGTCGCGCCGTGAATAGCCCGCAGCATGGTCCTGTGAGCGGGAATGGTCTTGCGGCCTGCCTTGATCGCACAGTTTGCACATTGCTTGTCTCCTCCAGCTGGAGTCATCCGGAATGACGGCTCCTGGGATCTTCATAGGTGGAGAGACCCGCGGTGTAAAGCAGTGTTACATCGCAAGCGAGGCACCGGCTGCTGCCGCTACGACTATTTCCAGAACCGGCGCGCCTGCGCGATTTTGTCCAGTGCGGCCCGGCATTCGAGCGCACCCTGGGCCTGTCGCGCCGAGAGCCAGCCAACCGCGAACCAGGCCCGGCCGTCCTGCCCGGCCGCCTCGCGGTAGGCGTTGATCGCCACCGCCGCGTCGTTGTGCTCGCCCAGCGCATCCTGGGCCGGACGCAGTTCCTTCAGGTAGCGCGCGGCACGGTTCTTTCCGAAGATGGGCGCCACGAACTCGGCCAGGTAGCGCAGGCGCTTGAGCCGCTTGCGGACCCGGTGCTGCGCCTCGGGCTCCAGCGTGTCGAAACGCCGGCCGTCGCGCACCACCTGGCGGTGGAGTTTCGACAGGCGCGCGCGCAGCGGCTTGCGGGCCGGGTCGGCATGCTGCTCGGCCGGGGCCGCGCCGGCGGGTTGTTCCTCGGGCGGCAGCGACGCGGCGATCAGGCTGATCAGCGCCAGCTGGAAGGCCTGGCCGCGCACCACCGCGGTCGGCTCCGGCTCCGGCTCGGCGGGCTCGGGCCAGTTCACCGGCGGGCCGCCGGCCGCTTCGATCCGAGGCTGCACCATCTGCTGCAGGTGCTCGCGATCGCGCTGCCGGCCCAGCGCGCGGAAGGCGTCCACCAGGGCGGGCTCGCAGGCGGGGTCGATGGCCGGTGCGAAGTCGGCCATCTCGCGCAGCGCGCTGCGCAGGCGACGGATGCCGACGCGCAATTGGTGCACATGCTCGGGCTCGGGGCTGCCGGCGGCCACTTCGCTGGCATTGGGCAGGATCTGCGCCAGGCAGGCGCCGATCACCGCGCGGAACAGCTGCGGCCCATCCATGTCCTCGTCCACCGCAGGCGGCTCGGCCTTGACCGCCTCGCCGTACTCGAGGCCCTTGGCCAAGCGCTCGCCGCGCGCGGCCTTGGACACCGTGTCCAGCGAGATCCGGTAGCGCAATCGCCAGCGGCGCGCGAGTTCGAGCAGGGATTGGGGGCTGCCGCTCTTGAGCTCGATCTCGAGCTCGCACACGGCATGCGAGCGGTCGCCGGCGCGCACCTCGCCGCGGTCGAAGGCGAGCTCGACCCGGGCATCGCCAGTGCGCATCTCGCGGCTGGTACGGCGGATGTCGGTGGCATGCAGCGGCATCAGCCGCGCCTCGGCCGGCGCCTGCCCGGCGGCGCGCAGCGCCTTGTCGATCAGCGCGCCGACGGGCGTGCCGGCGTGACGCTCCAGGCGCGGCAGCGGCCCGTCGCCGGCTTCGGCGGGCTCGATCTCGGCGTTATGTTCGTGGCGCTCCAGCGCATTGCCGCCCGGCGCCTTCGCGGTCTGCACCCAGCGCTGCCCTTCCTTGCGGATGCGCAGCACGACGCGGTGAGCCGCCAGTGCGCCGTCGGCGGTGTCGTAGTAGCGCGCCTGGAGGCGTGTCCGCGTCGAGCGGCCCCTCGCGACCGCCGCTTCGACGGCCGCCCGGTCGCGCGGATCGACCTGGAACTTGAGCTCGAATTCCGTCACGTCTTTTTCAGACGGCACCCCCGCGGGCGGCGTGCTCAGCCCGGGAGCTCGCTGACTTGCAGGGACAGGTCGAAAAGCTTGGATTTGCTCGCGTAGTAGCGGTCGAGCCGCCATTCCTTGAGGATGTCCATCGCCAGCTGGAAGCTCTTGTAGTCGAGCTGATACAGCGTGACCAGCTCGAAGCTGCGCTCGGATTCGAGCGCCAGGACGAGGCGGGCGAGGATCTGGGCCGATTCGTTGGTCGGGTCCGTCTCGATGAAGCGGCGGGCGACCTTGATGGCGTTCATGGGCTGGGTTCCTCCTAATGGAACCAGGAACTATAGCCAGCCCTACTTAGCCTTTTGTGACAGTCTGATGACGGTGTAGGTCTTAGGTTTTCGCTTGACGGGTTCACTGAACCGGCACCGGAATCGGCGTCACGGTCTCGCGAATCAGGCCACCGCCCAGCACGCTGCCTTCGACGGAGGTCGTGCCGGTGCCGCGCATGCGGGCTTCGCAAGCGGGCCGATCGGCCGGAGGCTGCAGGGCGCAGCGGGCCAGTGCGTTCTGTTCGTAGCTGGTGGTAGGCGCGCTGGTCAGTCCGCCGCGCCGGGCTTCGTAGCGGGCGGCGCCCGCCTCGCGCAGGCAGGCGTTGCGATCCTGCAGAACGCCGTCGCAGACGGCGCGCTCGCGCTGGTAGCCGGGGTCGGTGCCCTGTGCTGCGCCCAGGGATGGCAGCGCGAGGCTGCCTGCGGCAAGCACGAGGGCGAGGCTCGAACGAATGGTCTTGTTCATGAAGGCGCTCCTTTCAGGGGCAGGCGGCGCAGCATGCGCCGGCCGGACAGGCAGTGTCTGCCGCCGTCAGGCAGGATGCTGTGGGACTGGGGCGGCTCGGCGCCCGGCGGCCGGGCCGCAGCTTCATGTGGGACAGGTCCCGCACGCCGGCCGGAAGCGCGCCGGCCTTCGTGCCCCTTCAGGCTTCGGCGATGCGCTTTGCCAGGTGAGCGAGCGCTTCCTCGACCTGGTCGACCAGGATCAGCGACAGGTCGCCGGGCCGCAGCCGCTCGAGCGCGGTGTCGATGGCGATGAACTCGCCGCGGATCTCGTCGATGGCGCGGGTGCGGGTGGCGCCCTCGAGGCCCTGGCGCAGCAGCGCCATGACTTCGCCGTCGGCCCGGCCGCGCTGGGCCGCATCCTGATAGAGGATCACGTCGTCGAAGGCCTGGCCGAGGATGGCGGTCTGGTCGCGGATGTCGCAGTCGCGGCGGTCGCCGGCGCCGCTGATCACCACCGAACGCTTCTTCGCGGGCATGGTGTCGACCGCCGCCACCAGGGCCCGCATCGCATCGGTGTTGTGGCCGTAGTCGGCGATCACGGTGGCGCCGCGGTAGTCCATCACGTTGAAGCGGCCCGGCACGCCGGCCGCGTCGTTCTTGAAGCTCGCCAGGCCGCTGCGGATGCTGTCCCAGTCCAGGCCGACGGCCCAGGCGGCAGCGACGGCGGCCATCACGTTGTCGACCTGGAAGCCGATGCTGCCGTTGCGCGTGATCTGCACGTCGCGCAGCGGAATGCGCTCGCGCCACGAACCCTCCGCCGCGATCAACATGTCCTGGTCGACGTAGACGGTGCGCTTGCCCTGGGCCCGATGCGTGGCCATCACCGGGTGCTGCCGGTCGCGGGCGAAGAAGATCACGGCGCCGGGGCAGCTCGCGGCCATGGCCGCCACGTTCGGGTCGGCCGCGTTGAGCACCGCGTAGCCTTCGGGGGCCACGTTGCGCACGACCACGCGCTTGAGCACCGCCAGGTCCTCGACGGTGGTGATGTAGTTGAGGCCGAGGTGGTCGCCGCTGCCGATGTTGGTCACGACCGCCACCTGGCAGCGGTCGAAGCCGAGCCCCTCGCGCAGCACGCCGCCGCGCGCCACCTCGAACACGGCGGCATCGACGTCCGGGTGCAGCAGGACGTTGCGCGCGCTCTTGGGACCGCTGCAGTCGCCGCTGTCGGTCTGGCGGCCGTCGACGTACACGCCGTCGGTGTTGGTCATGCCGGTGCGCAGGCCGCTGCCGGCGAGCAGGTGATTGATCAGGCGCGCGGTGGTGGTCTTGCCGTTGGTGCCGGTCACCGCCACCACCGGGATGCGGCCGTCGTCGCCGGGGGCGAACAGGGTGTCCATGACCGCCTCGCCGACCGCGCGGCCGCGGCCGAAGGAGGGCGAGATGTGCATGCGCAGGCCGGGCGCGGCGTTGACCTCGACCACGCCGCCGTGCTGTTCCTCCAGTGGGCGCAGCACGTTTTCGCAGACCATGTCGACGCCGCAGATGTGCAGGCCCACCATCTGGGCGGCATCGACCGCGCGTGCCGCGACTTCGGGGTGCACCGTGTCGGTGACGTCGGTGGCGGTGCCGCCGGTCGACAGGTTGGCGTTGTTGCGCAGCACCACGCGCTGGCCCAGCGCCGGCACGCTGTCGGGCGTGAGGCCCTGGGCCTCGAGGCGGCCGACGGCGATGTCGTCGAGCCGGATCTTGGTCAGCGAGGTGGCATGCCCTTCGCCGCGGCGCGGGTCCTGGTTGACCAGGTCGACCAGCTGGCGCACGGTATGGCTGCCGTCGCCGATAACCTGCGGCGGGTCGCGGCGCGCGGCGGCGACCAGCCTGTCGCCGACCACCAGCAGGCGGAAGTCGAAGCCCGGCAGGAACTTCTCGACCATCACCTCGCCGTAGGCAGCGGCCGAGTCGTAGGCGGCGGCCAGCTGCTCGCGCGTGCCGATGTTGACGGTGACGCCCTTGCCCTGGTTGCCGTCCTGCGGCTTCACCACCACAGGCAGGCCGATTTCCTGCGCGGCGGCCCAGCCGTCCTCGACGCTGGTGACCGGGCGGCCTCGCGGCACCGGCACGCCGGCGGCGTTGAGGAGCTGCTTGGTGAGCTCCTTGTCCTGTGCGATCGACTCGGCCACGCCGCTGGTGCTGTCGACTTCCGCGGCCTGGATGCGGCGCTGCTTCGAGCCCCAGCCGAACTGCACCAGGCTGCCGCTGGTGAGACGGCGGTAGGGGATGCCGCGTGCCACGGCGGCATCGACGATCGAGCCGGTGCTCGGACCCAGGCGCTCCGATTCGTCGAGGTCGCGCAGCTCGGTGATGGCGGCGTGGGCGTCGAAGGCGGCGCCGGCCTGGGCGGCGGCGATCAGCTGCTCGGCAAGCTCCAGCGCGCGCCGGCCGACGGCTTCCTCGCTGTACTGGAAGGCGACTTGATAGACGCCTTCGTCGATGGTGCGCGCGGTATGGCCGAAGTTGACGGCGCAGCCGGCGTGGGCCTGCAGCGCGACGGCCGCGTTCTCCAGCACGTGGGCCAGCGCCAGCGGCTGGCCGAGCACCATCGGGTGCAGTTCCCCGATGGTGGGGAAGAGGGCGCGCAGGCGGCGCTCGAAGCCGGGCAGCCGTCCGACGGCGTTCTCGTCGCCGCTGCAGGTGACGATGGCCTCGATGCAGGTGTGGCGGCTCCAGAGATTGGGCCCGCGCAGCGCGCGAATGCGTTTGACGTCCATAACGATGAGGCGAAGGGGCGATTCGGGGACCGGGCGCTGCCGGTCAAGCCATTTGTTGCTCGGGCGAAAGAAGGGTCTGCGACAGCTGCAGCGAGGCGAGGGCGGCCTGCAGGTCGGCTTCGAAGGCTTCGACGCCGGCGCCGATCAGGCCGAGCGGAATGCCCAGGGCCCAGGCGGCGGCGACGGCGGCCAGCAGGCTCTCGAGGTCGACGCCCGCATGGGTGGCGCGCCAGATGGTCAGCCGTCCCAGCCCGGGCAGGAAGGATTCGCTGCTGCCGTTGGCCAGCACCACGCGGTCTTGCCGCACCAGCACGGCCTTGCCGCCCGCCTGCTGGTGCTTGAGCAGCGCCTCGGCTTGCGGATCGGCCGAATAGAGGATCACCCCGCCGTCGCACAACGGCGCCAGGCCGGCGACGCGCGGGTCGGCCGCGTTGAGTACGGCCGTGCCTTCGGGCAGCACCACGTCGACCTGGGTGCGCAGCACCTTGACCATCTGGTCGCTTTCGGTGATGTCGAACTCGGCCAGCGCCTCGGCGCCTTCGAGGTCGGTCACGATGCCGACCTCGCAGCGGTCGTAGGCCAGGCCGTCGCGCAGGATGGTGCCGGCGCCGTTCTCGATCACCACGGCCTGCACGGCGCGGTTCATCAGCAGGCGGCGGCCGGCGTCGAAGTTGGCGCTGTCGCGCGCGTCGACGCGGCGGCGCTCGAGGAACAGGCCGTCGCGGCAGGCCAGGCCGGCGTGGCGGCCGCCCAGGCCGACGAGCCAGGCGACCAGGCGCGCCAGCACGGCGGTGCCCCGCGAACCGGCCACGCCCACGACCGGGATGCGGCCGGGCGCGTCATCGGGGAACAGGTGGTCGCAAATCGCGCGACCCACCGGCCGCGGCGAGCCTACGGCGGGCTTCAGGTGCATCAGCAGGCCGGGGCCGGCATTCACCTCGACGATGGCGCCGCCCTGCGCCGCGAGCGGCCGGGCGATGTCCTGCGCCACCAGGTCGACGCCGGCGATGTCCAGGCCCACCACCCGCGCCGCCAGCACGGCGGCATGGGCGACCTCGGGATGGACCTGGTCGGTGCAGTCGAAGGCCATGTTGCCGTTGCGCTGGATGGTGACCACCCGGCCCGCCGCCGGCACTGCCGCGGCGTCCAGGCCCTGGCGCTTGAGCTCGAGCTGGAGCTTGGCGTCGGTCGCGACGTCGAGCACGTCGAGCGGGAACTCCTCCTCGGCGCCGCGCCGCGGGTCGCTGTTGAGCTGGCTGTCGATCAGCTGGGCCACGGTGGAGCGGCCGTCGGCCGTCACGGTGATGATCTCGCCACGCGCGGCCGCCACCACCTGGCCGCCCACCACCAGCAGGCGATGCTCGTGACCGAGGACGAAGCGCTCGACCATCACATCGCTGCCCTCGGGCTCGGCGACGGCAAAGGCGGCTTCCACTTCTTCGCGGGTGTTCAGCTCGAGCGCGACGCCGCGGCCGTGGTTGGCGTCGGAGGGCTTGACCACCACCGGCAGGCCGATGTCCTCGGCGGCTTCCCAGGCCTCCTGGGCGCTGGCGACCACCTGGCCTTCGGGCACCGGCACGCCGCAGGCGGCCAGCAGCGACTTGGTGAGTTCCTTGTCGCTGGCGATCGATTCGCCGATTGCGCTGGTGTAGTCGGTCTCTGCGGTCCAGATGCGCTGCTGATTGGCGCCGTAGCCCAGCTGCACCAGGTTGCCGCTGTTCAGGCGCATGTGCGGGATGCCCCGGTCGGTGGCGGCGCTGACGATGCAGGCCGTGCTGGGGCCGAGATAGCAATCTTCGACCTTGGCCTTGACGGCATCGACCGCGCGCTGCACGTCGGCGGCATCGAAGGGGGCGTTGTTGATGGTCGCCATCAGCAGGCGGTGGCCCTCGGCCAGCGCGACGCGGGCGACCTGCTCGTCGCGCGCGCGAAAGACCATCCGGTAAACGCCGTGCTGCGAGGTGCTGCGGGTCTGGCCGAAGCCGGTGGGCATGCCCGCCAGGTTGAGCAGTTCGATCACCACGTGTTCGAGCACATGGCCGGCCCAGGTGCCCTCGGTGAGGCGCTGGATGAAGCCGCCGCGCTCGCCGACGCCGCAGTGGTGTTCGATGAGCGCCGGGAGCAGGGTGGTCAGGCGTTCGGTGAAGCCGGAGATCTTGTTGGAGGGGTAGTCCTCCAGCGCTCCCAGATCGAGCCAGACTTCCAGCACGGGCCGGTAGGTCCAGAGGTTCGGGCCGCGCAGGTACTTGATGCGCAGGAGGCGGATGTCGTCGAAACGGGTCATGCAAACGTTCGTTGTGCTTTGGCCGAGCACTGCGGCGCCTTCAAGCGCGCCCATGGCCATGGGTCAGAATCGGCGCGCGGCGAGCGCCATGAAGCGGCCCTCGGCCGGCCAGACACACAGAAACACAATGCAACATCACGATCCAGTCGGCACCCCGAAGGGCGAAGAGGAGGGGGCTTCAGACGCGCTGAAAAGCCGGCTCAGAGCTGCGGAAAACGTGCTGGCGACGATCCCGGTTGACCTTGATGGCGAACTTCGGTTTGCTTCCGGCCTGCTCGCCCTGACCGATCGGCGCCTGCTCGCCCGCGATGCACAGGGGGCCTGGGCCGAGTGGCCGCTGGCCCGACCGGGCCTCGAATTGCAGTTGGCCGACCATGCCGGCATCGGCACCCTGGACCTGCTGGACGGCCGCGGCCGGCTGGCGCGCTGGCGTTACACCCTGGCACACCAGGCTGCGGCGCTGCGGCTGCAGAAGCTCCTCGGCCAGCAGGCTGCCGGTGTCGCGCCGGTGACAGAGGCCGAAACCGACGAGGGCACCCTGCCCGAGCAGGAGCTGCAGACCCCGCCCTCCACCTGGGTGCTGCTGCGCCTGGGCCGTTTTGCCCGACCCTACCGCAAGCAGCTGATCGCCGGCTTCCTGCTGACCCTGGCCTCGACCGCGGCCACGCTGGTGCCGCCGTACCTGACCATCCCGCTGATGGACGACATCCTGATCCCGTTCCAGAACGGCCAGCAGATTGCCGTGGAGAAGGTCGCGCTGTTCCTGAGCCTCCTGCTGCTGGCAGCACTCACGGGCTGGGCATTGGGCTGGGCCCGGACCTACCTGCTGGCGCTGGTCTCGGAGCGCATCGGCGCCGACCTGCGCACCACCACCTACGAGCACCTGCTGACCTTGCCGCTCGATTACTTCGGCGGCAAGCGCACCGGCGACCTGATGGCGCGCATCGGCTCGGAGACCGACCGCATCGACGTGTTCCTGTCGCTGCACGCGCTCGATTTCCTGACCGACGTGCTGATGATCGCGATGACGGCCGTCATCCTGGTCTCCATCAACCCGCTGCTGGCGGTCGTCACGCTGGTGCCATTGCCCTTCATCGCCTGGATGATCCACGTGGTGCGCGACCGGCTGCGCACCGGCTTCGAGAAGATCGACCGCGTCTGGAGCGAGGTGACCAACGTGCTGGCCGACACCATCCCCGGCATCCGCGTCGTCAAGGCCTTTGCACAGGAGAAGCGCGAGGCCGACCGCTTCCGCGCGGCCAACGTCTACAACCTGCAGGTCAACGACAAGCTCAACAAGACCTGGTCGCTGTTCACACCCAGCGTGTCGCTCCTGACCGAGATCGGCCTGCTGGTGGTCTGGGGCTTCGGCATCTGGCAGGTGGCGCGAGGCCGCATCACGGTGGGCGTGCTGACCGCCTTCATCGCCTACATCGGGCGCTTCTACACGCGGCTGGATTCGATGAGCCGCATCGTCTCCGTCACGCAGAAGGCGGCGGCCGGCGCCAAGCGCATCTTCGACATCCTCGACCATGTGAGCAACGTGCCCGAGCCCGCCGACCCGGTGAAGATCGAGCGCGTGCAGGGCCGCATCGAGATGCGCGACGTGGGCTTCCGCTACGGCAGCCGCGCGGTGATCCGCGACCTCGACCTGGTGATCGAGCCGGGCGAGATGATCGGCCTGGTGGGCCACAGCGGCTCCGGCAAGAGCACGCTGGTCAACCTGATCTGCCGCTTCTACGACGTGACCGACGGCGCCATCCTGGTCGACGGCACCGACATCCGCCGCTTCGCCGTGGCCGACTACCGCCGCCACGTCGGGCTAGTGCTGCAGGAGCCTTTCCTGTTCTTCGGCACCATCGCCCAGAACATCGCCTACGGCAAGCCCGAGGCGACGCGCGAGGAGATCGTCGCCGCCGCGCGCGCGGCGCATGCGCACGACTTCATCCTGCGCCTGCCGCACGGCTACGACTCGCTGGTGGGCGAGCGCGGACAGGGGCTGTCGGGCGGGGAGCGGCAGCGCATCAGCATCGCGCGGGCGCTGCTGATCGATCCACGCATCCTGATTCTCGACGAGGCCACCTCGGCGGTGGACACCGAGACCGAGAAGGAAATCCAGAAGGCCCTGGACAACCTGGTGCAGGGCCGCACCACCATCGCCATCGCGCACCGGCTCTCGACCTTGCGCAAGGCCGACCGGCTGGTGGTGATGGACCGCGGCCTGATCGTCGAGGTCGGGCCGCACGATGTGCTGATGCAGAAGCGGGGCGCCTATTGGCGGCTCTACCAGGCGCAGCTGCGGCAGGTCGACGAGGATGAGAGCCCGGGCTCGGCGGCCGAGCGAGCCGGCGTCGCGCCGGGCTTCGGCGGGCATGCGGCACATCCGGCGGGAGACGCATGATGAGCGCGAGTTTCAAACTGGAACGCGATGCCTTCGGCCACCTGGTGCTGATCGAGGCCGAAGGGGTCCGTCACGTCGGCGTGGTGCCGGTGCGCGCCTTCCCGCTGAGCGCGCCGGACGAGGGCCTGTCGCTGGTCGGCAGCGAAGGCCGCGAGCTGCTGTGGATCGATCGGCTGGACAACCTGCCCGAGCCGGTGCGCGCTCTGCTCGCCGAAGACCTGGCTGCCCGCGACTTTGCGCCCACGCTGCTGAAGCTGCACAAGGTGTCGAGCTTCGGCGTGCCCAGCACCTGGACCGTGAGCACCGACCGCGGCGACGCCCAGTTCGTGCTCAAGGCCGAGGAGGACATCCGCCGGCTCGAGGGCGGCGCACTGCTGATCGCGAGCGCGCATGGGGTGCAGTTCCGCATTCCGGATGTGAAGGCGCTGGACCGGGGGTCTCGCAAGCTGCTGGAGCGATTCCTTTAGGCAGATGGAATCTTCATCCAGAGGACGCATCAGATGCCCGAAGACCCAGTCAGCACGCGATGCGAGGAACCCGAAGGGGCATTTGGTTACTGACAGTCGGCGTGCTCATCCGAGCACAAACAACGCTTCAGACCATCCTCGATGCCACTCCCCGCTTTCGTTCACCACCCCGATCCCGCCATCGACCCCCTTGTGCGCGAAGTGGTCGATTCCCTCCCGCAGATCAAGAAAGCACTTGAGGCGGGCCGTGTCCCGCCGGGCAGTGCACCGATCCCCCGCGAGCAACAGGATGCGTTGTTCCAGATCGTCCAACAACTGTGCGATCAAGAGCACTTCTTCCACGCGGCGCCGCTGGCACTGTTTCTTGCGATTCATCATCCGAAGGACAGGCGCTATTCCTTCTGCGCGGGCCGTGCCTTTCAGCGATTGGCCGCGTTCGAAGTGGCCGTCGTGTTCTACGAAATGTGCCTGCAGGAGCACAGAGCACGCATCGTCACTTACCGATTGGGCGAATGTCTTGCCGGTCTCGGCAGGGCCGACGAGGCCGTCCGGCTTTTCGACGCTGCATTCGATATGGCGAGGGGCGTCGATCAGTACCGCAGCCTGCAAGACGCCGCCGAGCAGGCCATCGATCGCCTGCGTTCGGCTACCACGTCCGCATAGGAGCCTCCATGAAGCCGGTAGGACTTGCGCCGCTTTCCCTTTCCCCCCGTACCCTCGCGCACAGCGAGAGTGAGAGTGAGCAAGACTGGGCAGGTGTGGAGATGAGGGAACTGGACAGCGAAGTTTCGATGCAGCCAGACGAGACGGTCACTTCTCCGCTCCTTTTGAACCCGGATCCAGATCCGAATCCGACATTGCAACTTGTCGACCCTTCAGGTGGCTCGATACGATTTGCTGCCGTCAAGAAGGACTGCCCCCGGCACGTCAACGTGGCCTTGGCGGCAGTCGCTGGCGGCGTCCTTGGCGGCATGGCCGGCGGGGTTGCCGGTGTTGTGGTGAAACAGGCGGCCGACCTGACCGTCGAGGCATCCTATGCCGCTTCGGCGGGCGGGGTTGCCGCGGGTGTGTTGCTGGGTTCAGCAATCGGGCTGGTGCTGGCAATGTGGGGTGAAAAATGCCTGTGAATGGATCTGGCTGCGTCCAATGCTCATTGAAGACGGACTGCCCAGGTCACTGGCATGATTCGCTGCCTCGAGGCCGACGCCGATATCACCGGGCCACCTGCGCCCTGACCTTCTGCACCTGCCAGCCTCGCTAGCGAGTACGCAACTCACCCGATGCACACCACCGCACTCGTCCTCTTCTCCGGCGGCCAGGACTCCACCACCTGCCTGGCCGAGGCGCTCGACAAGTACCAACGCGTCGAGACCCTCGGCTTCGACTACGGCCAGCGCCACAGCGTGGAGCTCGAGGCGCGCGGCACCGTGCTGGCGCATCTGCGCGAGCGCTTCCCGCAGTGGGCGCCGCGGCTGGGTGAGGACCACCTGGTCAAGGTCGATGTGCTGGGGCAGATCAGCGAGTCGTCCCTGACGCAGGACATCGCCTTCGAGATGCAGGCCAACGGCCTGCCCAACACCTTCGTGCCGGGGCGCAATCTGCTGTTCCTCACGCTGGCCGGCGCACTGGCCTACCGGCGCGGGCTGGAGGTGATCGTCACCGGCGTCTGCGAGACCGATTTTTCGGGCTACCCCGACTGCCGCGACGACACGATGAAGGCGATGCAGCTCGCGCTCTCGCTGGGCATGGACCGGCGCTTCGTGATCGAGACCCCGCTGATGTGGATCGACAAGGCCGCGACCTGGGCCATGGCGCACCGTCTGGGCGGCCAGCCGCTCGTCGACCTGGTCATCGAGGACACCCACACCTGCTACCTGGGCGACCGAAGCCGGCGCCATGCCTGGGGCTACGGCTGCGGCAATTGCCCGGCTTGCGAGCTGCGCGCTCGCGGCTGGGAGCGCTACGCCGCGTCGAGCCGGTAGCGCGCGCCCGTGCCTTCGGGTTGCGGCACCAGGGTCCAGCGCTTGTCGTGGAAGGCCGCGGCCGAGGCCCGGTGCGCGATCGACACCATCGCACCGCCGGCCGCGCGCACGCCCTCCGCCAGGCGCTTGTAGAGCGTCTCCTCGGCCTGCGCGTCGAGCGCGCTGGTCGCCTCGTCGGCGAACAGCCAGGCCGGCTTCTTGAGCAGCACGCGCGCGATCGCCAGCCGCTGCTGCTCGCCGCCGGAGAGCTTCTGGCTCCAGGCGTCGACGTCGTCGAGCCGGTGGGCGAGCCCGGGCAGCAAGGCATCCTCGAGCGCCTGCTTCAACTGCGCGTCGCTGTAGTCGCCCGCCGGCTGGGGATAGGCCAGCGCGTCGCGCAGCTTGCCGTCGGGTACATAAGGCCGCTGCGGAATGAACATCGCGTTCTCGGGCATCGAGACCTTGCCGCTCGCGAAGGGCCAGATGCCGGCGAAGGAACGGAACAGCGTCGACTTGCCGCTGCCCGAGGGGCCCTGCAGCAGCACGTGCTCGCCCGGCTTGACGTTGAGGGCAGCCTTTGCGAGCAGCGGGGTGCCGTTGGGCAATGCGATGTCGAGGTCATGGGTGGCCAGCGAGCTCGCGCTGTCGCGCACCATCGCGCCATCGGGCTTGGCATGGGCGCGCATGGCATCGTCGAAACTGGTGAGACGGTCGGCCGTGGCGCGCCAGACGGCGACGCGGTCGTAGTTGTCGATGAACCAGCTCAGCTGCGTCTGCACCTTGTCGAAGGCCGTCACGATCTGCATCAGCTGCCCCAAAGGAAAGGCGCCCCCGAAGAAGCGTGGCGCGGCGATGATGAAGGGGAACACCGCGGCGGCCTGGCCGAACGAGAGCGTGAAGGACACCAGGTTCTTCTGCTGCCGGATCAGGGTGAGGTAGTTGCGCAGCACGGCGCCGAAGCGCTTCTCCAGCTGGGCATGCTCGACGCGCTCGCCGCGGTCCAGTGCGATCGCCTCGCTGTACTCGCGCACCCGCACCAGGTGATGGCGGAAGTCGGCCTCGAAGCGCTGCTGCCTGAAGTTGGTGCCGATCAGCGGCCGGCCGATGTAGTGGGTGATGACGGTGCCCACCACGCAATAGGCGATTGCGAGCCAGACCATCGAGCCCGCGACTTCGTAGGTGCTGCCGCCGAGCTTGAAGTCGACCACGCCGCTCAGGCCCCACAGGATGCCGATGAAGCTCACCAGCGTGACCACCGCGTTGAGCAGCCCCATCGACAGCGTGACCGTGTAGTCGGTGAACAGCTGCAGGTCTTCCTGGATGCGCTGGTCGGGGTTGTCGGGCGAGTGGTTGTCGTTGCTGGCCGCGTAGCGCGCAAGCTCGAGCCGGTAGAAGGTACGGTCCGCGATCCAGCGGGTGAGATAGCTGCGCGTCATCCACGCGCGCCAGCGGATCTGCAGCAATTGGGTCAGGTAGAACTTGAGAATGCCGATCGTGATGGCACCGAAGGCGATCCAGCAGAAGAAGCCCAGCTCGCGCCAGAACACGGCCTGGTCGCGGTTCTCGAGCGCGTTGTAGAAGCGGCCGAACCACTGGTTGTTGAGCACCGCCATGTAGACCGTGCCGAGGTTGAGCACAATGATCGTGAGGAGCAGGCCGCGCGCCTTCCATCGGTCTTCTGAACGAAAGTAGGGCGCGGCAAGCGCCCCGATGCGGCGCAGCGTGGCGAGCATGCTCGTGGAGCGGACGGGATCGTTCATGGGCGTGGGGCTCGGGTTGGCGGCTGGAAGCAGCGCCTTTCGGGCCATCGTAGCGCCAGCGCCGGCCGCTCCCTTAAGCGGTTCTGAAACGCCGCTCGTGCCTGCCGGTCAGAGCGGGTTGCTGATCCCGCTGGACACATGCCCGGCCGGCACATGGCGCGCGGCCGCATCGACATGGCCGGTCTGGTCGTCGAAGAAGAAATCGGGCTCGAACTCGCGCAGGAACTCGCCCTTGGACAGGCCGCCGAGGAACATGGCTTCGTCGACGCGGATGTTCCAGTCCATCAGGGTCTGGATCGCGCGCCGGTGGGCGGGCGCGCCGCGCGCCGTCACGAGCGCGGTGCGGATCCGCATGCCGGTGCTCGAGGCCTGCTGCAGCCGGTGCAGCGCCACGAGGAAGGGCTTGAAGGGGCCGGCGCCGAGCGGGACCGCTGCCTTGCTGGTCTCGTGCGCCTGGAAGGCATCCAGGCCTTCCATCTGGAACACCCTTTCTGCTTCGTCCGAGAAGAGGACGGCATCGCCGTCGAAGGCGATCCGCACTTCGTCGGGGTGCAGGGCGCTGGCCAGCGCACCATCGACGCGGACATGCGCGGCGGGGAAGCCGGCGGCGAGCGCCTCCCGCACGTCCGATGCGTTGGCCGACAGGAAGATGTCGGCGTTGAGCGGACGGAGGTAGCGGTAGGGAGGCCGCCCCTGCGTGAACACGCCTCGCTGCACGCGCAGTTCCGCGGCCGCGCCGGAGTTGAAGATGCGCATGCCGGAAACCGGGTCGTTGCGCGAGAGGATCACCACCTCGACGCGCTGGATGCCGTCGTCGTTGAAGCGCAGCAGCTTGCGGATCATCGAGTAGGCGATGCCGGGCGCCGCCGGCACGTCGAGGCGTTCGAGCTGCAGCCGCATGTAGGCGTCGGGGTCGCCGGCATCGAACAGGCGGTTCTCTTCTTCCAGGTTGAACAGGGCGCGAGACGAGATCGCGACCACCAGCTTGTCGTCCAGGGAAACCGGCATCGTTGGCTACTTGACGAACTGGTTCAGCTGGATGATGGGCATCAGCACGGCCAGCACGATCAGCATCACCACCGCGCCCATCGCGACGATCAGCAGCGGCTCGAGGATGGTGGCCAGGTGCATGGCCCGGCGCTGCACCTCGGCGCCCAGCTGCGTGGCCGCGCGCTGCAACATCAGGGGCAGGGTGCCGGTCTGTTCGCCCAGCCGCGCGAACATGGAGACGATGCCGGGGAAGCGCTTTTTCTGCGCCAGCGCCGAGGCCAGCGGCGCACCTTCGCGCACCAGCACCAGCGCATCGAGCGCATCTGCGCGCATCGCGCGATTGCCCAGGGTCTCGGACGCAGCCTGCAGCGCGCGCAGGATCGGCACGCCGGCGGTGGCCAGCATGGCCAGGGTGCTGGCGAAGCGCGCCGCGTTGTAGCCGCGCGAGAGGCGGCCCACGAGCGGCAGCTCGAGCCAGGCGGCATCGAAGCGCTCGCGGAAGGCGGCGCGCGCCAGCGCCATGCGCGCGCCGATGGCCATCACGACGATCGCGCCCAGCATCAGCCAGCCGTAGTTGCGGACGAAATCGCTGAGCGCCAGCATGATCACGGTCAGGATCGGCAGGGCGCGCTTGGTGCCGGCGAAGACGTTGGCCACCTGCGGGACCACGTAGCTGACCAGGAAGACCACGATCACGATGGCGACCAGGGTCACGATGGCGGGGTAGAGCGCAGCGCCGACCAGCTTCTGCTGCAGGGCCTGGCGCTGCTCCAGGTCGTCGGCCAGCCGCTCGAGCACCAGCCCCAGGTTGCCGGTCTGCTCGCCGGCACTGATCACCGCGGTGTAGATGGGCGAGAACTCGCGCGGGTGCTGCGACAGCGTGCGGCCGAAGGGCGAGCCCGCGTTGACGTCGGCCCGCAGCGAGGCGACCAGGTTGCGCTGCTCCTCGGTCTCGGCCTCGTCGGTCAGCGCGGTCAGGGCGCGTTCGAGCGGCAGGCCCGAAGACACGAGCCCGGCGAGCTGCCGGGTCCAGACCGCGAGCGTGGTGGAATTGAAGATGCGCCTGCCGCCCAGCATGCGGCGCCAGCCGCCCGAGGCGGGCGCGCCGCCCTCGGCGCTGCCGACTGCCGTCACCGACAGCGGGATCAGGGCCTGCGCGCGCAGCACGCCGCGCGCGCTGCGGGCAGTGTCGGCTTCGAGCACGCCCTTGCGGGGCTGCCCCTGTTGATCTATGGCTTCGAACGAATAGGCGGGCATGGGGACTGACGGCAAAATGCGCGAGTCCGCATTGTCGACGTTTGGCGCAGCCTTTTCGTCACACGGGCTTCAACAACATTCGAACGAGGAGTCTTCATGCCGCTTCGTACTTCCGCATTTGCCGTTGCCGCGCTGCTGGGCGCGCTGTCGCTGCCTGCCGCCGCGCAGGACCGTCCGACCTACAACGGCTTTCTCTGCTGCAACCTGCGCACCGACGGGAGCTGGATCAGCGACAGCAACTACGCGGAGAGCGGCAAGCGCATCATCCCGGTCGGCACGCCGGCCCAGGTGACCGGCTATGGGCGCCAGCGCGTCAACGTGCTGGTCGATGGCAAGAAGCAGGACATCGGCAACGACTACAGCCGCGACCTGGACCTGGGCACTTTTGCCAAGCGCTATGTGGTGACCGAAGACCCGGCGGCCCGCATCGCGGGCTTTCCGCCCAAGATCCGCGAGGCCATCAAGTCGGCGCGCGTGACCAAGGGCATGACGCGCGAGCAGGTCGCCATGGCGGTGGGTTACCCGATCAGCAGCGAAAACCCGAACCTCGACGCGCCGATCTGGCGCATGTGGCTGAGCAGCTTCAGCGAGTTCCAGGTGCTGTTCGACAACGCCGGCCGCGTGCGCGCGGTGGAGACCGATCCGCAGACGCGCAATCTGGTTGTGCTGGAGTGAGGGCAAGGACGCGGGATCAGTCCCGCGTCACCCGCAGTAGCTCGGCACGTGACGTCACGCCGGTCTTGACCAGCCGCTCCCCGTCCTCGCGCATCGAGCGCAGCCCGCCGCGCTCGGCCGCCACGAAGAGCTGGCTCTCGGGTGCGCGGTTGTGCACCAGCGAGCGTATCGTGTCGTCCGCCACCAGCAGCTCGAAGATGCCGGTGCGGCCCTGGTAGCCGGTCTGGCCGCAGGCGTCGCAGCCCACGGGGCCGGCCTCGTCGCCCACCGCTGTGGGCACGGCGCACACCGGGCAGAGGCGGCGCACCAGCCGCTGCGCCAGCACGCCCAGCAGCGACGAGCTCAGCAGGAAAGGCTCCACCCCCATGTCGGTCAGCCGCGTGACCGCGCTGACCGAATCGTTGGTGTGCAGCGTGGCCAGCACCAGGTGGCCGGTGAGCGAGGCCTGGATCGCGATCTGGGCCGTCTCGAAATCGCGGATCTCGCCGATCATGATGACGTCCGGGTCCTGCCGCAGGATGGCGCGCAGGGCCTTGGCGAAGGTGAGGTCGATCTTGGCGTTGACCTGGGTCTGGCCGACGCCGGGGAGCTCGTACTCGATCGGGTCCTCCACGGTCATGATGTTGCTGTGGGCCGAGTCGAGGCGGCCGAGCGCGGCGTAGAGGGTGGTGGTCTTGCCCGAGCCGGTCGGCCCGGTGACCAGGATGATGCCGTGCGGCTGGTTGATCAGGTTCAGGAAACGCGCGAGCGTGTCGCCCTGCATGCCGACCGACTCCAGCGTGAGCTTGCTCTCGGACTTGTCCAGAAGGCGCAGCACGGCGCGTTCGCCGTGCGCCGAAGGCAGCGTCGAGACCCGCACGTCCACCGCGCGAGTGCCGATGCGCAGGCTGATGCGCCCGTCCTGCGGCAGCCGCTTCTCGGCGATGTCGAGGTCGGCCATGATCTTCAGCCGCGAGATCAGCGCCGCGTGCAGCGCCCGGTTGGGCTGCACCACCTCGCGCAGCGTGCCGTCGATGCGGAAGCGCACGGACGATGTGCGCTCGTACGGCTCGATGTGGATGTCGCTGGCGCCATCGCGCGCCGCCTGCGTGAGCAGCGCGTTGAGCATGCGGATGATGGGCGCGTCGCCGGCGCTTTCCAGCAGGTCCTCGACCGCGGGCAGCTCCTGCATCATGCGCGACAGGTCGGCGTCGCTCTGCACCTCGCTGACGACCGCGGCGGCGTTCGATTCGCCTTTCGCATACGCGGCCGAGATGCGCTGGGCCAGGTCGACGGGCGTCAGCGGCTCGAAGGCTTTGACGGGGTACTTGCGCACGACTTCGCTGAGTGCGCTCTTGGGCGGCGTCTGCGGCATCCACAGCGTGAGGGCGCCGTCGTCCGATTCTTCCAGCAGCAGTTGCTGGGTGCGCGCGAAGGCATAAGGCAGGGGATAGCGCATGGCTCTAACCTCAGGGCAGTTCGCGCCCCGTGGAGGGGTCGGCGGTGGGCGGCAGCGCGCCCTTGAGCGGGGCACCGCCGGGCAGCGGCACATGCTGCGGCGGCAGCGGCGGCGGGATCAGCTGGGTGCCTTCGATGCGGCGCGAAGGGTCGCCCTGCCTGACAGCCGGCAGCGGTGGCAGGACCGCCGATTCGCGCACCGCGTTCAGCATCGGGTTGTCGGTCGATGGCTGCTGGATCTGCTGCAGTGCGCGCAAGGCGTCGTAGCGGTCGGCGGTGATGGCGTCGCCGGAGAGCTGGTCGCGCACGACCGTGGGCCGCAGGAACACCATCAGGTTGGTCTTCCTGCGGTTGCGCACCTCGCTCTTGAAGAGGTTGCCGAGCACTGGAACGTCGCCCAGGCCGGGGACCTTCTCCTGGGAGTTCGAGTACTCGTCGGACAAGAGACCGCCCAGCACGATGATGTTGCCGTCGTCGACCAGCACGTTCGACTCGATCGAGCGCTTGGTGGTGGTGGGACCGTTGATGTTGTTGACGGTGGACGCGACCACGCTGGAGACCTCCTGGAAGATCTGCATCTTGACGGTGCCGGTCTCGCTGATCTGCGGGCGCACGCGCAGCGTCAGGCCCACGTCCTTGCGCTCGATGGTCTGGAAGGGGTTGACGGTGTTGGTGTTGGCGCCGGTGTTGGTGTACTGGCCGGTGACGAAGGGCACGTTCTGGCCCACCACGATCTTGGCCTCTTCGTTGTCCAGCGTGAGCAGGTTCGGCGTGGACAGCACGTTGCCCTCGCCGTTGCTGGCCAGGAAGCGGGCCAGGAAGCCCAGCACGTACTGGCCGTTGTCGCCGTAGCGGTGGCCGATGCCGAAGTTGAAGCCGCTGGAGGGCCGGGTCGCGGCATTGCCGGTGGCCAGGCCGACCGCCAGGTCGATGATGTTGGCCCCGCCCAGGCTGGAGTTGGTACCGATCACGCCGACGTTGCGGTCGCCGGTGTTGCCCAGGCCGGCTTGCCACTGGATGCCGAACTCGGCCGCCTTGTCGGCGTTGACTTCGACGATCAGGCTTTCGATCAGGACCTGCGCGCGGCGGCTGTCGAGCCGGTCGATGACGGCACGCAACTGGCGGTAGAGCGGCTCGGGCGCGCTGATGATCAGCGAGTTGGTGGCCGGATCGGCCTGGATCTGCCCGCCCGTGGAGACCGGGGCGGTGGTGCTGACCGGCGTGGTGGCGGCGCTCAGGCCGCCGCCGGCGCCGGCCATCTGGGTGAGCTGCTGCTGTTGTTGCTGCTGCTGAGCCCCCGCCGTGATCGGGCTCGTGCCGCCTGGGCCCTGGGCACCGGGCGTACCCGCCTGTGCGCTCGTCAGCGCGGCGCGCAGCGTGGTGGCGATCCGCACGGCGTCGGCGTTCTTGAGGTAGACCACGTAGATGTTGCCGGCGGCGCCGTTGCCGGAGTCGATGGGTGGGCGGTCGAGCCGGTCGATCAACGTGCGGATGAGCTGCGAGCGCGCGGGGTTGGCGGCACGCATGATGATCGCGTTGCTGCGCGGCTCGGCCAGCAGGGTGGTGCGGAAGGAGGCATCGGTGGTGCCGGGCGCGGCCGCGGGTTGCCCCGGCGCAGTGGCGGTGCCGCCCTCGGCCAGGCGCGTAAGGACTGGCACCAGGTCGGTCGCCACCGAGTGCTTGAGCGGGATGACCTCGACGTCGGAGGCGTTGGGCACATCCAGGGCCGCGATGATGCGGGCCAGCCGGCGCATGTTCTCCGCATAGTCGGTGATCACCAGCGAGTTGTTGCCCGGGTTCACGTTGATCGTGTTGTTGGGCGCGATCAGCGGACGCAGCACCGGCAGCAGATTGTTGGCCGCCTCGTAGTTGAGCCTGAAGACCTGGGTGACGATCTGGTTGCCGGAGAGGCTCGCGGTGGCGGAGGTCGAGGTCGTGACCGCATTGCTCTGCAGCTTGGCGTCGGCCTCGGGCACCACCTTGTAGAGCCCCTCGGACTGCACCACGGCGAAGCCCTGCAGGCGCAGCGCTGCGGCGAACTGGTTGAAGGCGGCGGCAGGCGAGATCGGCCGATCGGTCTGCAGGTTGATCGTGCCCTTGACGCGCGGGTCGACCACCACGTCGCGCCCGGTCACGACCGCCATCGTGCGCGCCACCGATTCGATTTCGGCATTGGTGAAGTTCAGCGTGATCGGCTCGCCGCGGCGCGGCGGCGGGGCGCTTTCCTGCGCGAAGGCGGCCGGCATGCAGGCGGCGGCCAGCAGGTGCACCGCGAGGGCGACGGTGCACAGGCGCATGGCGCTGGTGGATGGTGATTTCATGGTCATCCCAGAGTGATGATCGAGCGCGCGCCCTCGCGTCGGCCGATGATGTTCAACAAGTTCGACAGCGCGTCCTCGCGCCCCGGCGCGGCGCTGGCCTCGCCGTCGAAACGCAGGGCCCGGCCGTTCCAGCGGCCGCTGCCATTGAGCTGCAGACTGCCCTCTCGCGTGGTCAGCAGCAGGGTGGGCGAGGACCCGCCTTCGAGCGTGATGCGGTAGCTGCCCATCGGCTTGAGGGTCGACAGGCTGGAAGAGATGTCCATGGCGTCGAGCGTGGCGCGTCCGGCCAGCCGGAGCTGCTCGCCGCTCCACTGCATCACGAAGGCCTGCATCGACAGATCGAGCACGCCTTCGGGCTTGAGCGTGTTCCAGGGCGCGCCGAAGCCGCTGAGCAGCGCGGCCGGCCACCGGGAGCGGCCGTCCGCCCAGGTCAGTTGCAGGCCGCTGGGGCGCGGCTGGGCCCTGAACTGCAGCGGCTGCGGCGCGCAGCAGGGGATCTGCAGCGTTGCCGCCACGCCGTCCCAGCGCGGGCGCAGGGTCCAGGCGATGGTGCCGGGCAGGGAGATCGCTTCGGCCCCGCCGGCGCCGCTGGCGAACACCACGCCGCCGGTGCCGTTCCAGACCGTGCCGCGCGCGTTGACCAGCTGCAGGTGGCCGTCGCTCCAGCGCGCCAGGCCGGCGGCGAGCCAGCGCGCCGGTGCGTAGAGCGAGAACGCGAGCAGCGCACCGAGCAGGACGCCGAGCAGAGCCCAGCCGCGGCCAGTGGTGGCGCTGCGGGCGGAGGGGGTGCGTCGGGTGGCCATTCGAACTCAACGGGGCGGCAGGCCCATGACCAGCGTGCCGTCCCAGCGCACGACGGGGCGCTCGGTGCTCCTGGCGCCCGCCGCCGGAGCAGCGCCGCCGGGGGCCGGCGCGCTTTGCGCGCTACGTGCAAGGTGTGCTTCGCGCGGGACGGCGCGCGCATTGCTGCGGGCCTGGGCCAGCCATTGGGCGAGGGTGTCGGCGGGGACGGTGCGCACCGCGACCGTGATGCCGTCGCCGGAGGCAGCGGGCTGCAGCTGCGCGTTGGGCCCGAGGCTTTGTCGCACCGAGCTTTCGAGGGCGCGCACCGCATCGTCGCGGCTCGCGCGCGGCTGGGCCTGCAGGGCCTTGGCCTGGGTCTGCAACGTGGTCATCTGCTGCAACTGAGCGTCGAGCCTGGCGTGCTCGGCAGGCGCCGCGGACAGCGTGCGCAGTGCCGGCGCCAGCGCCACCCACCACAGCAGGGCCAGCAGCACCAGCGCAGCCGCCGCCCCGATCAGGCGCTGTTCGCGCGGCTCCAGCTCGAGCCACCAGGCCTGCCAGCGCGCTTCCAGGGATTCGAGCCAGTTCATCGCGGCGCCTCCGCCTGGACCAGCAGCAGGTCGCCCTCGCTGCGCGCGTTGTAGCCGCGCGCCGACAGGGTCGCCGCCACCTGATTGGCTTCGGAGGGCTGCAGGCCCAGGCCGCGCAGGCGCAGCTGACCCGCGGTGTAGTCGATGGCGCTCGGGACCCGCCCCGACGGCAGGCTGGTGGCGACCGCGCTGAGCATGGGCTCGAGGTCGATCACCGACACGCCGCCCGTGGCCTGCTGCAGCGTCGCGACCTCGCGCACCATCTGTACCGGAGCGTCGACCACCAGCTGCACCGAGGGGAAGGTCTGCTTGAGGATGTTGTTCACTTGCGCCCGCTTGTTGTCGAGCGCGTTGCGCTCTTTCCAGGCCCACGCGTTGAGGCCGATGAGCTGCGTCAGCACCAGCACCAGTGCGCCCCAGCGCGCGAGCCGCCATTCGGGCCCGTGCCACAGCGCACGCCAGATCGCCACCAGCTTCTTGCTGGCGCGCGCGCGGCCGGTGGAGGCGAGGTCGAATTGCGCGAGATCCCAGGGCGAGCGGCTGGCCTGCAGCCAGCGCGCGGGCGGCGGGACGATCGGCACGCGCCGTCCCAGCAGGCTTTCCGCGAGCTCGGCGACAGCCGGCTCGGCCAGCATCGCCGTGCCTTCGGGCACCGTGCCGACGAGCGCGGCACCGGCGGGATCGAGCGGCAGCGGGGTCACGCCTTCGGTGTCGCAGACCACCAGCTGCGCGGTGCCGGGCTCGCCGATGGCGAAGATCATCGGTGCCGCGCCGGCCGGTTGCGGCGTGAATTCGGGAACGATGCGCGTGACACGGCGGCCCGCGCTCTCGACGGCCTGCACCACGCTGCTCAGCCACTGCCGGTTGCAGGCAGCGACCCAGACGGGCACGCCCGCGCGCGGGTCCGGCTGCAGCGCGAAGTGCAGCTGTTCGGGGTCATCGAGCAGCCGGTCTTCGAGCAGGCCGTTGAGCACCGAGCGCAGGCGCACACCGCTGCTCATGCTCCCTTGCGGCAGGGTGACCTGGTGCCAGGACAGGGTGGCAGCCGGCACACACAGGATCAGTTCGTCGCCGCTCGGCAGCAGGGCCGGTGGCGCGCTGCCTTGGGAGCGCAGCTTGCGGCCGTCGCTGGACCATACCGCCCAGCCGTAGTCGCCGCCGGCAGGCGCAGGAGGAAGGGGAGCGGTGACGAGCAGGAGGGCCATGATCGAGAGGGGTCGCCATTGTAGGAGGACGGCTTACATCCAATGCTACAAAGTTGATAGCGCTTTCTGCCCATGGCATGGGCGCTGCGGTGCATTTAATCCCATAAGCGTGACCAAAAGTTTCCGCTCAGGACTTCGGCGCAATGGACGTGGCGCCCGCGCCACGTTCGCGCCAGATGATTCGCAGCTCGAGGTTGTCGCGCTGGAGCAGCGAATGTTCCTCGACCCAGGCGTTGTCCAGCCGGAGCCGGCCTTGCACCTCGAAGAAGCGGGTCGAGACGCTGTGCTGCGTGCTGTTGAATTGGCCGGAGCCTTGGGCGAGCACCTTGTTGGCGTCTTCCTGTGTTCGGAAGTAACGCGTCGCGCGCTGGGCGACGACGCGCTTGGCGCTCGCCAGGTCGAGAGAGGGCACGCTGGCCGCCAACGCCTCGGCGCTGGCGGTGTTGATGTTGAGCGGCGTGCGCGCGGGCAGGATGGTGACGTAGGGTTCCAGCGCCGTCACGGTGGAGGGCGACAGCCCAAGCCAGATCAGTTGAGACGTGCGCTGCGGCAGCAGCGGGCCGGAGGCCGAGGTGTCCGCGGTGGGCTGCGCGCCAGTTCCTGTGCCAGTTCCGGTTCCAGTTCCAGTTCCAGTTCCAGTTCCGGTTCCGGTTCCTGTACCCGTACCCGTACCCGTACCCGTACCCGTACCCGTACCAGTGCCAGTGCCCGTGCCTGTGCCTGTGCCTGTGCCAGCGGAGGCCGCTGGTGGCAGGGCACGCCTGAGCTGCGCCGCGAGTACCGGCACCTCCTGCACGGGAAGCCCGAGCATCTCGAACAGCTTGGTGAAGACGGCGATCTCTGCCGGTACCGGCGCGCCGTTCAGCACCATGTTCATCACATTGAGCTTGGATTGCGCGTCGACGATGCGGCCCTGGAGAAAGGCTTCGGGCAAGCCCTCCAGCGCGTCGCTGGCGATGTTCTTGTCTGCCGCGAGAAAGCTCGACAGCTTGGCTTCCTCCAGCGGCACGGCCCAGGGCTCGGCCAGGTGGTCCGCGCCGCCGCCGGCAGCGGCAGGGGCGCGGGCGTCCTCGCGCAGGATCAGGCGCGACCAGTCGAGCGCGCCCACCAGCACCCAGGCCGATTGCACTCGCCCGCGTTCGGCCGCCTCGACCTCGACGGCGCGCCATTGCTGCCAGAGCGACGCCGCGGCGAAGGTGGCAACCAGCGTGACCGTGAGCATGGCGGTCAGCAAGGCCGCGCCGCGCTGCGGTCGTGATGAGAGGTGAGCAGGCCGCTTCATGAAGACTTGGGTGCCGAGGCGGTGGGCCGCACCCAGTCGCGCGTAAGCACGCCGGCGAGCGCCGGGCCGGGCGGAAGGCTCAGTACCAGGCGCACGCCGTCTGGCAATGGCGTGCCGGCGCCGAGCGCCGCGGCGCCCACGGCAGGGCCCCAGACGTCATTGCGGAAGTAGAAGAGCTGCCAGGCATCGAGCGGCATCAGGCCGAGCTCGGTGCCGCGCACCTCGTTGCTGCTGCTGCTGTTGTCCTGGCCCCAGGCGGCGGCGTGGTCCCAGGCCTGCTGCCATTCGGGGCGGCCGGTGAGGCCGGGCGACTGCCAGCGGTACCAGCGGGCGACGCCCGCGGCATCGGCCCGCAGGGTCCATGCCACCACGTAGACCACCGGCAGCGCGCTGTCGGTGCTGCGGCGGGTGAGGCGCAGCGTGCGGCCGTCCCAGTCCATCGCGCGGGTCTGCGCCAGGGCGACCGTGGCGTCGAGGTCGGCGGTCCATTGCGACAGCGCCGTCTGCAGCGTCAGCACGGCGTCGCTGCGCTCGCGGTTGATGGACTGGGCGCGCGCCATGCCTTCGAGCCCTTGCCAGCTGACCAGCGCGAGCAGCGCCATGACGGTGATCGCCACCAGCAGTTCGATCAGCGTGAAGCCGCGGGTGGCGCGCGTCGTCGTCATCAGAAGCGCCCCACGACGGTAGAAAGCCGCAGCACCGGCGCCTCGGCTGCGTCGCGCACCTGCACGTCGACGCGCCGGAAATTCGGATTCAGCGTGGGCGTTGTGGAGATCGTGACGGCGAAGCTGGTGTTGGCCTGGGTGCAGACCAGGCCGGCATCGCCGACGGCCGGCATCTGGCGCGCGAGGCGGGCCTTGATGAGCTCGTTTTCGGCGCAGAGCTGTGCCAGTAGCAGGTCCGACTGCCGCTGCGCATTGCGCGTGATCGCGTTCGTGGCCTGCGTGCCCGCGGCCAGCGCGATCGCGATGATGCCCAGCGCCACCAGCACCTCGACCAGGGTGAAGCCGCGACTTCGGCCGCGCTTCGCCTTCGGAGCGGCCGTGCGGGTCACTGGAGCACCTTCGCCTGCGGCTACGGTGCTATCCGCCTTCGGAGCGGCCGTGCGGCTCATCAGAACACCTTCGCCTGCGGCTACGGTGCTATTCGCCTTCGGAGCGGCCGTGCGGCTCATGGCGTGGTCACCGCAAAGGGCCGCAGGCCATCGGTGGCGATGCGCAGGGTGCGCGCAGGCGGGCCCTCCGACGTGAGCAGCACCTGCTGCGCCGCGATGATCGGATCGGGGCCCAGCTGCAGCGCCGCAATGGGCGAGCCGTTTCCTGCCAGCGGCTGCGCCACGATGTCGGCGGAAAGCCAGGCCGTGGGCAGCGTGCCGGGCGGCAGGCCATCGAAGATGAAGCTGGTGGGTCCCTCCGGCGTCGTGCGCCATCGAACCGCGATGCCGCTGGCACGCGACTGGGCGCGCGCCGCTTCGAGCAGGGCCGAAAGACGCTCGGCTTCGCGATCCAGGGTTTCCTGGCCGGTGTTGCGCAACGCGAGACCGACGCCGGCCGTGGCGATCGCGATGATGGCGATCACCACGAGCAGCTCGATCAGGGTGAAGCCGCCGGGCCCCCGGCGGTGGGCGCTGTCGGAGCGGGAAGCGACGCGCCTACTGCCAGCTGCCGATATCGGCATTCTTGCCTTCGCCGCCGGGCTGGCCGTCAGGGCCGAGCGAGAACACGTCGATCTCGCCCTTCAGGCCGGGGTTCATGTACTGGTAGGGGCGGCCCCAAGGGTCATTGGGCAGCTTCTCGATGTAGGGCTTCCAGTTGGGCGCGGCGGGACCGGTGGTGGGGCGCGCGAGCAGCGCCTGCAGGCCCTGCTCGGCCGTCGGGTAGCGCTGGTTGTCGAGCCGGTAGAGCTTGAGTGCCTGCATCAGGTTGTTGACGTCGGTGCGGGCGGCGGTCACGCGCGCGTCGTCGGCGCGCTCGATCACGTTGGGCACGATCAATGCCGCGAGCACGCCGATGATGACCAGCACGACCATCAGCTCGATAAGGGTGAAGCCTCGCTGCAGGGTCCGCGCGAGAGGGCGTTGAAAAAGGGACATGAAAATGGGAGGAGGGGTGAGGAATGCGCGTGGGCGCCTGCGCTGAATGATAATCCCGCCTCATGGCAGCTTCCTACGCCCCCGCCCGCTGGCCCTCGGCCACTGCGACCACCGTCTTGTGGGCCCTGGCCGCGGCGAGCATCGTGTTCTGGGGGCTGCGGCTGATGTCTCCGTCCGATGCGGTTGCGCCGCCCGCCTTGAGCAGCAACGCCGCGGTGGCGGTGGATCCGGCGGCGGTCGCGCAAATGCTGGGCGTGGTGCCGAGCCAGGCCGACGTCGTGGCAACGCCCGATGCCGCCAGCCGTTTCCAATTGCTCGGCGTCGTCGCTGACGCCGACCTGCAGGGCGCGGCGCTGATCGCCGTCGATGGCAAGCCCCCGCGGCCCTTCCGCGTCGGCGCCAAGGTGGCGGATGGCTATGTGCTGCATTCGGTCAGCGCACGGGCCGCATCGCTGGGCGCGAGCGTCGATGCCACGCCGGCCTTCACGCTGCAACTGCCGGCGCGGCCACTCGCCGTCAACGGACCGCCGCCTTCCGTGTCCGATGCGCCCCAGCCGGTGGTCGCGCCGCCGGAGCGTGGCGGCATCCGGCGCTAGGCCTGCAGGAACAGCCGATAGACCGGATTGCCGGTTTCCTCCACGAACGGATAGTCCAGCGTCCGCAGGAACTCGTCGAAGACAGCGTGGTCGGCCGCCGGGACCTGCAGCCCGACCAGGATGCGGCCGTAGTCGGCGCCCTGGTTGCGGTAGTGGAAGAGGCTGATGTTCCAGGTGGGCCGCATGAGGCTCAGGAACTTGAGCAGCGCGCCGGGCCGTTCCGGGAACACGAAGCTCAGCAGCCGCTCGTCATGCGCCAGGCCGCTGCGACCGCCCACCATGTGGCGGATGTGCTCCTTGGCGAGCTCGTTGTGCGTGAGGTCGATGACGCCGTAGCCGTGGGCCAGGAAGGTCTCGGTGATGGTCTTCGACTCGCCGCGGGTCTGGGTGGTCAAGCCCACGAACACGTGCGCCTCCCTGGCGTCGCTGATCCGGTAGTTGAACTCGGTCACGCTGCGCGAGGCGCCGGGCAACTGCCCCACCAGCTCGCAGAAGCGCCGGAAGCTGCCGCGCTCCTCGGGGATGGTGACGGCGAACAGGGCCTCGCGCTCCTCGCCCACCTCCGCGCGCTCGGCCACGAAGCGCAGCCGATCGAAGTTCATGTTGGCGCCGCAAAGGATGGCCGCGTAGGTCTGGCCCTGCGTGCCGTGTGCCTCGACGTACTGCTTGATCGCCGCCACTGCCAGTGCACCGGCGGGCTCGACGATGCTGCGGGTGTCGATGAACACGTCCTTGATGCCGGCGCACACCGCGTCGGTATCGACGGTGATGAACTCGTCCACCAGCTCGCGGGAGATCCGGAAGGTCTCCTCGCCGACCAGCTTGACCGCGGTGCCATCGGAGAACAGGCCGACATCGGCCAGCGTCACCCGTTCGCGGGCGGCGACGGAGCGCAGCATCGCGTCCGAATCGTTCATCTGGACGCCGATCACCTTGATCTCGGGTCGCACGGCCTTGATGTAGTTGGCAACGCCCGAGATCAATCCGCCGCCCCCGATGGCGACGAAGACCGCGTCTAGCGGGCCCTGGTGCTGGCGCAGGATCTCCATCGCGATCGTCCCCTGGCCGGCGATGACGTCCGGGTCGTCGAAAGGGTGCACGAAGACGAGCCTGTGAAGCTTCTGCTGCTCCAGCGCGTAGGCGTAGGCTTCGGAGTAGCTGTCGCCGTGCAGCTGCACTTCTCCGCCGAGCGCGCGCACGGCATCGATCTTGAGCTGCGGCGTGGTCACCGGCATCACGACCACGGCCCGCGCACCGAGCTTGCGGGCGCTGAGCGCGACGCCCTGGGCATGGTTGCCGGCCGACGCGCAGATCACGCCCCTGGCGAGCTGTTCGGGGCTGAGATGCGCCATCTTGTTGTAGGCGCCGCGCAGCTTGAAGCTGAACACTGCCTGCTGGTCCTCCCGCTTGAGCAGCACGGTGTTGCCCAGCCGCGCGCTCAAGGCCTGTGCCGGCTCGAGCGCCGACTCCACCGCCACGTCGTAGACACGGGCCGTGAGGATCTTCTTCAGGTAGTCGGCAGGGGACAGCGGGGCAGGCGGGGTGGACATAGGGTCCGGATCATAGGCCCGCCATCCCCCTGCCGCGGGTCCAAGAAAAAAGCCCCGGGCCTTGCGGCTCGGGGCTAAATCCACCAATTGGGAGGGTGGAGGAGACAACCGGTACACACGTTTCCGTGTGCGATGAAATAAAGTATATCGACTCTTTGTTGCGTTGCAACAAGCGAGTGACGCTTTTCCAACACAAATCGACGTCAGCGTGATTTTTCTTGCTGCGCGTCGTGACTCTGGAGCCTTGCAAGGATGGAATGTACAGTGAGCTGGACCGGCGGCGCGGGGACGCTGTCGGCCATGGGTTTCGTCGCCGAGACCGGCAGCGGCCATGTCTTGATGATGGACGGCGCGCCGGATGCGGCAAAGCCCGAGAACGGCGGCCGGAACCTGGCCGCCCGGCCGATGGAAACGGTGCTCGCCGGCACTGGCGGCTGCACTGCCTACGATGTGGTGCTGATCCTGAAGCGAGGCCGGCATCAGGTCGAGCGCGTCAGCGTCAAGCTGAGCAGCGAGCGAGCAGAGAAAGATCCGAAGGTCTTCACCAAGATCCACATGCACTTCACGGTGGCGGGAAAGGGCATTCCGGCCGCCGCCGTCGAGCGCGCGATCGCGCTGAGCCACGATACCTACTGCTCGGCGAGCGTCATGCTGGCCAAGACCGCCGAGATCACGACCAGCTTCGATCTCATCGACACCTGAGCGCACCGGACTCCGCTCATATCCGATGGGCGACGGTGGTCATCACCCGGGCCGCCAGGCGCATCAGGGCCTTGGCTGGCGCCGGTAATTCCTGCGCGCCGGCGCTCCAGGCATGTGCCGCATGGCGCGCCTCGTCCAGCTTCATCTGGTTGACCACGGCGCGCGAGGCTGTATCGCCCGCAGGCAGGCGATCGAGGTGGCCGTCGAGATGAGCCTCGACCTGCCGTTCGGTCTCCGCGACGAATCCAAGGCTCAAGGGATCGCCCAGCCGGCCGGCCACGAGACCGAGCCCGAAGGCGCCCAGGTACCAAAGGGGATTCAGCGCCGAGGCGCGCGCGCCCAGTTCCTCGAGCCGTTGCTGCGTCCAGGCGAGGTGGTCCGTCTCCTCGCGCGCGGCCTCGTCGAAGTGCGCCCGCAACTTCGGGTCCCGCGTGACCGCCGCTTGCGCCGTGTACAGGGCCTGCGCACAGACCTCCCCGACATGATTCACCCGCATCAATGCGCCGGCTTCGCGGCGCTCGGCCAGGCTGAGCTCGATGCCCGGGCTGGCAGGCTGCGGCACTGCGCGGGTGGCATGGGGTTTCGCAAACAAGGTACGCAGGGCCGCATCCGCAGTACCCAGGAAAGCGTCGAGCGAGGGCGTCATGGCGCGATTGGAACCCATACGCAATAAGTTACTTGCGCAGCAGGTCTTGTTTCATATCGCGGGATCTTGTGGGCTGTGGTGCTTTGTTGCACGAGTGCAACGAAACGGCGAAGCGCCCCGCGTTTTCGGGAGAATTGTTTTGCCCAGACGAAGCGGCTCTGGTGCAATAGCGACAACTTCCCAAAAGGAGGTTGGCCCGGGGTCCGGTGGGAGCACAGAAGTGCCAGTCACGGTGAGCCCTTCGCACCGGAGCCCTATGTTTAACCTTGGAGAAACTTGCAATGAAAAAATCTCTAGTTGCCTTGGCTGCTCTGGCTGTTGCCGGTGTTGCCTCGGCGCAGTCGTCCGTGACGCTGTTCGGCGTGGTTGACGCGTCTGTCAGCGGCTACTCGAACAAGTCGGAGAACATCAGCATCCCGACGCTGGCCAATCCCTTCTTCGTGGATAGCGTCAAGGCGAGCCGCACCGCGCTGGCGAACTCTGGTTACAACTCCAGCCGTCTTGGCTTCCGTGGCACGGAAGACCTCGGTGGTGGCCTGGCTGCCAGCTTCTGGCTCGAAGCCCCGATCTCCAACGACGACGGCCAGCAAGGTATCGCCACCTTCGCTCGTCGCTCGACCGTGAGCCTGTCGGGTGGTTTCGGTGAAATCCGTCTGGGTCGTGACTACACCCCGACGTTCTGGAACGACACCGTGTTCGATCCGTTCGGCACCAACGGCGTTGGCACCAACCTGATCAGCACCGCGAACACCGGCTTCGGCGCTTGGCTGGGCGGCGCGACGACGGGCATTCCGACCGTTTTCACCAACGTGAGCGGCAGCAACTACGTTCGCGCCAGCAACACCATCGGCTACTTCCTGCCCCCGAACCTCGGTGGCTTCTATGGTCAGGTGATGTACGGCTTCCACGAGCGTAACAAGTTCGATCCGGGCGTTGCAACGCCGGACGTGGCGAACAGCCAGCGCACCGGTCGTTATGTCGGCGGCCGCTTCGGCTACGCGAACGGCCCGCTGGATGTGGCTGCCTCCTACGGCCAGAGCACCATCGGCGACGACTTCTTCGACGGCACGACGACCAACGTCAAGACCTTCAACCTCGGCGCTTCCTACGACTTCGGCGTCGTGAAGCTCTTCGGTGAGTACTCGAAGGCCAAGAACGAAATCGACACCGACAACTTCCTGTTCACCACCGCCGCTACCGACATCGACCTGAAGGGTTACCTGCTCGGCGTGACCGTGCCGGTCGGCCCTGGCCTGATCCGCGCGTCCTACTCGGCCGTCAAGTACGACCTGAACCTGCCGTTCAACATCTTCGGCACGGGCGACGATCCGAAGGCCAACAAGTTCGCGATCGGCTACGTGCACAACCTGTCGAAGCGTACGGCTCTGTACGCCACGGTGGCTCGCATTCGCAACAAGAATGGCGCCAACCTGACCGTCGGCGGCCCGGCCTTCGTTACCTCCTTCGGCGGCTCGGCCTTCCAGCCGAAGACCTCGACGGGTTACGACTTCGGTATCCGTCACGCTTTCTGATCTGAGGCTGGCATAAGCCAGCTTCGCACGGGAAGTTCTTGAAAGCCGTCCGACGAAAGTCGGGCGGCTTTTTTCTTTTCCGGGCTTTCGCGAACAGGGAAATCCCTCGGGTCAGCGTTCTCCCGTCTCGAAAGCTGGCGTGGCTGTTGCATAGTCCGCGTTTTCACTCTGTGACTGAAGGTTAACCATGGGTTCAAAGCTCGTCTTCTTTCCTGTTGCCCTCGCGGCTGCCATGCTGGTTGCGCCTGCACTGCACGCCAAGACCTTCAAATGGTCGAGTGCGAGCGACATTCCCACGCTCGACATCCATTCGCAGAACAACGCCCTGGGCAATGGTGTGCATGCGGCCGTCTATGACTCGTTGGTCTACTACAACAGCAAGACCTTCAAGCCAGAGGCTCAGTTGGCAAGCAGTTGGAAGAATGTCTCGCCGACACAGGTGCGCTTCACGTTGCGCAGCGGCGTCAAGTTCAGCGACGGCTCCGCGCTCACGGCAGAAGACGTGGTGTATTCGCTGACGCGTGCCATGGCCAAGACCTCCAATTACGCTGTCTACACCCAGGGCATCGACAAGGTGGTCAAAGTCGATGAGGACACGGTCGACATCCTGCTCAAGGGCCCCAATCCGGTGCTGCTCAACCAGTTGACCGAGCTGCGCATCATGAGCAAGGCCTGGGCGGAGAAGAACAAGTCCGTCGAACCGAAGGACATCAAGACCCCCGAGGAAAGCTACGCGCACCGCAACGCGATGGGCACCGGCGCCTTCATGGTGAAGGAATGGCAGCCGGACCAGCGCCTGGTGCTGGTGAAGAACCCGCACTACTGGGGCAAGAACGATTCCAACGTGACCGAAGTGGTCTATGCCCCCATCAAGCAGGAAGCAACGCGTGCCGCCGCACTGCTCTCCGGCGAGGTCGACTTCGTGCTCGACCCCAGCCCTCAGGACCTGGGCCGCCTGCGCCAGAGCGGCAACCTGAAGGTCATCGACGGGATCGAGAACCGCACCATCTTCTTCGGCATGGACCAGTTCCGTGACGAGCTGCCCGGCTCCAGCGTCAAGGGCAAGAACCCGTTGAAGGACCAGCGGGTGCGCAAGGCCCTCTACCAGGCGATCGACATTGCCAGCCTGACCCGGGTCACCATGCGCGGCTTGAGCCAGCCCACCGGCGCGCTGGTAGCCCCGCAGGTCAACGGCTGGACAGAAGGGGTGCACAAGCGCCATGCCTACGACCCCGAAGTCGCCAAGAAGCTGCTCGCAGATGCCGGCTACCCCGGCGGCTTCGAAGTCGATTTCGCCTGCCCGAACAACCGCTACATCAACGACGAGGAGATCTGCCAGGCGGTGACCGCCATGTGGGCGCGCGTCGGCGTCAAAGCCAAGCTGCGGACCCTGCCATTGGTGACCTACTTCCCGATGATCCAGCGCTACGAGGCCAGCATCTACATGCTCGGGTGGGGCGTCCCGACCTTCGACGCCCTTTACAGCCTGCAGTCGCTCACGCGCTCGGTGGGCGGCGGCGGCGACGGCAACTACAACGTCGGGCGCTACAGCAATCCGAAGATGGACCAGATCATCGACCGCGTGAAGACGGAAACCGACATCCCGGTGCGCGACCGTCTGCTGACCGAAGCGCTGCAGTTGCAGAACGACGACGTCGCGCACATCCCGCTGCACAACCAGATCATCCCTTGGGCGATGAAGAAGAACATCGACGTGGTCCACCGTGCCGACAACCGGCTCGACTGGCGTCTCATCAAGGTGAACTGATCCTGGCGATCGCCCGCTTTCCTGGCGAGCTCGAGCAGGCCGCCCCCGGGGAACCACCTCTTGGGCATGCGGCTTGCTCTGCTAGCATCATTGAACACGTGCCCTGCTGAATGATTGCTTTCGTACTGCGCCGCCTGATCCAGGCCGTGATCGTCATGGTCGCGGTCGCCTTTATCGCCTTCCTCCTGTTCCAGTACGTGGGCGATCCGGTCGTGTTCCTGCTCGGTCAGGATGCGACGCCCGAGCAGATCCGCGAGCTGCGCGCAGGGCTCGGCCTGGACAAGCCCTTCTTCGTCCAGTTCTGGCATTTCCTGGTCAACGCCTCGCAAGGCGAGTTCGGTCTCAGCCTGCGCCAGGGCAGCAAGGTTTCGCGCCTGATCGGCGAGCGCTTCCCTGCAACCCTCGAGCTGTCGCTGGTTGCCGCCTTCCTGGCGCTGGCGATCGGCATCCCGATGGGCGTCTATACGGCGCTGCGGCGGGGCACCTTCATGAGCCAGGTGTTCATGACGGTCTCGCTGCTGGGCGTCTCGCTGCCCACCTTCCTGATCGGCATCCTGCTGATCCTGGTCTTCGCCGTGCTGCTCGGCTGGTTTCCCAGCTTCGGGCGCGGCGAGACGGTGCAGCTGGGCTGGTGGAGCACCGGGCTGCTGCGCGCCGACGGCTGGATGCACATCGTGCTGCCGGCGGTGACGCTCGCCATCTTCCAGCTCACGCTCATCATGCGGCTGGTTCGCGCCGAGATGCTGGAGGTCCTGCGCACCGACTACATCAAGTTCGCGCGCGCCCGCGGCCTGTCGGACCGCGCCATCCATTTCGGGCATGCGCTCAAGAACACGCTGGTGCCGGTGATGACCATCACCGGCCTGCAGCTGGGTGGGCTGATCGCCTTCGCCATCATCACCGAGTCGGTCTTCCAGTGGCCCGGCATGGGCCTGCTCTTCATCCAGGCCGTCACTTTCGCCGACATTCCAGTGATGGCCGCCTACCTGTGCCTGATCGCGCTGATCTTCGTCGTCATCAACCTGATCGTGGACCTGCTGTACTTCGTGGTCGACCCGCGACTGCGCATCGGCAGGGCGGGAGGGCATTGACGATGGACGCCCCCCGCTACCAGGCCTCGGGACGGGCCTTTGCGCACATCGCGCGCTTCCATCCCGAGATCACCGCCTTCCGGCGCGACCTGCATGCGCACCCCGAGCTCGGTTTCGAGGAGATCTACACCTCCGGCCGCGTGCAGGAGTCGCTGCGGGCCTGCGGCGTCGACGAGATCCATCCCGGCATCGGCAAGACCGGCGTGGTCGGCGTGATCCGCGGGCGCTCCACGGCCAGCGGCCGCATGATCGGCCTGCGCGCCGACATGGACGCTCTGCCGATGTGCGAGGACAACGACTTCGGCTGGCGCTCCGCGAAGAAGGGCCTGATGCACGGCTGCGGCCACGACGGCCATACCGCCATGCTGGTCGGCGCCGCGCGCTACCTGGCCGAGACCCGCGACTTCGACGGCACGGCCGTGCTGATCTTCCAGCCGGGCGAGGAGGGCTTCGCCGGCGCGCGAGCAATGATCGAGGACGGTCTGTTCGACCGCTTCCCCGTCAGCGCGGTGTACGCGATGCACAACTGGCCCGGCCTGCCCGCCGGCACAGTGGGCATCAACCGCGGCGCCATGATGGCAGCCGCCGACCGCATCACCATCGAGATCGAGGGCAAGGGCGGCCACGGCGCGCATGCCTACCTCACCGTCGACCCTGTGCTGGTCTCGGCGCATGTCATCACGGCGGTGCAGACCATCGTCTCGCGCAATGTGCGGCCCATCGACGCGGCCGTGATCAGCATCTGCGCGGTGCAGGCCGGCGACCTCGGGGCCATGAGCGTTGTACCCGGCAAGGCGACGCTCGTGGGCACGGTGCGCACCTTCAGCGTCCGGGTGCAGGCGCAGATCGAGCAGCGGCTGGTGGAGCTGTGCTCCGCCGTCGCGGCCGGCTTCGGCGCCACGGCCCAGGTCAAGTTCGAGCGCATTTACCCGGCCACCATCAACACCGCGCCCGAGGCGATGTTCGCCGGCGATGTAGCGCAATCCCTCGTGGGTGCGCACAACGTCGAGCGCAACATGGAGCCGAGCATGGGCGCCGAGGACTTTTCCTTCATGCTGCAGAAGAAGGCCGGCGCCTATTTGCGCATCGGCCAGGATGCTCGCGGCGGCGCGTTCCTGCACAACAGCCGCTACGACTTCAACGACGAGATCCTGCCGCTCGGCGCCGCCTTGCACGCGGGCCTGATCGAGCAGGGCATGCCCCTGAACGCCGCAGCGCGACCCACGACCAGCGTGGCTGCATCAGCGACGTCCTGAGAAACCCTTTCAACCCGAGGAGTGCTTCCATGAACCTGAGAAACAAGCTGGCCACGATGGCCGTCATGTCCGCGTTGGGTGCTCTCTGCCTGCCCGCGGGCGCGCAGACTCTCCGGATCGCCAATCAAGGGGATGCGCTGTCGCTCGATCCGCACTCACTGAACGAGTCGCTGCAGCTCTCGGTAACCTCGAACGTCTACGAATCCCTGGTCGGGCGCAACAAGGACCTCAGCCTGGCTCCTTTGCTGGCTACGTCCTGGAAGCAGAGCTCGCCCACGGTCTGGCGCTTCGAGCTGCGCAAGGGCGTCCAGTTCCACGACGGCACCCCGCTCACGCCGGAGGACGTCGTGTTCAGCTTCCGCCGCGCCGCGGGCGAAGGCTCCGACATGAAGGCGCATGTGAGCGAGATCAAGGAAGTGCGCAAGGTCGGCGACTCGGCCGTCGAAATCGAGACCCTGGCGCCGTTCCCCATCCTGCCCGACGTGATCACCCAGATCATGGTCATGAGCCAGAAGTGGTGCGAGGCCAACCAGGCGACCAACCCGGTCGATCGCCGCAAGGGCATCGAGAACACGGCTTCGTTCAAGGCCAACGGCACCGGCCCGTACCGCGTGCGCGAGCGCCAGCCGAACGTGCGCACCGTCTTCGTCCGCAACGGCAGCTACTGGGGCAAGATCGAGGGCAACGCGCAGGAGATCGTCTTCACCCCCATCGCCAACCCGGCGACGCGCGTCGCAGCGCTGGTCTCGGGCGAGGTCGACGTGATGGAGCCGGTGCCCGTGCAGGACATTGCGCGCATCAACGCCAGCCCCGGCGCCCGCGTGATCGCCGGTCCCGAACTGCGCACCATCTTCCTCGGCATGGACCAGAAGCGTGACGAGTTGCAGTACTCCAACGTCAAGGGCAAGAACCCCTTCAAGGACAAGCGGGTGCGGCAGGCCTTCTACCAGGCCATCGACATCAACGGCATCCACCGCACTGTGATGCGCGGCGCCTCCCGCCCCACCGCGCTGCTGGTGGGCCCGGGCATCAACGGCTGGAACGCCGAGCAGGACAAGCGCCTGCCCTACGAGGTCGAAGCTGCCAAGAAGCTGCTGACCGATGCCGGCTATCCGAACGGCTTCGAGGTCACGATGAACTGCCCGAACGACCGTTACGTGAACGACGGCCAGATCTGCCAGAGCGTGGCCGCGAACCTGGCGCGCATCGGCGTCAAGATCAACCTGGCCACCGAGACCAAGGGGACCTACTTCCCCAAGATCCTGCGCCGCGACACCAGCTTCTATCTGCTGGGCTGGACGCCGACCACCTACGACGCGCACAACGCGCTGAGCTCGCTGACGGCCTGCCCGGACGACAAGGGCGCCGGGCAGTTCAACCTCGGCGCCTACTGCAATCCGAAGCTCGACGACGTGACCAAGAAGATCCAGGTGGAGACGGACAAGGCCAAGCGCAACGAGCTGATCAAGGAAGCCTTCAAGATCCACGCGGACGACATCGGCCACCTGCCGCTGCACCAGCAGTCGCTGGCCTGGGGCGTGAGCAAGAACGTCGAGCTGACCCAGCTCGCCGACAACTTCATGTTCTTCAAGTGGATGAGCATCAAGGCCCCCGCCAAGCCTTGACGATCGACGGCAAATGACTCCGAGGGCCTGCGACGCAGGCCCGCTTTTTAGGCAACCCGATGAAAAAGACACTGGCCCGTTGGCTCGACAGCGACATCGGCCACAGCTTCCGCTCCTCGCCGGTCGCGATGCTCGCGGCGGCGATCGCCTTCGTCTGCATCTTCTGTTCGGTCTTCGCCGGGTGGGTGTCGCCCCACAATCCGTTCGACCTCGCCGCGCTCGAGCTCGGCGATGCGCGCCTGCCGCCTGCCTGGGAGGCCGAAGGCACGACCAAGTACCTGCTGGGCACCGACGACCAGGGCCGCGACATCCTTTCGGCATTGATCTACGGTGCACGCATCTCGCTGGTCGTGGGCCTGGTCTCGGTGCTGCTTTCGGTCGCGGCCGGCGTGCTGCTGGGCCTGCTGGCCGGCTTCTGGGGCGGGTGGCTGGATGCCTTCCTGATGCGCGTGTGCGACGTGATGCTGTCCTTCCCGCCCATCCTGGTCGCGCTGCTGATCGCCGGCGTGGGGCGCGCGCTGTTCCCCAACGCGCACGACACGGTTGCATTCGGCGTGCTGATCATCTCGATCTCGCTCACCGGCTGGGTGCAGTACGCACGCACGGTACGCGGCTCGACGCTGGTGGAGCGCAACAAGGAATACGTGCAGGCCGCCCGCGTGACCGGCGTCGCGCCGCTTCGCATCATGCGCCGGCACGTGTTGCCCAACGTGCTGGGCCCGGTGCTGGTGCTGGCCACGATCCAGGTGGCCACGGCGATCATCACGGAGGCGACGCTGTCCTTTCTCGGGGTCGGCGTGCCGCCGACGTCGCCCTCGCTGGGCACCCTGATCCGCGTCGGCAACGACTACCTGTTCTCGGGCGAATGGTGGATCACCGTCTTCCCCGGGGCGATGCTGGTCCTGATCGCACTGAGCGTGAACCTTCTGGGCGACTGGTTGCGCGACGCGCTCAACCCGCGCCTGCGCTGAAGCCAAGACAGGACACAACGAATGAGTCTTCTGCAAGTCCGCAACCTGGTGGTCGAATTCCCGCACCGCCGCGGCACGCTGCGTGCGCTGGACGACATCAGCTTCGAGATCGCACCGGGCGAGATCCTCGGCGTGGTGGGAGAGTCCGGCGCGGGCAAGTCCCTGACGGGCGCCGCCATCATCGGCCTGCTGGAGCCGCCCGGGCGCGTTGCCGCGGGCCAGATCGTGCTGGAAGGGCAGCGCATCGACAACCTGGGTCACGAGGCGATGCGCCATATCCGCGGGCGCAAGATCGGGGCCATCTTCCAGGACCCGCTGACCTCGCTCAACCCGCTCTACACCATCGGAAGGCAGCTGACCGAGACCATCCGAACGCACTTGCCCGTGAGCGAGGGCGAAGCGCGCCGGCGCGCCATCGGGCTCCTGCAGGACACCGGCATTCCCGGCGCCGCGCAGCGCATCGATCACTACCCGCACCAGTTTTCCGGCGGCATGCGCCAGCGCGTGGTGATCGCGCTGGCGCTGGCTGCCGAGCCCAAGCTGATCGTGGCGGACGAGCCGACCACCGCGCTCGATGTCTCCATTCAGGCGCAGATCATCAGGCTGCTCAAGCGCATCTGCAAGGAGCGCGGCGCCGCGGTGATGCTGATCACCCACGACATGGGCGTGATCGCCGAGACCTGCGACCGCGTGGCTGTGATGTATGCCGGCCGTATCGCCGAGATCGGCCCGGTGCAGGAGGTGATCCACCAGCCCGCGCATCCCTACACCTCGGGCCTGATGGCCGCCATCCCCGACATGACGATGGACCGCGAACGCCTCAACCAGATCGACGGCGCCATGCCGCGCCTGAACGCCATCCCGCGCGGCTGCGCCTACAACCCACGCTGCCCGCGCGTCTTCGATCGCTGCCTGGTCGAGCGGCCCGATCTGCTCAATGCCGGTGCCACCCGCGCCGCGTGCTGGCTCCACGACGCGCGCAGCAGCTCCTCGATCGACGGGATCGCCGCATGAGCCGCCCGGCCGCTCCGAAGGCTCATAGCACCGCAGCCGAAGGCGAAGGTACTCCAGTGATCCGCCCGGCCGCTCCGAAGGCTCATAGCACCGCAGCCGAAGGCGAAGGTACTCCAGCGAGCGCGTTGGTCGTTGCGCAGGACCTGGCCAAGGTCTTCGACGTCTCCCCGCCATGGCTCAACCGCGTGCTCGAGCGCAAGCCGCGCCTGCTGCTGCACGCGGTGGACGGCGTGAGCTTTTCCATCGAGCGCGGCAAGACCCTGGGCCTGGTCGGCGAATCCGGGTGCGGCAAGAGCACCGTCGCGCGCCTGCTCGTGGGCCTGTACGAGCTCAGCGGCGGCGGCATGCAGTTCGATGGCCAGGACGCGCACGCCGCGTTCAAGAGCGCCGAGGGCCGCAAGCTGCGCCGGCGCATCCAGATGATCTTCCAGGATCCGTACGCCAGCCTCAATCCTCGCTGGCTGGTGGAGGACATCGTGGGCGAACCCTTGCGCGAGCACGAGATCCTGAAGGAAGGCCCCGCACTCAAGGCCCGCGTCGGCGAGCTGCTGCAGTCCGTCGGCCTGAGCCCGCTGGACATGGTCAAGTACCCTCATCAGTTCTCCGGCGGCCAGCGCCAGCGCATCTCCATCGCGCGGGCCCTGGCCACCCAGCCCGAGTTCCTGGTGTGCGACGAGCCGACCTCCGCGCTGGACGTCAGCGTGCAGGCCCAGGTCCTCAACATCATGAAGGACCTGCAGCGCGAGCGCGGCCTGACCTACCTGTTCATCTCCCACAACCTCGCCGTCGTGCGGCATGTCGCCGACCAGGTCGGGGTGATGTATCTGGGGCGGCTGGTGGAGGTGGCAGACAAGGCGAAGCTCTTCGAGGCGCCGCAGCACCCCTACACCCGCATGCTGCTGGAGGCCATCCCGAAGATGAAGCACGCCGGCGAGGCGCGCATCCCGGTGCAGGGCGAGGTCCCCAACCCGCTCAACCCACCCACCGGCTGCACCTTCCACCCACGCTGCCCGCATGCCAACGCCCGCTGCAAGGCCGAGCGCCCGCCGCTGCAGATGCTGCGCGGCGTACAGGTGGCTTGCCACGCGGTCGAGGAAGGGCGGATCTGACAACGGCCATCCGCACCTGAAGCGCGCTGAGCTTCGGTATCTACTGCTCTTCGCTCCACGCGAAGCCATCGCGCGCAATCATCGCGCTCGATGCGCTCGGGCCCCACGTTCCCGCTGCGTAGGGCCGCGGCGACCCGTCCGAGGCCCAGCTGTCGATCAGCGGCTCGACCCAGCGCCAGGCTTCCTCCTGCTCGTCGCTGCGCACGAAGAGGTTGAGGCGGCCATCGATCACGTCGAGCAGCAGGCGCTCGTAGGCGCCCACGCGCTCGGAGCCGAAGCGCTTGTCGAAGTCGAGGTCCAGCTGCACGGGCGCCAACTGCGGCCCGGCGTAGCGATGGCCGTTGTTGCTGCGCTGGCGACCGTCCTGCGCCTGGGCGAGCATGTGCAGTTCCAGCCCGTCCCTGGGCTGCAGGTTGATCACCAGCTTGTTGAAGGCATTGGGGGGTGCCCTGAAGATGGCGTGCGGCGTCGGCTTGAAGTTGACCGCGATGTGCGCATCGCGCGAGGCCAGCCGCTTGCCGGTGCGGATGTACAGCGGCACGCCGGCCCAGCGCCAGTTGGCGATTTCGGTGCGCAGCGCCACGAAGGTCTCGGTGCGGCTCTCCGGGTCCACCCCCGGCTCGTCGCGGTAGCCCGGCACGCGCTCGCCATAAGCCGTGCCGGCGGTGTACTGCCCGCGGATCGCGTGCAGCTCGATCGCTTCCGCCGTCCACGGCTTGAGCGCGCGCAGCACCTTCAGCTTCTCGTCGCGGATGGCGTCGGCATGCGCGTTGATCGGAGGCTCCATGCCGATCGCGCAGACCAGCTGCAGCGCGTGGTTCTGCACCATGTCGCGCAGCGCGCCGGTCTGATCGTAGAAGGCGCCGCGCTTCTCGACACCCAGGTCCTCTGCGATGGTGATCTCGATGTTGGCGATGTGCTCGCGGCGCCAGATCGGCTCGAACAGCGCATTGCCGAAGCGCATCGCGAACAGGTTCTGCACCGACGGCTTGCCCAGGTAGTGGTCGATGCGGAACACCTGGTGCTCCGCCAGCACCTTGCACACCGCCCGGTTGATGGCGCGGTTGGAGGCCAGGTCGTGCCCCAGCGGCTTCTCGAGCACCACGCGGGTCTTCGGGCCATTGAGCCCCGCCGCGGCGATCTGTTCGACCACCTGGGTGAAGAGGGCCGGGGCGGTGGCGAGATACATGACGACCGTGCCCGCGTCGCGCTGCGTGAGCAGCTCGGCGAGCTTCGCGTAGTCCTCCGTCCGGGACAGGTCCATGCGCTGGTAGTAGAGCAGGGCGGCGAACTTCTTGAATTCCTCGGGCGTCGGCCGCTTGGCGCCTTCGACCGCCTCGAAGCGCGATTGGATCAGCTCGCGGTAGCCGTCGTCGGACAGCTCGTCGCGCGCCACCCCGATGATGCGGCCGCCCTCGGGCAGGCTGCCGTGACGAAAGGCCTGGAACAATGCCGGCATCAGCTTGCGCCAGGTAAGGTCGCCGGTACCGCCGAAGAGGACAAGGTCAAAACTCATGGAGAAATCCGTGTTGTCGTGGTGATGCTCAGCGCTCGAAGCCCGTCCGCGAATGGTAACGGAGGCTGTCGCGCCGGCGACTTGGCTTAAGCTGCGGGCCGGTCCCCCGGGACCATTTTTCTTTTGAACGAGCAGGCATGAAGAACGTTGTGTTCGATCTCGGCGCCGTGCTGCTGAGCTGGGAGCCGGTGTCGCTGGTGCACGCGGTCGTCGCGCCGCACACGCCCACCGCGCAGGCGGCGCACGCGCTGGCGCGCGAGATGTTCCATCACGAGGACTGGCTGGGCTTCGACCGCGGCACCCACAGCCTGGAAGACGCCATCGGGCGCATGGCGCTGCGCCTGTCGCTGCCCGTGGAGCGGCTCAGCACGACGTTGGCGCCGATGGGCGAGCGCCTGGAGCCGATCGACGTCACCGTCGAGCTGCTCGCATCGCTGCGCACGCGCCGCGATGCCGGCGAGGCGCTGCGGCTGTACTACCTCTCCAACATGCCTGCGCCCTACGCGCGCGTGCTCGAGCAACGCCATGAATTCTTTCGGTGGTTCGACGGCGGGATCTTCTCGGGCGACGTCCGCATGATCAAGCCGCAGCGCGAGATCTACGAGCTGCTCGCCGCGCGCTATGGCCTGGCAGCCCCCGACACCGTGTTCATCGACGACTCGGCGGCCAACGTGGCGGCCGCACGCGCGCTCGGCTGGGACGCCATCCACTGCGATGCGCCGAGTGCGCTGCCGTCGCAGTTGGCGGCCTATCTGCCGGTGCGCTCGACCTTGTCGACCTCGAAGCCCAGCGAGCGCGCGTAGTCGAGCTCGGCCTCGAGCGCCGCCTCCTCCAGCTGCGGTGCGCGTGACAACACCCACAAGTACTTGCGGTCCGGCGTGCCGACCAGGGCCACCTGGTAGTCCCGGTCGAGCTTGAGGATCCAGTAGTCGCCCCAGGCCAGGGGAAGCCAGCGCATCCAGTCGGGCGCGAAGCTCACCTCGAGTCGTCCGGCGCCGGGCTGCCCGGCAACCGGAGCGACGCGCGCGACCCCGACCGATTCCTCGACGCGCCCGTCGGGCAGCATGCAGCGGTTGAGCACCTGCAGCTTGCCGTCCTCCAGCAGCGTGTATTCGGCCGTGACCGGGCCGGCGCAGCGTTTCTCAAAGCGGTTGGGCAGGCGCGCCTGCTCGTGCCACAGGCCCACATAGCGCTGCAGGTCCACCGGGGCGACCACCTGCAGGGGCGCGCGCATCAACGGCGCGCCATCCGCCGGCCCGGCCAGGCGCCCGCTTCGCGAGGCGCGGGCGGTCGTGAATGCCAGCAGCGTCAGCACGCTGCCGACGCAGAAAGCCGTGGCCAGAGTGCCGATGGATGCGCTGTGCACGCGGTCATCGAAGACCACGCGCTGCGGCGCGGCGGACTGGGGGCGGCGAGAGAACATGGGCATTGCTCCGAGTCGGTCAAGAGACCGACCGTAGCCCTGGCCGGGGGCCGGCCCCGTCAGCCGGGGACCACACGAACTGTAGTTTTGCGGCGGGATAATGCCCCGCATGAACCAACTCGATGCCCTTCGACAGTGGACCACCGTGGTGGCCGATACCGGCGATTTCCGCCAGCTGGCCCAGTTCAAGCCCCAGGATGCGACCACCAATCCTTCCCTCATCCTCAAGGCGGTGCAAAAGGCCGAGTACCGGCCTCTGCTCGACGAGGCCGTGAAGAAGCACGGTCATCTTGCGACCGACGAGGTCATCGACCGCCTGCTGGTGCGCTTCGGCACCGAGATCCTCTCGCTCATTCCCGGCCGGGTCTCGACCGAGGTGGATGCCCGGCTGAGCTTCGACACCGCTGCCACCGTGGCGCGGGCCGAGCGCATCGTCGCGCTCTACCGTGCCGAGGACATCGACACCGAGAAGCGCTTGCTGATCAAGATCGCCGCCACCTGGGAAGGCATCGAGGCCGCGCGCGAGCTGGAGCAGAAGGGCATCCACACCAACCTCACGCTGCTGTTCTCCTTCGCCCAGGCGGTGGCCTGCGGCGCGGCGGGCGTGCAGCTGATCTCGCCCTTCGTCGGGCGCATCTACGACTGGCACAAGAAGGCGGCCGGCAGCGCCTGGGACGAAGCGGCCCGCGCCGGCGCCAACGACCCGGGCGTCCAGTCGGTGCGCCAGATCTTCGAGTACTACAAGAAGCACGACATCCGGACCGAGGTAATGGGCGCCAGCTTCCGCAACGTGGGCCAGATCGCGGCGCTCGCGGGCTGCGACCTGCTGACCATCAGCCCCGAGCTGCTGGCCGAGCTCGCCGGCAGCGAGGCGCCGCTGGAGCATGCGCTCGACGCGGATGCCGCGCAGGCACTCGACATTCCGAAGCTGATCCTCGACGAGCCGGCCTTCCGCTTCGCTCTCAACGAGGACGCGATGGCCACCGAGAAGCTGGCCGAGGGCATCCGCGCTTTCGCGGCCGACGCGGTAAAGCTCGAGAAGCTGATGGAGGAAATCGAATGACCAGCACCCCGACGCGTTGCGACCGCACTTCGGCGTGGGGCCGCTTGCAGGCGCACTACGATGCGGCCGGCCAAAATTTCGACCTGCGCCAGGCCTTTGCCGCCGATCCGCAGCGCTTCGGCGCCTTCAGCCAGCCGGCGCCGCACCTCTTCGCCGACCTGTCCAAGAACCTGATCGATGCGAAGACCGAAGCGCTGCTGCTGGCGCTGGCTCGCGAAGCCGGCATCGAGGCACATCGCGATGCCATGTTCGCGGGTGAGCACATCAATCCAACCGAAGACCGCGCCGTGCTCCACACGCTGCTGCGCGCGCCCGCTTCTTCCGCAGTGCCGCCCGCGCTGGCGGGCGAGCTGGCGCAGGTGCACGCCACGCTCGACGCCATGCTGGCCTATGCCGAGCAGGTGCGCACCGACCACACCATCACCGACGTGGTCAACATCGGCATCGGCGGCTCGGACCTCGGGCCGCAGATGGCCGTGCGCGCTCTCGAGGCCTACGTGGCGCCGGGCAAGCACTTCCACTTCGTCTCGAACGTCGACGGGCACGAACTGGCCGGGGTGCTGCGCGATCTGGCGCCCGAGCACACGCTGTTCCTCGTCGCCTCGAAGACCTTCACCACGGCCGAGACCATGGCCAACGCGCACTCGGCCAAGCGTTGGTTCGAGCAGTCGGGCAATGCCGACATCGCCCACCACTTCGCTGCGCTCACCACCAACGTCGAGGCCGCGCATGCCTTCGGCATCAAAACCACCTTCGGCTTCTGGGACTGGGTGGGCGGGCGCTACTCGCTGTGGTCCTCCATCGGGCTGCCGATCGCGCTGGCTATCGGCGCCGAGGGCTTCCGCCGGCTGCTCGCCGGTGCGCACGCGATGGACGAGCACTTCCGCAGCGCCCCGCTGGCGCAGAACCTGCCGGTGCGCCTCGGGCTGATCGATGTCTGGTATCGCAATTTCCACCGCTTCGCGAGCCGCAGCATCGCGCCGTACCACAGCGCGCTGCAGCGCCTGCCCGCCTACTTGCAGCAGCTCGAGATGGAAAGCAACGGCAAGCAGGTGGACGCGAGCGGCGCTGCGCTGCCCTTCGGCACCTCGCCGGTGCTGTGGGGCGAGCCCGGCACCAACGGGCAGCACGCCTATTTCCAGATGCTGCACCAGGGCACGGATGTGATCCCGTTGGAGTTCATCGCGGTGCGCGAGCCGGCGCATGACCTCGAAGGCCACCATCCCAAACTGCTGGCCAACGCGCTCGCGCAAGCGCAGGCGCTCATGGTGGGCAAGCACGACGCCGGCGGGCACCGCAATTTCCCGGGCAACCGGCCGAGCAGCTTCTTCGTCTTCGACCAGCTGAACCCCGAGGCGCTCGGCGCCTTCCTCGCGATGTACGAGCACCGCGTGTTCACCAGCGGTGCGCTGTGGGGCATCAACAGCTTCGACCAGTGGGGCGTGGAGCTCGGCAAGGTGCTCGCAAAGGACATCGAGCCGCGCCTCGCCTCCGGCGATGCGACGGGCCTGGATGCCTCGACGGCCGGGTTGCTGGCGCGGCTGCGTTAGCGGGCACTCCGTCATCAAAGCCGGCGAACCGCCCTTTATGATGGCCGCGGGAGTTTTCCCGTGGGAACTATCAAGAGGAGCTGTCGATGAATTTTCAAGAAGCCGTCAAGACTTGCTTCAGCAAATACGTGGATTTCAACGGCCGCGCGTCGCGGTCCGAGTACTGGTGGTTCGTGCTTGCCTATGTGATCGTCGCGATCGTGGCCGGCTTCATCCACGAGATCGTCTACGGACTCGTCATCCTCGCCTTCCTGCTGCCGCTGCTGGCGGTCGGCGCGCGCCGCCTGCACGACATCGGCAAGAGCGGCTGGTGGCTCTTGCTGGGCTTGATCCCGGTGGTGGGCCTGGTCCTGCTGTACTTCATGGTCCAGCCGACCCAGCCCGAGAGCAACGAATACGGCGCACCGCCGTTTGCGACTGCTGCCTGAAAGCGCGTTTTAGCCCGGCCCATAAAAAAACCCCGCGGTTCGCACCGCGGGGTTTTTTGTTGGCTGAAGCGCCGGGCCGTCTTACATGCCCATGCCTCCCATGCCACCCATGCCGCCCATGTCGGGCATGCCGCCGCCGGCAGGCGCTTCGTCCTTCGGCGCTTCGGCGATCATGGCTTCGGTCGTCAGCAGCAGCGAGGCCACCGAAGCGGCGTTCTGCAGCGCGGTGCGGGTCACCTTGGTCGGGTCCAGGATGCCCAGCTCGAGCATGTCGCCGTAGGTGTCGTTCTGCGCATTGAAGCCGTAGTTGCCCTTGCCGGCCAGCACCGCGTTCACCACCACGCTGGCTTCGCCACCGGCGTTGAACACGATCTCGCGCAGCGGCGCTTCGATGGCCTTGAGCACCAGGCGGATGCCGGCGTCCTGGTCGGCGTTGTCGCCCTTGAGCTTGTCGCCCACGGCTTGCTTGGCGCGCAGCAGTGCCACGCCGCCGCCGGCCACCACGCCTTCTTCCACTGCAGCGCGGGTCGCGTGCAGGGCGTCTTCGACGCGGGCCTTCTTTTCTTTCATCTCGACTTCGGTGGCAGCGCCAACCTTGATCACCGCCACGCCGCCGGCCAGCTTGGCCACGCGCTCCTGCAGCTTCTCGCGGTCGTAGTCGCTGGTGGCTTCCTCGATCTGCACGCGAATCTGCTTCACGCGGGCTTCGATGTCGGAACCGGCACCTGCGCCATCGATGATGATGGTGTTTTCCTTGCCCACTTCGATGCGCTTGGCCTGGCCGAGGTCAGCCAGCGTCACCTTCTCGAGGGTCAGGCCCACTTCTTCGGCGATGACCTTGCCGCCCGTCAGGATGGCGATGTCTTCCAGCATGGCCTTGCGGCGGTCGCCGAAGCCAGGCGCCTTGACGGCCACGACCTTCAGGATGCCGCGGATGGTGTTCACCACCAGGGTCGCGAGGGCTTCGCCTTCGACTTCCTCGGCGATGATCAGCAGCGGACGGCTGGCCTTGGCGACTTGCTCCAGCGTCGGCAGCAGATCGCGGATGTTGCTGATCTTCTTGTCGAACAGCAGCACGAACGGGTTCTCGAGGATCGCGCTCTGCTTGTCGGGGTTGTTGATGAAGTAGGGCGACAGGTAGCCGCGGTCGAACTGCATGCCTTCGACGACTTCCAGCTCGCTTTCGAGCGACTTGCCGTCCTCGACGGTGATCACGCCTTCCTTGCCGACCTTGTCCATCGCGTCCGCGATGATCTTGCCGATGGTCTCGTCGCTGTTGGCCGAGATCGAGCCGACCTGGGCGATTTCCTTCGAGGTGGTGGTGGCCTTCGAAGCCTTCTTCAGCTCTTCGACCAGGGCGGTGACCGCCTTGTCGATGCCGCGCTTCAGGTCCATCGGGTTCATGCCCGCGGCCACGTACTTGAAGCCTTCGCGCACGATGGCCTGGGCCAGCACGGTCGCGGTGGTGGTGCCGTCACCGGCGTTGTCCGAGGTCTTGGAAGCCACTTCCTTCACGAGCTGGGCGCCCATGTTCTGGAGCTTGTCCTTGAGTTCGATTTCCTTGGCGACCGACACGCCGTCCTTGGTCACGGTGGGGGCGCCGAAGGAGCGCTCGAGCACCACGTTGCGGCCCTTGGGGCCCAGGGTCACCTTGACCGCGTTGGCCAGGATGTTCACGCCTTCGACCATGCGTGCGCGGGCTTCGCCGCCGAACACTACGTCTTTTGCTGCCATGAGATATCTCCGATTCAGGAAAAAGGGGGTGGATTACTTCTCGACGACCGCAAACAGGTCGTCTTCCTTCATGACCAGCAGCTCGTCGCCCTCGACCTTCACGGTCTGGCCGCTGTACTTGCCGAAGAGCACGCGGTCGCCGACCTTGATGTTCAGTGCGATCAGGTCGCCCTTGTCGTTCTTCTTGCCAGGCCCGACGGCCAGGACTTCGCCCTGGTCCGGCTTCTCGGCGGCGTTGTCGGGGATCACGATGCCCGAGGCGGTCTTGGTTTCGCTTTCAATGCGCTTGACGATCACGCGATCGTGCAAAGGACGAAGTTTCATTGCATCTCCTGGATAAGAAACGGGGTTCGGTTCTGGGCGGCGGCTGAACGGCCACCTGCCTGGGCCACTGGAAGCGGGGCGCTGTTAGCACTCCTCTTCAGCGAGTGCTAATCATAAGCGCAATTCTGACGCTTTCAAGGGGCGCTAGGTGCATGCCGGCGGATGTTGTCGGTTTTCACCAGACCTTGAATTTTTGCAACTTGGTTGAATTCGCCGCCGCCGCCGCCGCCGCCAGCCCGATGACGCCGGACCGCAACGACCCATCGGCCAGGCGGCGACTCGCCTGCACCTGGTGGGATAGTGCGACGCCAAGTGAGGGAGTAGGCGGGGACTGGGCAGCGGCGCTTGCACGGACGCCAGGCGCGGAGTAGGGCGGGCGGGCAGGATGCCGCCGCCGCGTCTTTTGAACGCTATTCTGCGGCGCCTGTGATACGACTCGCCTTGTTGAGTAACACGATGGCGGCCCTTCTGCCTGCTTGCCGATCACCAGCTGCGAACGCAGAGATCATCGCTTGCAGCTTGAGGTCCAGCGAGGCAACCTCATCGGGATCGCGTCCGAGCTGCGGTCGTATGACGGCCCAGAGCTGCTCGATTCTGGACATGTGAACCGAGTAGCTGCCTTCGGATTTCGGATACTGAGCGAGGGCCTCTGGGGCGTGCGCGAATGGAATTACATCTTCCAGTTCCGCACCGGCTCGGGCCCTGAGTACATCACCTGTCAATACATGGTCCGCTTCAACGACGACGTGGTGACGAATGGCTTGTACTGGAACAAGCCCGAATGCGCGGCGCTGGTCAACCTTGCAAAAAATTAATTCGGCAACGGGCTCAAGGACCACGGGTTCAGGCCAACCTGAACTGGGCGTTCTGAAGCACGAACCCAGTTGCTCACTAAGGCAGCCGGGCGCTCGTGACCGGCTCGCGTGACCAGGAAAATTCAGAGATGGATGAAAAGCCCACCCTGAATTCAAACTATGCTGATCAGAGAGTTCAAGGTAGCTCAACGATCTTCCCTAAACCGTTGAGGGGGTCGTCGGCCATTCTTTCCTCCGCGCGGCCTGGAACGGCGCTGGCGAGCGCATGATCTCGACTGGTCCGATACCTGAATAGATCGTCTCGCCAGTTTTGAGCACCGCCACCGTCCAGCGCTCGCCGGGCGTGACCTTGTAGTCGCCCGGCGTTAGCGGCAGCTCGCGCTCCTCATGAATGCCCAGACCTTTGGACGTCCTATCCGATCGAAACCGCCGGGAGTGGTCTGCCCCGGTGCTGGGGAGGGGCGTCACTTTACCTTTGTTATGTTCGTGATTCGATGGGATAAAGCCGTCCCGGGCATGACGCCAGTTATAAAACCGTTCGTCCCGGTAAACGCCTCACTGAAAACATGTTCGTTGAATCGGTATCTGTGGGTCGACCCAGGGACCTCACTTTTCCCGTCGCCACTCGTAGTGCTGCTGTAGGTTCCATCGGGTGTGCCGGTAAAGCTCAAGTGCAGCGTTGCCCCATAAGTGCCAGTGCAGCCCGGCGCGGACGGATCAAGTGTGGCGTTGACAGTGGTTGCGCCGTTGCCCGGATTGATGGAAAGAATGTTCGCGTACTCCGGCCCTTCGCAATGTAAATAGGTGAGGGTGGGTCCAGCTAAATAGTAAGCCTCAACAGTCCCGGTCAGCACCCCATTCGCGTCTTTCGTCTCCGCAATGAACCCGGAGCATGCCCCGCTGACGCATACGGCACCCTGCGCATAATCCCTCGTTGTGTGGTGTTTGGTAACGGGTGAGCCGCCCAGAGGGGGCGCGCTAAAGGCAGTGGAAGAAGCGCCCAAGGCAATTGAGAGAAGGCATGCGGTCAAATAGCTGAATTTCATGATCCAACTCCATTCATATGTCCGAATCCGCGTTGCCTGTGTGCGCCCAGCGTGGTCCGTTCCATAGTTCGGTTGCCCAACGCGGCCAGTTGTCTGTGCCTCCCGCCATACGCACTCAAAGCATGATATACCTGTGACCGGCGCAGGAGTTGATTTAGTTCATGCTGGATTCATATGACAGGGAGACGGCCTAAGCAAAGACGAGAGAGTTCAGCCGGTTTGTTAATTGGCGTCGCTAAACGTATCTCGACGAACACCACGTCGTCCGGGAACTGCTATTTGCGGTCCTGCCTACGTAGAACGCGAGCAACTCCTCGCGCGTCATCTCGACGCCGACCTTCCTGGAGACGATCACGACTCCAGCGTCACCAGCGCCTGCCCGATTGCATGAATTCGTCGCATACCAGTCCGCTTGAGGATGTGTTCCTCGCGCGCAAGGTTGTGTAAAAACAGCTGCAATCCTCCTGTCGAACGTGCACGCTCGCCGCTGCGAGGATGTGCGCCGCCAGAGAAAAGCGCATCGTATTCCGGGCGCCGGATTGAACTCCGCACCGGGGTCAGTCGGCGTGAGCAGGGGCATTGCCACCATTTCAGAACGTACTTGCTGAGGATGTTTATGACTGTGGCGACAACGACCGCAGTGAACCACCATTCAGGCTCAAGAGTTATTCTCGATTGCCTCCATGTACGCCTCCTCGTTGATTGTCAGCAGCACTGGATATTGGACACGTCCAAAAAACCGTCCAATATCGTCGCCCCAAAAGAAGAAGGCCCCGCTACCAAATTGATGTCGGTTTCCCTAGAGGGGTAGGGCGCTGAGTAGCCCGCTTCACCTCCGTCGCTCGGTCGAGACATCGTCTTAGGGGCCCGGCGTCATTTGTGCTCAAGGTAGCGGTCCCTCCGAGTCCAAGGCCCTCAACCTGAAAAATGGTTCCACCTAGCTTGGTCAATCAGCACGCAAGGGTCTGAATGCATGGTCACTCGGCTGCGCGGCCTGGTCGAGCAATTGCAGTCTGACCCGGACGCGCTCGAATCACTGCCCTGACCGGCATCTCACCGTGCATTGAGGCCGGCCCGCGCACAACAGGCTGCGAACCTGGAGCCCGGGAACGACTTTCCCGACGCCTTCATCGTGCTCAGGCAGGTGCTCTCGACGACGCTGATCCCCGGTGATCAGGAACACCTTCACCACCTCGTCCAGCCCCGCTGCCTGCTCGCGCAGCGATTGCGACGCGGCGGCTGACTGCTCGATCAGGCTGGCGTTCTGCTGCGTCATCTCGTCCAGCCGGGCGATGGCCTGGTTCACCTGCCCGATGCTGTCGCCCTGCTCGGAGGTGGAGGCATTGAGCTCGGCCATCAGCCCGGTCACGCGTTCGACGGCGGCGACGATCTCGGTCATGGTGCGGCCGGCGTCCTCGACCAGCCGGGCGCCCGAGGCGACGCGCACCCACCGAGTCGCCGATCAGGCCCTTGATCTCGCGCGCCGCCCGGGCTTTGTTTAGAGCGGGTCTGTCGGCACGAACCACAGAACAGAGTGGGCAAATGGTTTCCAAATAGAACAATCCTCCATAGAATGCGAATCACTCTCAACAACATTCGCGGGACGAGGACTTGATTTCCAGCTTTTTCAGGCGGCCCAGGGCCGCGTCGCTTCTGGCGGGGTACATGGCCATTTCCGCTTCATCGCCGGTGTTTGCGCAGACGGGCAGCGACGGCGCCTTGCCCGAGGTGCGTGTCGATGCGAACGCCGAGGTCGAGACCGCGACCACGCCGGTGATCGGCTACCGCGCGAAGAACGCGGTCAGCGCGACCAAGACCGACACGCCGTTGGCCGAGACGCCGCAGGCGGTGACGGTGATCACGCGCGACCAGATCGTCGACCAGGGCGCCACCAACCTGCAGGACGCGCTCACCTACGCAGCGGGCGTGCGTTCCGACGCCTACGGCCTGGATGCGCGGACCGACTCGTTCCGCGTGCGCGGCGCCTATTCTGACGTCTACCTCGACGGCCTGCGGCAGGCCTACGGCCACTACACGAGCACCACGCGCACCGAGCCCTACATGCTGGAACGCCTCGAGGTGCTGCGCGGCCCCTCCGGCATGCTGTTCGGGTCTGGCACGGCGGCGGGCATCGTCAACATGGTCAGCAAGCGGCCGCTGCAGGAGGCACAGCGCGAGCTCGGCGTGCAGCTGGGCAGCTGGAACCGCCGCCAGCTCCAGGCCGACCTGACCGGTCCGCTGAGCGCCGACGGCCAATGGTCGTACCGCCTGATCGCGGTCGCGCGCGAGGCAGACACCCAGGTCGATTTCGTTCCCGACGATCGCCGCATGATTGCGCCATCGCTGACGTGGCGTCCCAGCGCTGCCACCTCGCTCACGCTGCAGGGCCTTTATCAGAAGGACAAGAGCGGCACGACCTCCCAGTTCTTCCCCTGGGAGGGCACGATCCTGCCCAACCCGAACGGGCGCCTGCCGACCAGCCGCTTCATCGGCGAGCCCGGCGACTATTACGACAGCGAGCGCAAGACTTTCGGCTGGCTGTTCGAGCACAAGTTCAACGACAACTTCACCTTCCGCCAGAACTTCCGTCACGCGCAGAACGAAAACGACAACAGCTACCACTGGGCAGACGCCTTCACCATCCCCGGAGGCTGGGGCGCGGACCCCGTCGGCAAGCGTCGTCTGTCGCGCTTCCTCGATAGCTCTCTCACGCGCAACCGCATCGACACGCTGGACAACCATCTCGAGAGCCACTTCGATACCGGTGTGCTCAAGCACACGCTGCTCGTCGGCGCCGACTACCAGCGCCATCGTGAGAACGTGTGGGCGGGGATCTCCACGAGCGAGATCGACGCCTATGCGCCGCTCTACGGCAACCGGGTGGAGCCGGAACGCGCGGCGCGGCCGCGCACCACGCAGCGCGCGACCGGCATCTATTTGCAGGACCAGATCAAGCTGGGCAACTGGAACTTCATCGCCGGCCTTCGGCATGACCGGGTGGTCGCCGGCTCCGAAGGCAGCGAAGACGCCAGGGACAGCGCGACCAGCAAGCGTTTCGGCGTCCTGTATGCCTTCCCCTCGGGCTGGTCGCCGTACGTGAGCTATGCGGAGTCCTTCACGCCGCAGTCGCCCCGCGACGGCCGGGTGTTCGCGCCGCTGCGCGGCGAGCAGTGGGAAGTGGGCGTCAAGTACGAGCCCCCGGGGCGCGGCCTTGCCTTCAACGCCGCGGTCTACGACCTGCGCGAGAAGAACCAGGTCGCGCAACCGTTCCCCAACATTTATACGCAGCTCGGCGAGACCAAGACGCGCGGCGTCGAGCTGGAGGCCAAGGGCTCGATCACGCCCAACCTCGACGTCACGGCGCACTACAACTACACCGACCTCGACCCGCAACTCGAGGGCCTGCCGCGCCACCAGGCCGCCGTGTGGGCCAAGTACCGCTTCGCGATCGCGGGCGTGCCCGGCTTCTCGGCCGGCGCCGGCGTGCGCCACATGGGCGCGTTCCGCGACGTGTCCTTCGGCGGCTACGGCCCACGCATCCCCAGCGTCACCCTGCTGGACCTGGTGTTCGCCTACGAGACCGCCAACTGGCGCTATGCGCTGAACATCAACAACGCGACGGACAAGGAGTACTTCAGCACCTGCCTGTCGCGCGGCGACTGCTGGTGGGGCACGCGCCGCAACGTCGTGGCCAGCGCCACGTACCGCTTCTAGACCCGAGGAGTTCCCGCGATGAACACCAGACGAATCAAGACCTGGGCCTGGGTGCACAAGTGGAGCAGCCTGGTCTGCACCGTCTTCATGCTGCTCCTGTGCATCACCGGGCTGCCGCTGATCTTCCACCACGAGATCGGCCACCTGCTGGGCACCGAGGTCGAGGCGCCGAAGATGGCACCTGGCACGCCGCGCGCCAGCCTGGATCGCGTGATCGCGACGGCACATGCGCTGCATCCCGATCGCGTGGTGCAGTTCGTCTCGCAGCCCGAGGACGACGACGGCCTCTGGTTCGTCACGCTCACGCCGACGCCCGCGCCCACCGACGACTTCAAGTCGGTCGCGGTCGACGCGCGCACCGGCCAGGTGCTGGCGCAGCCGAAGTTCGACGAAGGCTTCATGTGGGTGATGTTCAAGCTCCACGTCGACCTCTTCGCCGGGCTTCCCGGCAAGCTGTTCCTGGGCTTCATGGGCCTGCTGCTGCTCGTGGCCATCGTCAGCGGGGTGGTGCTGTATGCGCCCTTCATGCGCAAGCTCGACTTCGGCACCGTGCGGCGCGAGCGCCGGCCGCGGCTGAAGTGGCTGGACCTGCACAACCTGCTGGGCATCGTCACGCTGGTGTGGGCCTTCACCGTGGGCGCCACCGGCATGATCAACACCTGGGCCGACCTGGTGATCAAGTACTGGCAGTACGACCAGCTCAGTGCGCTGCTCGCGCCCTACAAGGGCCAGCCGGAGACGCCCAAGGCCGAGCGCGGCTCGGTGCAGCGTTCGCTGGAGGTCGCGCTCGAGCGCGCACCGGGGATGAAGGTCTCGTTCATCGCCTTCCCGGGCACGGCCTTCTCGAGCCCGCACCACAACACGGTCTTCCTGCGCGGCAACGAACCCTTCACCTCGCGCCTGCTGCAGCCGGTGCTGGTGGATGCCAGGACCGCAGAGGTGACCGCGAGTCCGCAGCTGCCTTGGTACCTCACGGCCCTGCTGGTCTCGCAGCCGCTGCACTTCGGCGACTACGGTGGCATGCCGATGCAGATCCTCTGGGCGCTGCTGGACATCGCGACCATCATCGTGCTGGGCAGCGGCCTGTACTTGTGGCTCAAGCGCGGCAAGGCCGTGCCCGCCGGGGCACCGGCGGGTGCACCGGCACAGGGCGTGCCGGCGGCGCCGGCGGGGCGGCCGGCCGTCACGGCGAAGGTGGGGTCATGACGAAGCCACGCCGTCCTTTCTGGCACCTGTGGGGCTGGCCGATCGTGCTGGGGGTGCTCACTTGCGTCGGCCTGGTGTCGGCGCTCTTCAGCGACGGCGGGCTGGGCGATGCGGTGGCCTGGGTCGCGCTCGGCATCCCGACCGGGGCAGGCTTCTGGTACGGCTGGCGACGCCCGCGCAGGGGCTCGTAGTTTCAAGGGCGCATACCGCGCCATAGGGTCTTGCCCGCCACGGCGGCACGGCGGCTGGCCGCAGAATCGCCGCGATGAAATCCCGCCTCGCCACGGCCGGCCTGTTCGCCGCCGCCTCCTGTGCCATCCAGGCGCAGGACGCCCCGCCCGCGCCCATGCTGCGCGAGATCACCGTGTCCACCCCGCGCGGCGAAGTACGGCCTTTCGACGTGCCGGGCTCGGTCGACCGGGTCGAAGGCAGCGAGATGCGCGATGCGCGGCTGGGGGTCAACCTTTCGGAGAGCCTGGGCCCGGTGCCGGGGCTGCAGGTCCAGAACCGGCAGAACTACGCGCAAGACTTGCAGCTGTCCATCCGCGGCTTCGGCGCGCGCTCCACCTTCGGCGTGCGCGGCGTGCGCCTCTACGTGGACGGCATCCCGGCGACGCTGCCGGACGGCCAGGGCCAGACCTCCAACATCGATATCGGCTCGGCTGGACGCGTCGAGATCCTGCGCGGGCCTTTTTCGGCGCTCTACGGGAATTCGTCCGGTGGAGTGGTGCAGGTCTTCACCGAGGAAGGGGAGGGGCCGCCCACGCTGGGCTTCTCGGTGGCCGGCGGCAGCTTCGGCACCTGGCGCGCCGGCAGCAAGCTCAGCGGTTCGGCCGGCGCCGTCGACTACACCCTGAGCGCGAGCCGCTTCCACACCGACGGCTGGCGCGAGCACAGCGCGGCGGACCGCGAGATCCAGAACGGCAAGCTGGGCTTTCGCCTGGACGACGGCAGCAAGCTCACCCTGGTCTTCAACAGCGTGCATGTCTACGCCCAGGACCCGCTGGGCCTGTCGGCCGAGCAGTACGCGCTCAATCCCCGCGGCGCCGCCCTGGCAACGCAGTTCGACACCCGCAAGACGGTGGACCAGCAGCAGCTGGGCCTCATCTACGAGCGCCGCATCGATGCGCGCAACGCGCTGCGCCTGATGGTCTACGGCGGGCAGCGCAGCACTGTGCAGTTCCAGTCGATCCCGCCTTCGGCACAGCTGAACCCGCTGCACGCCGGCGGGGTGATCGACCTGTCACGCGATTACGGCGGCGTGGACCTGCGCTGGAGTGCCAACCTGCAGCTGGCCGATCGGCCCTTCGACCTGGTCGCCGGCCTGGCCTACGACAACCTGCGAGAGAAGCGCCGCGGCTTCGAGAACTTCTTCGGACGCGCGGCGGCGCCGCTGGCGCTCGGCGTGCAGGGCCGACCGCGCCGCGACGAGCGCAACGAGGTGCGCAACCTCGATCCTTATGTGCAGGCCAGCTGGCGCTTCACCGATCGCTGGACGCTGGAAGCCGGCGTGCGCCGCAGCAACGTGCGCTTCTCCTCGCACGACCTCTACATCGTCGGCCCCAACCGCGACGACAGCGGCAGCGCGCGCTACGGCAAGACCCTGCCCGTGGCCTCGCTGCGCTACCAGGCCACGCCCGACCTGGCGCTCTACGCCTCCGCCGGCCGTGGCTTCGAGACGCCGACCCTCAACGAGCTGTCCTACCGCGCCGATGGCATCGGCGGGCTCAATTTCGGGCTGCAGCCTTCGGTCAACACCAGCGTCGAGGTGGGGGCCAAGGCGCGCCTCGCGGGAGGGCTGCTGACCGCGGCCCTGTTCCAGACCCGCACCCGCGACGAGATCGTGACCAACACCAACGTCGGCGGCCGCGCCACCTTCCAGAACGCCGGTCGCACGAAGCGCGATGGCTTCGAACTTGCCTGGCAGCACGAGACCCTGAACCACTGGCGCACGCAGCTGGCCTACACCTGGCTCGACGCGCGCTACCGTGATGGCTTCTGCTCGCCTTCTCCCTGCAGCGCGGCCAGCACGGTACCCGCCGGCAACCGCATCCCCGGCATCGCCGAGCACGCGCTCTTCGCCTCCTTCGGCTGGGTGCCGCCCGAGGGCTGGCGCGCCGGCGCCGAGCTGCGCGCGCTCAGCGGCATCGCGGCCAACGACCGCAACAACGCGCGCACGCCGGGCTATGCGGTGGCCTCGCTCTATGCCGGCTACGTGAAGCGCTGGGCCCGCTGGGACTTCAACGCCTTTGCGCGGGTCGACAACCTCTTCGATCGGCGCTATGTCGGGTCGGTGATCGTCAACGAGGGCAATGCTCGCTACTTCGAGCCCGCGCCGGGACGCAACTGGACGGTCGGCATGGGGGCGGCGTATCGTTTCTGAATTCCCGCTGCCAGGATGAGGGGCGCAGATGGAATTCAAGGATCGATACGAAGCCGGCCGCGTGCTCGCGAGCGCAATGGGGGCGTGGCGCGGCCAGTCTGAGTTGGTGGTGCTGGCGCTGCCGCGCGGCGGTGTGCCGGTAGCCTGGGAAGTCGCCCAGGCGCTGCAGGCACCGCTCGATGTGCTGGTGGTGCGCAAGCTCGGCTTTCCGGGGCAGGAGGAGCTCGCGATGGGCGCCATCGGCCCCGGCGGCGTGCGCGTGATGTCCGATATCCCGCGGATGTGGCCTGTGGCCGATGCGGAGGTGGAGCAGGTGGTCGAACGCGAGCAGGCCGAACTGGCGCGCCGCGAGCAGCTCTACCGCGGCGAGCGCGCGCCGCTGCTGTTGGCCGGGCGCGTCGCGATCCTGGTCGACGATGGCCTCGCCACCGGCGCCACCATGCACGCGGCCGTGCTTGCGGTGCGCGCGATGCAGGCGCGGCGCATCGTGGTGGCGGTCCCCGTGGGCTCGAGAGAGGCCGTCCAACTGCTCGGCACGGTGGCCGACGAGGTGGTCTGCGTCCACATGCCCGAGCCGTTCCGCGCGGTGGGCATCTGGTACGAGGACTTCGGCCAGACCAGCGATGAAGAGGTGCGCCGCCTGTTGCAGGGCGAGGGCGCCTGACCCAAGGAGGCGCCCTGCACCCTCAGCGGCCGGCGGCGGCTCGCAGCGCCGCTGCCTTGCTCGTGTCTTCCCAGGTGAACTCGGGCTCTTCACGGCCGAAGTGGCCGTAGGCCGCGGTCTTGCCGTAGATCGGGCGCAGCAGGTCCAGCATCTGGATGATGCCCTTCGGACGCAGGTCGAAATGCTCCTGCACGAGCTCCGCGAGCTTGTCGTCGGGGATCACGCCGGTGCCTTCGGTGTAGACCGTCACGTTCATCGGGCGCGCCACGCCGATCGCGTAGGCGACCTGGATCTGGCACTGGCGCGCCAGGCCCGCAGCCACGATGTTCTTGGCCACGGAACGCGCCGCGTAGGCGGCCGAGCGGTCCACCTTGCTCGGGTCCTTGCCCGAGAAGGCGCCGCCGCCGTGCGGGCAGGCGCCGCCGTAGGTGTCGACGATGATCTTGCGGCCCGTGAGGCCGCAGTCGCCCTGCGGGCCGCCGATGACGAAGCGGCCGGTCGGGTTGATCAGGTACTTGGTGTCCTTCAGCCACTCCTTGGGCAACACCGGCTTGATGATCTCCTCGATGATGGCTTCGTTGAACGAGGCCTTCATCTTGGTCGGCGTCTCGCTCTGGTCGGGGTGGTGCTGGGTGGAGAGCACGACGGTGTCGATGCTGTGCGGCTTGCCGTCGACGTAGCGCATCGTGACCTGGCTCTTGGCGTCCGGGCGCAGGAAGGGCAGGCGGCCGTCCTTGCGCAGCTGGGCCTGGCGCTCGACCAGGCGGTGGGCGTAGTAGATGGGCGCGGGCATCAGCTCGGGCGTCTCATCGCAGGCGTAGCCGAACATCAGGCCCTGGTCGCCGGCGCCGGTGTTGAGGTGATCGTCGCTCGCGTGGTCCACGCCCTGGGCGATGTCGTTGGACTGCTTGTCGTAGCAGACCATCACCGCGCAGCCCTTGTAGTCGATGCCGTAGTCGGTGTTGTCGTAGCCGATGCGCTTGATGGTGTCGCGCGCCACCTGGATGTAGTCGACGTGGGCGTTGGTCGTGATCTCGCCGGCGAGCACCACCAGGCCGGTGTTGGTGAGCGTCTCGGCGGCTACGCGGCTGCGCGGGTCCTGGGCGAAGATCGCGTCGAGGATGGCATCCGAGATCTGGTCCGCGACCTTGTCGGGATGGCCTTCGGAGACCGATTCGGAGGTGAAGAGGAAGTCGTTCGCCATATCGATGAAACTCCAAGCAGTTGAATTGGCGCGTTGCCAATCCATTCGGAGTTCGGCGAACGCTTTAGCAGTGATGTTTAACGTCGCCCTGCAAGTAGTTCCATAACTCAGCGACAATTTCGATTGTATTCGAGCCGCGCGATAGCCCGCGTGCGCGTCCTGGTTTTCACCCCCTCCAACTGGATGATTCTTCTGTTTCGATTGCTCGCCCATGTGCCGTTGCGGTGGATGCAAGCCGCCGGCCGCTGCCTGGGCTGGCTGGTGTGGTGGGGTTCGCCCACCTATCGCCAGCGTTTCAAGGACAACGCCGAGCGCGCCGGCTTCACGCCTGCGCAGTACCGCCCGGCCATCGGCGCCGCCGGCGCCATGGTGGCCGAGCTGCCCTGGCTGTGGGCCCGGCCGCAGGGCGAGAGCGTGCTGCCGCGCATCGTGCGCTGGGAGGGCGCCTCCGAGCTCGAGGCCGCGCTGGCGGCGCGCAAGGGCGTGATCGTCGCCTCGCCGCATGTCGGTTGCTGGGAGATCCTGGGGCAGGCGCTCGGCGAGCGCTTCGTCGACACCTACGGCCCGATCACGGCCCTCTTTCGTCCGGCCCGCAAGAAATGGATGGCCGAGCTGATCGGAGCCGGCTCGCGCGAGCGGCGCGGCCTGCAGATGCTGCCCACGAGCGTGGCCGGCGTGCGCGGGCTGATCCGCACGTTGCGGGCCGGCGGCTACACCGGCATCCTGCCGGACCAGGTGCCGCCGCTGGGGCAGGGCGTCTGGGCGCCCTTTTTCGGCCGGCCTGCCTACACCATGACGCTGCTGCCGCGCCTGGCGCAGCAGACCGGGGCGCGCGTCTTCTTCGGCGTATGCGAAAGGCTGCCGCGTGGGGCGGGCTATGTCATTCGCCTGATGCCCTTCGACGGCACTGCCCTGGGCGACCCGAAGGCCACGCCGGAGGCCGCCGCCGCCGCGATGAACGAAGGCATCGCAGCACTGATCCGTGCACTGCCGGGCCAATACGTCTGGGACTACGCGCGCTACAAGCAGCCGCGCGGCGAAGCAGCCGCGCTGACCGAAGCGGAGGCCGCGCGATGAGCGTGCTTTCGCGGCTCGGCATCGTCTTCATGCGCACCCTGGCCCATGTCCCGCTGCCGCTGGTCCGCGGTTTCGGCACCGTGCTGGGCCACGTGCTGCATGCCGTCGCAGCGCCGCGCCGGCGCGTGGTCGACGCCAATCTGACGCTGTGCTTCCCCGACAAATCGCCTGCCGAGCGGCGGCGCATTGCGCGGGAGACCTTCGTCTACGTGGCGCAGTCCTGGCTGGACCGCAGCTGGCTCTGGCATGCGCCCGAAAAGATCGTGGCCGCGCGGCTGCAGGTGAAGGGCTCGCCGCAGGAAATCGACGAGATCGCCAACGGCAAGGAGCCGATGATCCTCTTCGCGCCACATTTCTATGGCCTCGATGCGGCGGCCACCGCGCTCACCATGCACACGGCGCGGCCCTCCACCACCATCTACACCACGCAGCGCGATCCGATGGTGGACGAGTGGATCCGCGAGGGCCGCAAGCGCTTCGGCAACGTGATCACGCTCAACCGGGTCGACGGCATCAAGCCGATCATCGCGGGGCTGCGCAAGGGCGGGCTGCTGTACCTGTTGCCCGACATGGACTTCGGCCGCGACCAGACCGTCTTCGTGCCCTTCTACGGCGTGCCTGCGGCCACCGTGCCCTCGCTGTCGCGCTTCGCCCGCCTGGGGCGGGCCAAGGTGGTGCCGGTCGTCTCGAAGCTCACGCCCACCGGCTACGAGATCGAGGTGCTGCCGGCTTGGCGGGACTTCCCGACCGACGACGTGGTGGCCGACACCGCGCTGATGAACCAGCGTTTGCAGGGCTACATCGACACCATGCCATCGCAGTATTACTGGGTGCACCGGCGCTTCAAGACGCGCCCCGAGGGCGCGGCGCCGGTCTACTGAGTCCGCTGCAGGAAGGCCTCGATCTCGCTGGCCACGAATTCGGGCTGCTCGTGCACGATCCAGTGCGTGGCATCGGGCACTTTCTTGAGGTCGAGCTTCGGCACGTAGTCCTCCAGGCCGTCGAGCAGCCCCGGCAGCAGGGCCTTGTCATCCAGCGCCCAGAAGACGAAGGTGGGCACCTCCACCACCAGCCGTTCGCGCGGCAGCTCGGGTAGTCCGGCGGCAGGCTGGCCCGGCACGGCCGGTTTCATCGGCGTTACCCGGTAGAGGTTGCAGGCGCCCGTGAGGCCGTGGTCCCACACCTCGCGGTACTTGGCCTTGACCTCCTCGGTCAGCCAGCCGTAGCCCTCCGGCCCGGCCTTCATCTGGGTGAACGAGAGCCACATCCGCTTGTAGTCGTCGGCCGCGAGCAGCGCTTCGGCGTCCGGTCGCGCCAGGAAGTTCATGTAGGCGCTGGCGGCCTGCTGGGCGGGGTTGTCGCGCAGCTCGCGCACAAAGGTGCCCGGATGCGGCGAATTGATGATGACGAGCCGGCCCAGCTTGTCCGCATGCTGGTTGCCATAGCCCCAGCCGAAGGCCCCGCCCCAGTCGTGCGCGACCAGCGCTTCGATGCGGCCGTCCTCGCGCTCGCTCTGCGCGAGCTGCTCGATGTCCTGGATCAGCAGGTGCGCACGGTACGCCGACACCTCGGTCGGGGAGCTCGACTTCTCGAAGCCGCGCAGGTTCGGGGCCACGCAGCGCCAGCCGCCGTGCTCAGGCTGGCTGAAATGCTCGAGCAACAGGTCCCAGATGAAGGCGGCTTCAGGAAAGCCGTGCAGGAAAACCATCAAGGGACGGCCGGGTTCGCCGGCGGCGCGGCAGCTCAGCGTGGTGCCGTTCGGCAGCGCTCGGGCAAAGGTCTGGATCATGGCGGGCTGTCTCCTTCGGTCGGTTCTGCGGGCAGCTCGTCCTGCGGATGGGCCCAGCGCCACAGCAGTTCAGCCGCCTCGTCCACTCCCTGTTGCTTCAAGGCCGAGAACAGTTTGACCTCACCGCCGCCAGCCTGCAGTCGCACAATCGACAGCGCCTTGGCGCCGTCCGAGCGTGTCAGCTTGTCGGCCTTGGTCAGCAGTACCAGGAACTTCAGGCCTTGCTCGACCCGCGGGCGGATCACCTCCAGAAGGATCTCGTCGAGTTCGGTAAGGCCGTGGCGCGGGTCGCACATCAGCACCACGCCGCGCAGGCTCTCGCGCGTCATCAGGTAGTTGCCCATCACCCGCTGCCAGCGCAGCTTCGCCTCGCGCGGCACGGCCGCGTAGCCGTAGCCCGGCAGATCGGCCAGCACGGCGTCGTCCACCTTCTGCTTGCCGACGCCGAACAGGTTGATGTGCTGGGTGCGGCCGGGCGTCTTGGAGGCGAAGGCCAGGCGGGTCTGCTGCGTAAGGGTGTTGATGGCCGTCGACTTGCCGGCGTTCGACCGCCCCACGAAGGCGATTTCCGGCAACTCGAGGGTGGGCAGGTGCTCCAGCTGCGGGGCGCTGGTGAGGAAGTGGGCGGTATGCAGCCAGCCGCGCGCGATGCGGGCGCGTTCGGCCGCTGCGGCATCCACGACTGCGGCCGTGCGGGAGAAGGGGGCGGCCGGCTTGCGGCTCGGGGTGGTCATGGGTGGAGCCTCGGTAACGGGGCGCCATTGTAGAATCGCGCGGTTTTGCGCCATAAATCCAGAGCCCCCGATATGAAGTTGTTTGCCCGTTTCCTGCTTGCAGCCCTCATGGGCGCCGCCGCCAGCATCGGCTTCGCGGCCGACGATCCGGGCGCCAAGCCTGCTCCCGCCGCGGCGCCCGCCAAGGTGGCCAAGCCCGATCCAGCCAAGGGCGACACCATCTTCAACAACACCCCGCCCAACAGCCAGAGCTGCGCCTCCTGCCACAACGCCGACGGCAACTCGGCAATCGCGGCCAACCCCAAGCTGGCGCAACAGCACCCCGAATACATCCTCAAGCAGCTGCAGGACTTCAAGTCCGGCAAGCGCAAGAGCCCGATCATGAAGCCGCTGGCCTCGGCGCTGTCCGAGGAGGACATGCGCAACGTCGCCTGGTTCGTCGGCTCCAAGAAGGTCAAGCCCGGCTTCGCGAAAGAGAAGGACCTGGTCGCCCTGGGCGAGAAGATCTATCGCGGCGGTATCGCCGATCGTCAGATCCCGGCCTGCGCCGGCTGCCACAGCCCGAACGGCGCCGGCGTCCCGGCCCAGTACCCGCGCCTGGGCGGCCAGCATGCCGACTACACCATTGCCCAACTCGATCAGTTCCGCGACGGCACCCGCCAGAACAGCCCCCAGATGATCGGCGTGGCCGCCAAGCTCAACGACCGCGAAATCAAGGCCGTGGCCGACTACATTGCCGGCCTGCGTTGACGGCCCCGGCACCAGCGTGAACTAACCGCCGATAACAAACCCCAACAGGGCGGGCCGATCCAGCGAGGATGGCCCGCCTTTTTGCTTTCCACCCCCGCGTCCATGTCAACAGTCTCCACCCATGGCCTTCGCGTCCGCCGCGGTCCCCACGCGGTCCGTGCGGCGGTGGAACTGCTGTCGTCGATGCGCTTCGCGATCGCGCTGCTGACGGTCATCTGCATCGCATCCATCATCGGCACGGTGCTCAAGCAGCACGAGCCGATCAACAACTACGTCAACCAGTTCGGGCCCTTCTGGGCCGAGGTGTTCCGTGCGGCGCGGCTCGATTCGATCTACAGCGCCTGGTGGTTCCTGCTGATCCTGGCTTTCCTGGTGGTCAGCACCTCGCTGTGCATCGCCCGCAACACGCCGCGCATCTTCACCGACCTGAAGAACTTCAAGGAGAGCATCCGCGTCCAGAGCCTGCGTGCCTTCGGCCAGCGTGCCGAGACCGCGCTCGACGAAACGCCGGACGTCGCGGCCAACCGCATCGGCCAGCTGCTCGCGGGCGGCGGCTGGAAAGTCAAGCTGCAGCACCGCGACGGCGACGGCTGGATGGTGGCGGCGCGGGCGGGCGGCGCCCACAAGCTCGGCTACATCGCGGCGCACAGCGCCATCGTGCTGGTGTGCCTGGGCGGGCTGCTCGACGGCAACCTGGTGGTGCGCGCCCAGACCTGGTTCAACGGCAAGAGCGTCTACACCGGCGGCGGGCTGATCGCCGATGTGGCGCCGCAGCATCGGCTGTCGCCGAACAACCCCACCTTCCGCGGCAACATCCTCGTGCCCGAAGGGGGTCAGGCCAGCGTTGCCATCCTGAACCAGGCCGATGGCGTGCTGCTGCAGGACCTGCCCTTCTCCATCGAGCTCAAGAAATTCATCGTCGACTACTACTCGACCGGCATGCCCAAGCTGTTCGCGAGCGAGGTGGTGCTGCACGATCGCGCGACCGGCGAGCAGGTGCCCGCGCGGATCGAGGTGAACCATCCCGCCAGCTACAAGGGCATCGAGATCTACCAGTCGAGCTTCGACGACGGCGGTTCCACCGTGAAGCTCAAGGCGGTGCCGATGGCGGCTGCGGCCAAGCCCTTCGAGGTCGAGGGCATCATCGGCAACAGCTCGGAGATCACCAACGGCAGCGAGCGGCTGACGCTGGAGTACACGGCGTTGCGCGTGATCAATGTCGAGAACTTCGGCGACGCCGGCGCCATGCAGAGCGGTGCCGACGTGCGCAAGGTCGACCTGCGCAACGACATCGAGTCGCGCCTGGGCGCGGCCAACAAGACCAACAAGCCCAAGGTGCTGCGCAACATCGGCCCCAGCATCGGTTACAAGCTGCGTGATGCCGCCGGCCAGGCGCGCGAGTACCAGAACTACATGGTGCCGGTCGACACCGGCGACGGCCAACCGGTGTTCCTGCTCGGCATGCGCGAGCGGCCGGAGGAGCCTTTCCGCTACCTGCGGGTGCCGGCCGACGAGCAGGGCTCGATCGACAGCTTCGTGCGCATGCGCGCAGCCCTGGCCGACGCGGACACCCGCACGCGCGCGATCGAGCGCTACATCGCGCGCGCCGCCGACCCGAAGCGACCCGAGCTGGCCGCGCAACTGCGCATCTCGGCCGGCCGCGCGCTCGCGCTGTTCGCCGGCGCCGAACGCGCGAAGGCCGACGCGGTGAGCGGCGGCGGGTGGCAGGCAATCGCCGAATTCATGGAGGCGAACGTGCCCGAGGCCGAGCGCGAGCGCGCCGGCGCCGTGCTGGTGCGCATCCTCAACGACGCGCTCTTCGAGGTGCTGAACCTGAGCCGCGAGAAGGCGGGCCTGGCGCCGCTGCCCGCCGACGAGAAATCCCAGGCCTTCCTGACGCAGGCGGTGCTGGCCATCAGCGACGCCTACTTCTATCCCGCGCCCGTGGCGATGATGATGACCGACTTCAAGCAGGTGCAGGCGAGCGTGTTCCAGGTCGCCCGCGCCCCTGGCAAGAACGTCGTCTACCTGGGCTGCCTGTTGCTGATCGTGGGCATTTTTGCCATGCTGTACGTTCGCGAGCGCAGGCTCTGGGTGTGGCTCGCGAAAGACGCGGGTGCCGGCGGCACGGCGGCCACGATGGCCTATTCCGTGAATCGCAAGACCATCGACAGCGACCGCGAGTTCGAGCGCCTGAAGAACAGGCTGCTCGCCATCGGGAAGGACGGCGCTCCATGAGCCGGGCTGCTCCCAGGGCGAATACCGTAGCGCACAGCGCGGAGGCTTAAGCAATGACCACCACCACTCTCACACTGAACGACGGCTTCCTGTCGCGCCGCAACGCTTTCGACTGGGTGTTCGCCGCCCTGGTCCTGGCCGGCGGACTCTTCGCCTTTGCGCAGTACGCGAGCGCGATGGACATCTACGAAAAGGTGATCCTGCTGGCCGCCATGCCCTTCGCCGTCTGGCTTGGCTGGTTCTGGCGGCCGTTGCAGGTCCTGGCCATCGTGGTGGCCGCGGCGGCGCTGCTGGGCATCGTTTCCTACCAGGGCGACCTGGGGCGCGCCGACACCGTGTTCTGGCTCAAGTACTTCCTGTCCAGCCAATCGGCCATCCTGTGGATGAGCGTCCTCTTCTTCATGAGTACGCTGTTCTACTGGATCGGCTTCTTCGGCGGCCGGCAGGCCGACACCATGGACCTGATCGCCTCACGCCTGGCCTGGGCAGCGGTCACGATGGCGTTGATCGGCACGATGGTGCGCTGGTACGAAAGCCATCAGCTGGGCCCGGACATCGGCCATATCCCGGTCAGCAATCTCTACGAAGTCTTCGTGCTGTTCTGCTGGCTGACGGCAGCGTTCTACCTGTACTTCGAGTCGCGCTACGGGACCCGGGCGCTGGGCGCCTTCGTGATGCTGGTGGTGAGTGCGGCGGTCGGTTTCCTGCTCTGGTACACGCTGGTGCGCGAGGCCCACGAGATCCAACCCCTGGTGCCTGCCCTTCAAAGCTGGTGGATGAAGCTGCACGTGCCGGCCAACTTCATCGGCTACGGGACCTTCGCGCTGGCGGCGATGGTGGCCTTCGCCTACCTCATCAAGGAGCAGGCGCAGGAGACGCGCTGGTACAAGCTCACGCCGATGTGGCTCCTGGGTGTGGCGCTGTGCTTCGTCCCGGTGGCATTCCGCCAGCGTGCGCAGGAGGCGGGGGGCAGCTACTGGTTCGTCTACGCGGCGATTTCGGCGCTGATCGCAGCGGGCATCCTGCTGGGCCGCAAGCGCATCGCGGCACGGCTGCCGGCCAACGAGGTGCTGGACGACGTGATGTACAAGTCGATCACCGTCGGCTTCGCCTTCTTCACCATCGCCACCGTGCTCGGCGCGCTCTGGGCCGCCGACGCCTGGGGCGGCTATTGGAGTTGGGACCCGAAGGAAACCTGGGCGCTGATCGTCTGGCTCAACTATGCGGCGTGGCTGCACATGCGGCTCGTCAAGGGATTGCGGGGCACCGTGGCGGCCTGGTGGGCGCTGGGCGGACTGGCCGTGACCACCTTCGCTTTCCTGGGTGTCAACATGTTCCTGAGCGGCCTGCACAGCTACGGGACCTTGTAGCAGGCGCTGCCCGCAGGGCAGCGGGCACGTTGAAACCCGCGGAACGTCCGGCGCGTAACCGAATCAGCATTGGGAACGAATAGATCCCAGTACAGCAAAACAGGCGAAAGGCGACCCATGTTGATTCGATCCAAGGACCAGGGCTTCATCCATCCGCATCCGAGCGAAATCACGCCGCGCGCGATCTATGAGGGGCGCCGCGATCTGCTGAAGTTGCTGGCCACCGGCGCGGCCATGGCCTCCTGGGCCGGCCGTGAAGCACTGGCCCAGGCCAGCGCCCCAGGCAAGCTGCCCCCGCTGAAGGGTGAGAAGTCGGCAGTCCCTGGTGCCCAGACCATGGAAAAGCTCACCGACTACAAGGACGCCACCAGCTACAACAACTACTACGAGTTCGGCACCGACAAGGGCGATCCGGTGAAGAACGCCGGCACGCTGAAGACGCGGCCCTGGACCGTCGAGGTCGAAGGCTTGGTCAAGAAGCCGGGCAAGTACGCCATCGAGGACTTGCTGAAGCTCAGTGCGCAGGAAGAGCGCATCTACCGGCTGCGCTGCGTCGAAGGCTGGTCGATGGTGATCCCGTGGGTCGGCTACTCGCTGGCCGAGCTCATCAAGCGGGTCGAGCCGCAGGGCAATGCCAAGTACGTCGAGTTCATTACGCTGGCCGATCCCAAGACCATGCCCTTCGTCGGCTCGCGCGTCCTTGATTGGCCCTACACCGAAGGCCTGCGCATGGACGAGGCGATGCATCCGCTGACGCTCCTCACCTTCGGCATGTACGGCGAAGTGCTGCCCAACCAGAACGGCGCGCCCGTGCGCATCGTGGTGCCGTGGAAGTATGGCTTCAAGAGCGCCAAGTCGATCGTCAAGATCCGCTTCGTCGAGAAGGAGCCGGGCACGGCCTGGAACAAGGCGGCGGCGCAGGAGTACGGCTTCTATTCGAACGTCAATCCCAACGTCGACCACCCGCGCTGGAGCCAGGCGACCGAGCGCCGCATCGGCGACGGCAGCGGTCTCTTCGCCAAGCGCCACAAGACGCTGATCTTCAATGGGTACGAGGCGCAGGTGGGCCAGCTCTACGCCGGCATGGACCTCAAGAAGTTCTATTGACCTGGCCGGCCATGAACAAGCTGCTCCTGCATCCGGCGGCCAAGCCCCTGGTGTTCGTGCTGTGCTTGCTGCCTTTCGCCTGGCTGGCCTACGGTGCGTTCACCGATGGGCTGGGCGCCAATCCGGCTGAGTACCTGATCCGCTCGACCGGCGACTGGACGCTGCGCTTCATCTGCATCGTCCTGGCTGTGACCCCGCTGCGCGTGATGACCAGGACCAATGCACTGGCCCGCTTTCGCCGCATGCTGGGATTGTTCGCGTACTTCTACGTGGTGGTCCACCTGCTGAGCTACAGCCTGTTCGACATGGGCTTCGACATCCCGGAGATCGCCAAGGACATCGCCAAGCGGCCCTTCATCCTGGTGGGCTTCAGCGCCTTCGTGCTGCTCACGCCGCTCGCAGCCACCTCCTTCAACCGCGCGATCAAGGCGATGGGCGCGAAGCGCTGGCAGACGCTGCACAGGCTGGTCTATGTGATCGCTGGCCTCGGCCTGCTGCACTTCTTCTGGATGCGGGCCGGGAAGAACGACTTCGCCGAAGTCTTCGTCTATGCCGCCATCGTCGCGGTGCTGCTCGGATGGCGCGTCTGGAACTTTGCCAAGAGCAGGAAGGTGCCGCAGCCTGCACCCGCCGGGCGCGTGCAGTTGAGCAAATGAAGGCGAGGGCGCTCAGCCCTCGAACTGCTCGCTGCGCAACTGGTCCTCGATGCTTTCACGGCGGCGGATCAGCGTGGCGCGATCGCCGCTGACCAGCAGCTCGGCCGCGCGGCCGCGGGTGTTGTAGTTGCTCGCCATCGCCATCGAATAGGCGCCAGCAGACAGCACCGCCAGCAGGTCGCCCGCCTGCACATCGAGCGCGCGGTCGCGGCCGAGCCAGTCGCCGCTCTCGCAGACCGGGCCGACAACGTCGTAGCTGACGGTCTCACCCTGGCGTGGCGTCAGCGGGACGATCCGGTGGTAGGCCTGGTACATCGCAGGCCGCGGCAGATCGTTCATCGCCGCATCGACGATGCAGAAATTCTTGGCCTCGCCGGGCTTGGTATAGAGCACTTCCGTCACGCAGACGCCGGCATTGCCGACCAGCGAGCGCCCCGGCTCGACGATCAGCCTGCGCTTTCCGAAGCCGCGCGCATCGAGGCGCCCGAGCAGCTGACGCCACAGCGCATCGGCTGCGGGCGGCGTGTCGCCGTTGTAGTCGATGCCCAGCCCGCCGCCGAAGTCGAGGTGGTGCAGTGCGATGCCGGCCTTCTCGATGGCCTCGACCAGGTCGAGCACCCGCTCCAGCGCCTCGAGGTAGGGCGCGGCCTCGGTGATCTGGGAGCCGATATGGCAATCGATGCCGACCACCCGCAGGCCCTTCAGCGAGGCGGCGTGCCGGTAGATGGCGAGCGCGCGATCGTGCGCGATGCCGAACTTGTTGCCCTTGAGACCGGTCGAGATGTAGGGATGCGTCTTCGGATCGACGTTGGGATTGATGCGCACGCTGATCGCGGCGCGCCTTCCTTCCTCGAGCGCGACCGCGTTGAGCACGTCGATCTCGGCTTCGCTCTCCACGTTGAAGCAGGCGATGCCCGCAGCCAGCGCTTGCCGCATCTCCTGCTTCGTCTTGCCGACGCCCGAGAAGATCACCTTGGCCGGATCTGCGCCCGCCGCCAGCACCCGCGCGAGCTCGCCGCCGGACACGATGTCGAAGCCGCAGCCCGCCTCGGCAAAGATGCGCAGCACGCCCAGCGCGGAGTTGGCCTTGATGGCGTAGCAGACCAGCGCGTCCCGTCCTTCGAAGCCGCGCTGGTACGCGGCCAGTGCGTCGAGCATCCATTGCTTCGAGTAGATGAAAAGCGGCGTGCCGTGCTCGCGTGCCAGTTCGGGCAGCGCCGCTGCCTCGACGTGCAGCGTGCCGTTCTTGTACGCGATGTAGGGATGGCCAGGGAGGCGTTCGGCGCTCGTCACTTCGTTCCTTCGCGGGGCGCGGGTGCGCTGCTGGCAGCTGCGGGAGCGGGCGCAGCACCCGTTCCGGGGCTCGCTGCACGATCCGCGCTGCCCGAACCCGGTAGGAGCAGCCCTGGCAGGGTGGCGCGATTCGCCGCAGCGGGCTCGGTGGGCAGGTAGAGCGCACCTTTCTGGCCGCAGCCGGCGAGCGCGACCCCGACAATCGCGAGGCCAATCGCGCTCACTAGAATTTGACGAACATTCAGCATGACGAAATTGTAATGACCGACCCCGAGTACATGGACCGCGCCGAGGCCGTGCTGGCCGCCGTCGAACGCGGCTGCGACCGCATCAACGACACGACCGATGCCGATATCGACAACCAGCGCGTGGGGGGCATGATCACCATTACCTTCCGCAACGGCAGTCAGCTGATCATCAACCTGCAGAAACCCTTGCAGGAGATCTGGCTTGCGGCGCGCTCGGGCGGCTACCACTATCGGCACGACGGCCGTGCATGGATCGACACGAAGACGAGCGAGGAGTTCTTCGCCCAACTGTCGCGCGAGGCGAGCGCGCAGGCCGGCGTGCCGCTGCAGTTCAGCGCCGGCTGAGGCGATCGACTGAGGTGATCAGTTGCGGAAGAGATCGAGGATTCGGCTGCGCTCTTCCGGCTGCGGCGCCGGACCGATGGGCGCGCCCGAGATCGCCTCGGCTGGCGGCGTCGGGCCCGTGTCGACGCCCAGGGTCGCGACGCCGCGACCCGGTGCATAGTCGTCGTAGTACCACTCGCCGCCCACGTTGACCACGCCGGGCGGAGGCTTGGCGGTCAGCTCGGTCACCGGCACGCCCTTGATGGCGGTCTCCATGAAGCTGATCCAGATCGGCAGGCTCAGCCCGCCGCCGGTCTCGCGGTCGCCCAGCTTGCGCGGCGTGTCGTAGCCCATCCAGGCCACCGCTGCCATCGTCGGCTGGAAGCCGGCGAACCAGGCATCCAGCGAGTCGTTGGTGGTGCCGGTCTTGCCGTAGATGTCGGGCCGCTTCAGCATGGCCTGTGCCTTGGCGGCCGTGCCGGTGCGTGCGACTTCCTGCAGCAGGCTGTCCATGATGAAGGCGTTGCGCTGCGGGATGGCGCGCATGGTCTCGTTGAGCAGCGGCGGCTGGGTTTCCACCAGCACCTTGTCCTTGTGATCGGTGATGCGCGTCACGAGATAGGGATTCACGCGATAGCCGCCGTTGGCAAATACCGCATACGCCGTTGCCATCTGCATCGGCGTGACCACGCCGGCACCGAGGGCCATCGGCAGGTAGGCCGGGTGCTTCTCGCGCTCGAAGCCGAAGTTGCCGATCCAATCCTGTGCGTAGCGCGTGCCGATCGACTGCAGCACGCGGATCGAAACCATGTTCTTCGACTTGGCCAGCGCGCGGCGCAGGGACATCGGGCCCTCGAAATTGCCGTCGTAGTTCTTGGGTTCCCAAGGCTGGCCGCCGGTGGTACCGGCGTCGAAGAAGAGCGGCGCGTCGTTGACGACGGTTCCGGGCGTGAACCCTTTCTCCAGAGCCGCCGAGTAGATGAAGGGCTTGAAGCTGGAGCCCGGCTGACGCCAGGCCTGCGTCACGTGGTTGAACTTGTTCTTGTCGAAATCGAAGCCGCCGATCATGGCCTTGACGGCGCCGTCGCGCGGGTCGAGCGCAATGAAGGCGCCCTCGACCTCGGGCAACTGGGTGATCTCCCAGGTGTTCTTCGGCGTCTTGACGACGCGGATCACGGCGCCCCGGCGAATCTTGATGTTGGGCGGTGCCTTGTCCGACAGTCCTGACTGCGCCGGCCGCAACCCTTCGCCGGTGATCTGCACCGCATCGCCGTTGGCACGCACGGCATTGATTTCCTTGGCATTGGCCTTGAGCACGACAGCCGACATGACGTCGCCGTTGTCGGGATGCTCGGCCAGCGCATCGTCCACGGCTTCGTCCAGTTCCTTGGGATCGTTGGGCAGATCGACGAACTTCTCGGGGCCGCGGTAGATCTGCCGGCGCTCGTAGTCCATGATGCCCTTGCGCAGCGCCTTGTAGGCTGCGGCCTGGTCGGCAGCCACCAACGTGGTGTAGACCTTGAGGCCGCGCGTGTAGGTGCTGTCGCCGTATTGCGCGTACATCAATTGCCGCACGGTCTCGGCCACGTATTCGGCATGCAGGCGGGTGGGGTCGGCCCCGTCGCGCAGGTGCAGCTCTTCCTTTTTGGCCTCGGCCGCTTGTTCGGCGGTGATGAAGCCGGCTTCCTGCATCCGGTCGATCACGTAGAGCTGGCGCCCGCGCGCGCGCGTGGGGTTGTTCACCGGGTTGTTCGCGCCCGGCGCCTTCGGCAGGCCGGCGAGCATGGCGGCCTGGGCAATGGTGATGTCCCTGAGCGGCTTGCCGAAGTAGGCTTCCGAGGCGGCCGCGAAGCCGTAGGCGCGGTTGCCCAGGTAGATCTGGTTCAGGTAGATCTCGAAGATCTGGTCCTTGCTGAGCAGGTGCTCGAGCTTGAAGGTCAGCAGCACTTCGTAGATCTTGCGGGTCAGCGTCTTCTCGGAGCTCAGGTAGACGTTGCGCGCGACCTGCATGGTGATGGTGGAGGCGCCCTGGCTCTTCACCCGATTCATGTTGGCGATTCCTGCGCGCACGAGGCCCTTGTAGTCGACCCCGCCGTGGTCGTAGAAGCGGGCGTCCTCGGCGGCCAGCACCGCGTCCTTCATCACCTTGGGGATTGTTGCGATGGGCGTCAGATTACGACGTTCCTCGCCGAACTCGCCGATGAGGATGCCTTCGGAGGAAAACACCCGCAGCGGCAGCTTGGGCCGGTAATCCGCCAGATCGGAAATGTCCGGCAGGTTCGGGTAGGCCACGGCCAGGGCCACGGCGACCACGCAGACCAAGGACACCACGCCAGCCGCTGCGATGCCCAGTCCCCACACCACGAAGCGCAGAAACCAGGTGAGCCAGACAGGCCGCGGAGCAGGAGTGGGCGTCTTGGCAGGCCCGTTGGGGCGTATTTTTTCGGGCATGAAGCGAGGTTGAAGTCAGCGCCAATTATAAAAGCGAGGCCCTCGAACGGCCCCTTGGAGGCACATAAAACCCAAGTACTCGCATTTGTGACGTAAGTTGTGAATCGAGACTGTTACGTTCCCTTTTGACAACGCTTGATGCGACAGTTGAGGCGAAGGCGCTTGGATGGCTGTACACCTCCTGCTAGCATGCACCCACACGCAAATATTTCCAATCGTTACAAACACAACGGGATATAACTTGGCTGCCTTGGGATCGCTGTTCAGCCGTCAACCCGCGCCCTTGCTCGGGTTGGACGTCAGCTCATCCAGTGTCAAGCTGGTTGAGCTCGGCCGCGACGCCAGCGGCAAGTTGATTCTGGAACGTTGCGCGATAGAACCGCTGGAGCGAGGCTGGATCACCGATGGCAACGTCGAGAAGTTCGACGAAGTGGCCGAGGCGGTCCGGCGCGCCGTCCGCAAGAGCGGCAGCCGTACCAAGAATGCCGCCCTCGCCCTGCCGCCGTCGGCCGTCATCACGAAGAAGATCGTCCTGCCCGGCGGCATGAGCGAGCAGGAGCTCGAGATCCAGGTCGAATCCGAGGCCAACCAGTACATCCCCTTCTCCCTGGACGAGGTGAGCCTGGACTTCTGCGTCATCGGGCAGAGTGCCAATTCGACCGGGGATGTCGAAGTCCTGATTGCGGCTTCGCGCAAGGAGAAGGTCCAGGACCGACAGGGGCTGGCCGAAGCGGCAGGTCTCAAGGCGGTGATTCTCGATGTCGAATCCTATGCGTCGCGACTGGCGACCGCGCGGTTGATCGAGCAATTGCCCGGCCAGGGCCGCGACGCCGTGGTGGCCCTGTTCGAGGTGGGCGCGTTCACGACCAGCATGCAAGTGCTTCGCAACCAGGAAGTGCTCTACGACCGCGACCAGGCCTTCGGCGGCGCCCAGCTGACGCAGCTGATCGTGCGGCAGTACGGCTTTTCCGCGGAAGAGGCGGAGACCAAGAAACGAAGCGGCGACCTGCCCGACGACTACGGCTCGGGCGTGCTCAAGCCCTTCGTGGCGAGCATTGCCCAGGAGATCGCGCGCGCGCTGCAGTTCTTCTTTACCAGCACGCCGCACAACCGCGTCGACTATGTGCTGCTGGCGGGCGGGTCGGCGGCGTTGCCGGGCCTCACCAGTGCCGTGACGCGGCAGACCTCCTTTGCCTGCTCGCTGGTCAATCCCTTCGACGGCATGGAGATCGGAAGCGGCATCCGCGAGAAGAAGGTGCGGCGCGAAGCGCCTTCGTACCTGACCTCATGCGGGCTTGCCATGCGGAGGTTCCTGCAGTGATCCTGATCAACCTGCTCCCGCACCGGGAGGCTGCGCGCAAGCGCCGGCGGGAAACCTTCTATGCCACTCTGGGTACCTCGGCAGTGGCAGGCTTCCTGATCGCGGGTGGCGCCTATCTCTGGTACCAGGCCCAGATCTCCAGCCAGCAGGGCAAGAACAGCTTCCTCCAGGCCGAGATCAAGAAGCTCGAAGCCGAGATCAAGGAAATCTCCACCCTCCAGGCTGAAATTGCCGCCTTGCGCGCTCGCCAGCAGGCCGTCGAGGATCTTCAGGGCGACCGCAACATGCCGGTGCACCTGCTCAACGAGCTCGTGCGGCAGCTGCCCGACGGCGTCTACCTGACGAGCATGAAACAGGACAACCAGACCGTCACCCTCCTGGGTCAGGCGCAGTCCAACGAGCGGGTTTCGGAACTGTTGCGCAACCTCGGCAACAACAGCCCGTGGCTGGTCAAGCCGGAGTTGGTGGAAATCACGTCCGGCAATGTCAATCTGAGCCCCCGCGACCAGCGGCGCGTGGCGAACTTCACGATGCGCATCGGGCTCAAGCGGCCCACGGATGCGCAGAAGGCCGCCCCCGGGGCCGGCGGTGCCGCAGCGTCGGCCGCAGGAAAGGGCTGAGGGGCATCATGGCAACCCAACGCGCATCCTCCAACATCGACTTTGCCGGCAGTCTGCAGCGCTTCGGCGACCAGTTCCGCGGGCTGAATCCGAACGACCCCTCCGTCTGGCCTCCGGTGCCGCGCTACGCGCTGTGCGTGCTGGTCACTGTCCTGGTCCTGGTGGCCCTATGGTTCGTCTGGCTCACCAATTCGAACGACGAGCTCGAGGCCGAGCGAGCCAAGGAAGTCGCGCTCAGGGCCGACTACCAGAAGAAGGTGGGTCAGGCTGCCAATCTCGAATTGCTGAAAAAGCAGCGCGAGCAGGTACAGCAGTACGTGACGCTGCTCGAGAAGCAGCTCCCGAGCAAGGCCGAGATGGATGCCTTGCTCTCCGACATCAACCAGGCCGGTCTCGGCCGCAGCCTGCAATTCGAGCTGTTCCGCCCGGGCCAGGTGGTTGTGAAGGACTACTACGCCGAGCTGCCGATCGCCGTGCGCGTGACGGGCCGCTATCACGATATGGGTGCCTTTGCGGCCGACATTGCCAATCTCTCGCGCATTGTGACCTTGAACAACTTGGCCGTCGTTCCCGCGAAAGACGGGATGTTGACGATGGACGCCACGGCGAGGACCTTCCGTTACCTGGACGATGAAGAGCAGGCCGCGCAGAAGCGCGCCGCGGCGGGAGCGAAGAAGAAATGAGCAGGCTTGCTATTGCGGTGTGCCTCGGCGTTGCGGCCGTCGGCCTGAGCGGCTGCATGGGCTCGGACCAGGAAGAGCTCCAGCAATGGATGGCCGAACAACGGGCGAATGTGCGCCCCACGGTGCCGCCCATCACGGAGCCCAAGAAATTCACGCCCCAGGCCTATACCGAGGGCACTGCGTTCGAGCCCTTCAACATGCAGAAGCTCACGCAGGCCTTGCGCCGCGATTCGGCCCAGCCGAGCACCTCGGGTCTTATCGCGCCGGAGCTGGCGCGTCGCAAGGAAGCGCTCGAGGCTTTCCCGCTCGACTCGATGGCAATGGTAGGCAGCATGAACCGCAATGGTCAGCCGGTGGCCCTGGTCACCGTCGACAAGCTGCTCTACCAGGTTCGGGTCGGAAACTATCTGGGACTCAACTACGGGCGCATCACCCGTATCAGCGAAACCGAACTCGCCTTGCGTGAAATCGTGCAGGACGCCGCCGGTGAATGGATCGAACGCGTGGCGACGCTGCAGTTGCAAGAGAGGTCGAAATGAAACCCAAGAAATCAAAGTTCGCGCAGTGGCTGCGCGTGGTCGGCGTCAGCCTGCTCACGCTCGGCGCGGCGGCGGCGGCGCATGCCCAGAACGCCATCGAGTCGGTCACCAGTTCGATGCAGTCGGGTGCCGAAGTCATCCGCGTCGATCTGACGCAACCGCTGGCCGCCGTGCCGACGGGCTTCGCGATCCAGGCGCCGGCGCGCATCGCTCTCGACTTCCCGGGCGTGACCAACGCCATCGGCCGCTCGACCATCGACGTCAATCAGGGCAATCTGCGTTCCGTCAACGTGGTCCAGGCCGGTGAGCGTACTCGTCTGGTGCTGAACCTCAAGCAGGCCACCGCGTACAAGGCCGAGATCCAGGGCAAGTCGCTCCTGGTTTCACTGGAGCCCGTCCCGGGTGCCGCGCTCGTCTCTTCGACGCCCCAGGCTTTCGCCGAGAACCGCAACCGCGACACGCTGCCGCTGCGCGACGTCGATTTCCGCCTGGGTTCGGACAACACGGGCCGCGTGGTCGTCGATCTGGCCAACAACCAGGTGGGCGTCGACATCCGCCAGCAAGGCCGCAACCTGGTGGTGGAATTCACCAAATCGACGCTCCCCGAGGGGCTGCGCCGCCGCCTCGACGTGTCGGACTTCGGCACGCCGGTGCAGACCGTCACCACCCAGCAGGCCGGCGACCGGGTGCGCATGACCATCGAGCCCAAGGGCGACTGGGAGCACAGCGCCTACCAGAGCGAGAACCAGTTCGTGGTCGAGGTGCGGCCGCGCAAGGTGGACCCGACCAAGCTGACCCAGGGCGTGGGCTACACCGGCGAGAAGCTGTCGCTGAACTTCCAGAACATCGAGATCCGCTCGCTGCTCCAGGTGATCGCCGACTTCACCAACTTCAACATCGTGACCTCGGACTCGGTGACCGGCGCGCTGACCCTTCGCCTGAAGGACGTGCCCTGGGACCAAGCCCTGGACATCATCATGCAGGCGAAGAACCTGGGCATGCGCAAGAACGGCAGCGTGCTGTGGATCGCGCCCAAGGACGAAATCAACGCCAAGGAAAAGCTCGAGTTCGAGGCCCAGGCCGCGATCCAGAACCTGGAGCCCCTGCGCACCCAGTCCTTCCAGCTGAACTACACCAAGGCCATCGCCATCGCCCAGGGCCTGACGGGCACGGGCGCTTCCAGCGGCGGCGGCTCCGGAACCACGACCCGTATCCTGAGCCCGCGCGGCAGCGTGATCGCCGAATCGCGCACCAACCAGCTCTTCGTGTCGGACATTCCTTCGCGCCTGCAGCAGGTTGCCGAGCTCATCCAGAAGCTGGACATTCCGGTGCGCCAGGTGCTGATCGAGGCACGCATCGTCGAGGCCTCCGACACCTTCGGCAAGTCGCTGGGCGTGCGGCTCGGTGGCGGCCTCGCGGGCGGCACCGTGGGCTCCAACAACGGGCGTCCGGTCTTCGGCAACATCGGCGCATTCCCCGTCGTCACTCCGGCTACCGCAACCACGCCGGGCAGCGCGTTGACCACCTTCACCAACTCCAACTTCGTCAATCTGCCCTCTACCGGCGTGGCCGGCAACGGCAATGCGCCCGGCACTTTCGCCATCTCGCTGTTCAATTCCAGCTTCTCGCGCATGCTGAACCTGGAAATCTCCGCCCTCGAAGCCGACGGCAAGGGCAAGGTGGTGTCGAGCCCCCGCGTGGTCACGGCCGACCAGACCAAGGCCCTGATCGAGCAGGGCACGGAACTGCCCTACCAGGTCGCGACCTCCAGCGGCGCCACGTCGATTGCCTTCCGCAAGGCCAACCTCAAGCTCGAGGTCACGCCGCAGATCACGCCCGAGGGCAACATCATCCTGACGCTGGACGTCAACAAGGACACGGTCGGCCAGGCAACGACCGCCGGCTTCGCGATCAACACCAAGCACGTGCAGACCGAGGTGCTGGTCGAGAACGGCGGCACGGTGGTCATCGGTGGTATCTTCGAACTCACCGAAACCAACGATGAATCGCGCGTGCCGGTGCTCGGTGAAGTGCCCTATGTCGGGGCGCTGTTCCGCAAGCGCGAACGCGTTGCCAACAAGACCGAAATGCTCGTCTTTATCACCCCGAAGATGATTACCGACCGGAACGCCGCGCGCTGAGGCGCGTGGGCGTTCGCAGCACCGCGTGGCGGTCGCACTCGTCGGCTTGCCCGGCGCCGGAAAATCCGCGGTAGGCCGGCGTCTCGGGCAGCGCCTCCAGCTGCCCTTCATCGACAGCGATGAGGTCATCGAACGCCGCATCGGCTGTTCCATCCGGGACTACTTCGAACGCGAAGGCGAGCAGAGTTTTCGCGACCTCGAAGAGAGCGTGATCGCCGAGCTCGCGGCCTCGGCCCGGGGCATCGTGTCCACCGGCGGCGGCTCCGTGCTGCGCGAGGCCAACCGGATCCAGCTGCGCTCGCACTTCCATGTGATCTACCTGCGCTCCTCCCCCGAGGACCTGTTCAGGCGCCTGCGGCACGACGTCAAGCGGCCGCTGCTGCAGGTGGCGGACCCGCTGGGTCGGCTGCACGAGCTCTACAGTGCGCGCGACCCGCTCTACCGCGAGGCCGCCCATGATGTGGTCGAGACCGGCCGGCCCTCGGTTGCGATGCTGGTGAACATCATCGTGATGCAGCTGGAGCTCGCCGGCGTCATATCCCCGGGCTCCGGAAGCGATCCGCCCGGCTGAGCCGGGGCAGCGCGCCATGCGCCTAAACTCGGAGCCATGCGAGTGTCCGCCTCCCCCGAATGCGTCGAGATCCAGCTCGGCGAGCGCAGTTATCCGATCCTGATCGGCAGCGAGCTGCTCCGCGAGCCCGGGAGCTTCGACGCCGTGCCTGCAGCGGCCGCGGCGCTGATCGTCACGAACACCACCGTGGCACCGCTCTACGGCGAGTCGCTGCGCAGGGCGTTGGCCGGCCGCTTCCGGGCCGTGCACATGCTGGAGCTGCCCGACGGCGAGACGCACAAGGACTGGCCCACGCTCAACCTGATCTTCGATGCACTGCTGCGCCATGGCTGCGATCGCAAGACGGTGCTTTTCGCGCTCGGCGGCGGGGTCGTGGGAGACATGACCGGGTTCGCCGCTGCCAGCTACATGCGAGGCGTGCCCTTCGTGCAGGTGCCGACCACCTTGCTCGCACAGGTCGACTCGTCGGTGGGCGGCAAGACGGCGATCAACCATCCGCTCGGCAAGAACATGATCGGCGCCTTCTACCAGCCGCGCCTCGTCCTGTGCGATCTCTCCACGCTCGCCACGCTGCCGCGGCGCGAGCTCAGCGCGGGGCTGGCCGAGATCATCAAGTACGGCCCGATCTACGACATGCGCTTTTTCGACTGGATCGAAGCGAACATCGAAGCGCTGGTGGCGCGGGAGCCGGCCGCGCTCGCCCACGCGGTCCGGCGCAGCTGCGAGATCAAGGCCGCGGTCGTGGGGCAGGACGAGCGCGAGACCGGCGTGCGCGCGATCCTGAACTTCGGCCACACCTTCGGTCATGCGATCGAGGCAGGCCTGGGCTACGGCCGCTGGCTGCACGGCGAAGCGGTCGGCTGCGGCATGGTCCTGGCCGCCGAACTGTCGCAGCGGCTCGGCGGCGTCGATGCGGCCTTTGTCCGGCGGCTGTCGGCGCTGATCGACCGGGCGGGGCTGCCCGTGGTCGCTCCCGCGCTCGGGGCCGAGCGCTACCTCGAGCTGATGCGCATCGACAAGAAGTCTGAAGCGGGCGAGATCCGCTTCGTGGTGATCGACAAGCCCGGCTCGGCCGTCGTGCGCAGCGCCCCCGACGCCCTCGTGCGCGAGGTGCTGGCGCAGTGCTGTGCTGCCTGAATCGAACATCGGGGCGACGATGAGCCTGGCACCCCACGCCAGCCATCCGGCGCAGTCCCGCGGCCGGCGCCATGCCGAGGCCGCGGCTCCCACGCGCGACGCCTTCCAGCGCGACCGCGACCGCATCGTGCATTCCACTGCCTTCCGGCGGCTGGTCTACAAGACCCAGGTCTTCCTCAACCACGAGGGCGATCTTTTCCGCACCCGGCTCACCCACTCGCTCGAGGTTGCGCAGCTGGGCCGCTCGATCGCGCGCTCGCTGCGGCTCAACGAGGATCTGGTCGAGGCCATCGCCCTCGCGCACGACCTGGGCCATACCCCCTTCGGTCATGCCGGGCAGGATGCGCTAGATGCCTGCATGGAGGCGCACGGCGGCTTCGAGCACAACCTGCAGAGCCTGCGGGTGGTGGATGCGCTCGAGCATCGCTATCCGCAGTACGACGGACTCAATCTGAGCTTCGAGACGCGGGAAGGCATCCTCAAGCATTGCTCGCGGGCCAATGCCGAGCGCCTGGAGGCCGTGGAGCCCGGCGGGGTGGGGCGGCGCTTCCTCGATCGCACGCAGCCCAGCCTCGAGGCGCAGCTGTGCAACCTCGCCGACGAGATCGCCTACAACGCGCACGACATCGACGATGGCGTGCGTTCCGGGCTCATCGGCCTCGAGCGGCTGGGCGAGGTCGCGCTTTTCAGCCGCTACCTGCGCGAGACGCTGGCGGAGCATCCGCAGCTGCAGGGCCGGCGCGTGCTCTACGAAGCCATCCGGCGGATGCTGAGCGCGCAGGTCTACGACGTGATCGACGCGACGCGCAGTGCACTCGAGGCGGCAGCGCCGGGCGATGCGGATGGCGTGCGCCGTTCCGCGCCGCTGGTGCTCTTCAGCGACGCCATGCGAACGCAGTCCACCGAGCTCAAGCAGTTCCTCTTCCGCAACCTCTACCGGCATCCGCGCGTCGTCCAGACCACGAGCCGGGCGAAGGAGGTCGTGCGCGAGCTGTTCGCGGCCTACATCGACGATGCCCGGCAGATGCCGGCTTCCTACACGCAGCGCGACGACCGCCATCGTGCAGTGGCCGACTACATCGCCGGCATGACCGACCGCTTCGCGATCCGCGAGTACGAACGCCTGACGGGAAGGCAGTGGGACCAATGAGCCGCCCGGCCGTTCCGAAGGCGAAGGTGCTCCAATGAGCCGCACGTTGTCGCACGCCCCCGTTTCCCGCCCGGCGCTGGCCGTGGTGTTTGCCGGCGTGGCTGCGGCCCTGCACCTGGGCAAGCTGCCGCCAGCCGTGCCGGCGTTGCAGGCGACGCTGGGCGTCGATCTGGTCGAAGCAGGCTTCCTGCTGTCGCTGGTGCAGGTTGCGGGCATGTGCCTCGGCATGGTGTTCGGACTGGTGGCAGATGCCATCGGCCTGCGTCGCAGCATGCTGGCGGGCCTGGCCGTGGTGACAGTTGCGAGCGTGCTTGGCGGCTGGGTCGGCCGCACGGTCGACCCCGGCCCCGGCGCCATCCATTGGCTGCTTGCCTTGCGCGCACTCGAAGGCGTCGGCTTCTTGCTGGCCGTGATGCCCGGCCCGGGGCTGATTCGCGCCCTCTCGCCGTCGACCGCGGAGAAGAAGGCGCTTGGCTTTTGGGGCGCCTACATGCCGCTGGGCGTGGCGCTGGCGCTCCTGCTCGGCCCGGCCTTGATCGCCTGGGGCGGCTGGCCGGGTTGGTGGTGGGTGCTCTCGGCGGTTTCGGCTGCCGCGGCGCTGTGGGTCCTGCTCGCAGTGCCGGCGGACCGGCGGTCAGCCACGGCGCCTGCGGCCTCTTCGGCGTCGCGCTGGACCGCGCCCCTCCTCGACACGTTCCGCGCCAGCGGCCCTCGGACGCTGGCCCTGGCCTTCGGCGTTTACTCCGCGCAATGGATGGCCGTCATCGGCTTCCTTCCCGCGATCTATGCCGACGCCGGCGTGCCGGCCGCCTGGAACGCGGCGCTGACTGCGCTAGCCGCCGCGATGAACATCGTCGGCAACATCAGCGGCGGCCGCTTCCTGCAGCACGGCGTCGCGCCGGGGCGCCTGCTGCGCTGGGGCTTCGTCGTCATGGCGCTCGGCGGCGTGGCGGCCTTCGCGCAGATCGGCCTGTCCGGCAGCACTGCGAGCCTGCCACCTGCATTGCGCTATGTCGCCGTCTGCCTGTTCTCGCTGGCCGGCGGGATGATCCCGGCAACCCTCTTCATGCTTTCCACCCGGCTCGCGCCCAGCCCGTCGACGATTTCGACGACCGTGGGGATGATGCAGCAGGCCTCTTCGCTCGGCCAGTTCATCGCGCCGCCCGTGGTCGCCTGGATCGCCCATCGGGTCGGCGGCTGGCAATGGACCTGGGGCGTGACCCTGGCGTGCTCGCTTGCCGGCCTGGCGCTGGCGGCGCGCGTCGCGCCGGCGAGATCCCGCAGGGGGACTGCAGGATGAGCGGCAATTCCATCATCACCGCGGCGCAAGCCCAGGCGGACACGCAGCGCTGGCTCGAGCGCGCGGTGATCGGGCTCAACCTCTGCCCCTTCGCCAAGGCGGTGCATGCGCGCGGCCAGATCCACTATGCGCTGTACCTGCACGAGGACGATGGCGGCTTGGTCGACGCACTGCTGGACGAAGCGCGCGCGCTGGCTGCCTGCAGTGCTTCCGACCGCGACACCACCCTCCTGATCGCACCGAACACCTTGGCCGATTTCCTCGACTTCAACGATTTGACGGCGCGCGCCGAGCGTCGCCTGGCGCGCGCCGGGTTCGAGGGCCAGCTCCAGCTGGCGAGCTTCCATCCCCGCTTCCAGTTCGCCGGCGCGGAGCCCGAAGACATCACCAACGCGACCAATCGCGCGCCGTACCCGACGCTGCACCTGCTGCGCGAGGACAGCGTGAGCCGTGCCGTCGAGGCCTTTCCCGATGCGCAGGCCATCTTCCGGCGCAACATGCAGATCCTGGAGCAGCTCGGCGCCCAGGGCTGGGCAGCCCTGGATGTCGGCCCCGGCGGAGCCCCGCGATGAACGGCAAGGCCATTGCCAAAGCCTCGAAGGCGCAATCCGAGCTGCAGGAGATCCTGCGCCCTGGCCAGTCGGTCGAACTGCTGAAGGAGCTGCACATCCTCACGCGCGAGGGGCGGCTCAACCAGGACTCGCGCCGCAAGCTCAAGCAGGTCTCCCACCTGTTCCAGTTCATCGAGAAGTTACTCATCGAGCTGCCGGAGGAGGGCGCGCACGCCAGTTTGGCCGACCATGGCGCCGGCAAGTCCTATCTCGGCTTCATCCTGTACGACCTGTTCTTCGGTCCGCGCGGCGGCGGGCAGGTGTATGGCATCGAGACGCGTGCCGACCTGGTCGACAAGTCGCGCGCCCTGGCCAAGCGGCTGGGCTTCGAGCGCATGGCCTTCCTCAACATCAGCGCCGCCGATTCGGCCGACGCGGCCGAGCTCCCGGCGCAGATCGACGTGGTGACCGCGCTGCATGCCTGCGACACCGCCACCGACGACGCCATCGCCTTCGGGCTGGCCAAGCAGGCGCGCTTCATGGTGCTCGTGCCCTGCTGCCAAGCCGAGGTCGCCGCCTGCCTGCGTCAGACCAAGGCGCTGTCGCTCTCGCGCACGCCCCTGGCCGAGCTCTGGCGTCATCCCCTGCACACGCGCGAAATCGGCAGCCAGCTCACCAACGTCCTGCGGTGCCTCTACCTGGAGGCCAACGGCTACCAGGTCACGGTGACTGAATTGGTGGGTTGGGAGCACAGCCTGAAGAACGAGCTGATCATCGCCCGGCGCACCGGCCAGCGCAAAGCCAGCGCTGCGGCTCGGCTCGAGCAGCTGCTGGCCGAGTTCGGGCTGGAGTCGCTGCTGGAGACGCGCTTCCGCCTCGGGTGATTCCGCCATGGCCCGCCTTCCCCGTCTTACGCTGGCCGAGCAGCCGCACCATGTCATCCAGCGCGGCAACAACCGCCAGGCCATCTTCGTCGACCGCGCAGACCGCCAAATGCTGCTGGGCCTGCTCGGCGAGAACGCGGCGCGCTTCGGCATCGCGCTGCACGCCTACGTGCTGATGGACAACCACTACCACCTGCTGGCCACGCCCGCGAGCGCCGACGGGCTGCCGCTATGGATGCAGGCCATCGGCCGGCGCTACGTGCGCTACTACAACGACCGGCACGGGCGCACCGGCACCCTGTGGGAGGGGCGCTACAAGTCCACGCTGATCCAGACCGAACGGTACCTGCTGACCTGCATGGCCTACATTGACCTGAACCCGGTGCGCGCCGGCCTCGTGGCCGAGGCCCGCGACTACCCGTGGTCCAGCCATGCGCACTACGCCGGGCTGCGGCACGACAGGCTGGTGACGCCGCATCCGCTCTACTGGTCGCTGGGCAACACGCCATTTGCCCGGGAGGCCGCCTACGCCGATCTTGTGCGCGGCGGCGTTGCGGCGGCCGACCAAGCCGTGCTGACCGAAGCCACCCTCCATGGGTGGGCCGCGGGGGATCGCGACTTTCTCGAGGCGCTTCAAAGGGATACCTCGCGGCGCGTCCTGAAGTCCCGGCCGGGGCGGCCGCCCGCCTCCCGGGCCTGATTTCCCCCGGAACGGAGGGCCTCGCGCGCTTCGGTTTTGATGTGTCCCCGTTTTTATTCCGAGCTTCAGGGTCGGAATTTAATCGTGTTCTGACCCCTAATAAAGCGCTTGGCATTGTTTGTGCAACGCAATATCCTTCCCTTCCCCGCGAAAAACTGAAGGAGTGCGCCATGACCACGGCTGCCGAGATCGAGTATCTCCAACAAAACGGTCTCTATTCCGCCGCTGACGAGCACGACGCCTGTGGCGTCGGCTTCGTGGCCCACATCAAGGGCGAGAAAAGCCACTCGATCGTCCTGCAGGGCTTGAAGATTCTCGAGAATCTGGACCATCGCGGCGCAGTGGGCGCTGACAAGCTGATGGGCGACGGCGCCGGCATCCTGATCCAGCTGCCGGATGTCCTGTACCGCGACGAGATGGCGAAGCAGGGCGTGACGCTGCCCCCGCCCGGCGAATACGGCGTCGGCATGATCTTCCTGCCCAAGGAGCACGCCTCGCGCGAGGCCTGCGAACAGGAGCTGGAGCGTGCCATCAAGGCGGAAGGCCAGGTGCTGCTGGGCTGGCGCGATGTCCCGGTCAATCGCGAAATGCCCATGTCGCCCGCCGTGCGCAAGAAGGAGCCGCTGCTGCGCCAGGTCTTCATCGGCCGCGGCAACGACGTGATCGTGCAGGACGCCCTGGAGCGCAAGCTCTACGTGATCCGCAAGACCGCCAGCGCCGCCATCCAGCGCCTGAAGCTCAAGCACAGCAAGGAGTACTACGTTCCCAGCATGTCGAGCCGCACGGTGGTCTACAAGGGGCTGTTGCTGGCCGACCAGGTCGGCACCTACTACCTCGACCTGCAGGACAAGCGCTGCATCTCGGCCCTCGGCCTGGTGCACCAGCGCTTCTCGACCAACACCTTCCCCGAGTGGCCGCTGGCCCACCCCTACCGGTACGTCGCCCACAACGGCGAGATCAACACCGTCAAGGGCAACTACAACTGGATGAAGGCGCGCGAAGGCGTGATGTCCTCGCCCGTGCTGGGCGCCGACCTGCAGAAGCTCTACCCGATCAGCTTCGCCGACCAGTCGGACACCGCCACCTTCGACAACTGCCTCGAGCTCCTCACCATGGCCGGCTACCCGATCAGCCAGGCGGTGATGATGATGATCCCGGAGCCCTGGGAGCAGCACGCGACCATGGACCCGCGCCGCCGCGCCTTCTATGAATATCACGCGGCGATGCTGGAGCCGTGGGACGGCCCGGCGTCCATCGTCTTCACCGACGGCCGCCAGATCGGTGCCACGCTCGACCGCAACGGCCTGCGCCCCTCGCGCTACTGCGTGACCGACGACGACCTGGTGATCATGGCTTCCGAATCCGGCGTGCTGCCGGTGCCGGAGCAGAAGATCGTGCGCAAGTGGCGCCTGCAGCCCGGCAAGATGTTCCTGATCGACCTGGAGCAGGGCCGCATGATCGACGACGAGGAGGTCAAGGCCACCCTCGCCAACAGCAAGCCCTACAAGCAGTGGATCGAGAACCTGCGCATCAAGCTCGACAGCGTCGAGGCGCACGGCGTCTCGGCGCCGGTGAGCCAGGTCAGCCTGCTGGATCGCCAGCAGGCCTTCGGCTACACGCAGGAAGACATCAAGTTCCTGATGAGTCCGATGGCCGCCGCCGGCGAGGAAGGCATCGGCTCGATGGGCAACGACAGCCCGCTGGCCGTGCTGTCCAACAAGAACAAGCCGCTCTACAACTACTTCAAGCAGCTGTTCGCGCAGGTCACGAATCCGCCGATCGACCCCATCCGCGAGGCGATCGTGATGTCGCTGGTGTCCTTCATCGGCCCGAAGCCGAACCTGCTGGACATCAACCAGGTGAACCCGCCGATGCGGCTCGAGGTGAGCCAGCCGATCCTCGACTTCGCCGACATGGCGAAGCTGCGCGACATCGGCGCCTACACGCAGGGCAAGTTCAAGAGCTACACGCTCGACATCACCTACCCGCTCGCCTGGGGCGAGGAGGGCGTCGAGGCCAAGCTGGCATCGCTGTGTGCCGAAGCGGTCGACGCCATCAAGGGCGGCCACAACATCCTGATCGTGAGCGACCGTGCGATCAGTGCCACGCAGATCGCCATTCCCGCGCCGCTGGCACTCTCGGCCATCCACCAGTACCTGGTGCGCGAGGGCTTGCGCACCACGGCGGGCCTGGTGGTCGAGACCGGCTCGGCGCGCGAGGTCCATCACTTCGGCGTGCTGGCCGGCTACGGCGCCGAGGCAGTGCACCCGTACCTCGCCATGGAGACGCTCGCTGCGATGCACGAGGACCTGTCGGGCGACCTGAGCGCCGAGAAGGCGATCTACAACTACGTCAAGGCAGTCGGCAAGGGCCTGTCCAAGATCATGTCGAAGATGGGCGTCAGCACCTACATGAGCTACTGCGGCGCCCAGCTCTTCGAGGCCATCGGCCTCAACAGCGACACGGTGGCCAAGTACTTCACCGGCACCGCCAGCCGGGTGGAAGGCATCGGCGTGTTCGAGATCGCGCAGGAGGCCATCCGCATGCACAAGGCGGCCTTCGGCGACGACCCTGTGCTCGCCAGCATGCTGGACGCCGGCGGCGAATACGCATGGCGCGTCCGCGGCGAAGAGCACATGTGGACGCCGGACGCCATCGCCAAGCTGCAGCACAGCACGCGCGCCAACAACTTCAACACCTACAAGGAATACGCGCAGCTCATCAACGACCAGAACCGGCGTCACCTCACCCTGCGTGGCCTGTTCGAATTCAAGATCGACCCGGCCAAGGCCATTCCGGTGGACGAGGTGGAGCCCGCGAGCGAGATCGTCAAGCGCTTTGCCACCGGCGCCATGTCGCTGGGCTCGATCAGCACCGAGGCACACGCGACCCTGGCGGTGGCCATGAATCGCATCGGCGGCAAGAGCAACACCGGCGAGGGTGGCGAAGACCCGGCGCGCTACCGCAACGAGCTCAAGGGCATCCCGATCAAGCAGGGCGACACCCTCAAGAGCGTGATCGGGGAGGCCAACGTCGAGGTCGACCTCTCGCTGGCGGACGGCGATTCGCTGCGCTCGAAGATCAAGCAGGTCGCCTCCGGCCGCTTCGGCGTCACCGCCGAATACCTGGTCTCGGCCGACCAGCTGCAGATCAAGATGGCGCAGGGCGCCAAGCCGGGCGAGGGCGGCCAGCTGCCCGGTGGCAAGGTCTCCAACTACATCGGCCAGCTGCGCTACTCCGTGCCCGGCGTGGGCCTGATCTCGCCGCCGCCGCACCACGACATCTATTCGATCGAAGACCTGGCGCAGCTCATCCACGACCTGAAGAACGTCGCGCCGCATGCGAGCGTGAGCGTCAAGCTGGTCAGCGAGGTCGGCGTCGGCACCATTGCCGCGGGCGTCGCCAAGTGCAAGAGCGACCACGTCGTGATCGCCGGCCATGACGGCGGCACCGGCGCTTCACCTTGGTCCTCGATCAAGCACGCGGGCAGCCCGTGGGAGATCGGTCTGGCCGAGACCCAGCAGACCCTGGTGCTCAACCGCCTGCGCGGCCGCATCCGCGTGCAGGCCGACGGCCAGATGAAGACCGGCCGCGACGTTGCCATCGGCGCGCTGCTGGGCGCCGACGAGTTCGGCTTCGCGACTGCGCCGCTGGTGGTCGAGGGCTGCATCATGATGCGCAAGTGCCACCTCAACACCTGCCCGGTCGGCGTGGCCACGCAGGACCCGGTGCTGCGCAAGAAGTTCTCGGGCAAGCCCGAGCACGTGGTGAACTACTTCTTCTTCGTCGCCGAGGAAGTGCGCCAGATCATGGCGCAGCTGGGCATCCGCAAGTTCGACGACCTGATCGGCCGCGCCGATCTGCTCGACACCAAGAAGGGCATCGAGCACTGGAAGGCGCGCGGCCTGGATTTCAGCCGCCTGTTCGCGCAGCCGAACGTGCCGGCCGACGTGCCGCGCTACCACGTCGAGGCGCAGGACCACGGCCTCGCGAAGAGCCTGGACAACAAGCTCATCGAAAAGTCGCGTCCCGCCATCGAAAAGGGCGAGAAGGTGCAGTTCATCGAGGTGGCGCGCAACGTCAACCGCTCGGTCGGCGCCATGCTCTCGGGCGCGCTGACCAGGGTGCACCCGCAGGGCCTGCCCGACGACTCGATCCGGATCCAGCTCGAGGGCACGGGCGGGCAGTCCTTCGGCGCCTTCCTGGCGCGCGGCATCACGCTGTACCTGATCGGCGACGCCAACGACTACACCGGCAAGGGCCTGTCGGGCGGCCGCGTGGTGGTGCGTCCCAGCCTCGACTTCCGCGGCGAGGCCACGCGCAACACCATCGTCGGCAACACCGCGCTCTACGGCGCGACCACCGGCGAGGCCTTCCTGAGCGGCGTCGCGGGCGAGCGCTTCGCGGTGCGCCTGTCCGGTGCCACCGCGGTGGTCGAAGGCACGGGCGACCACGGCTGCGAGTACATGACCGGCGGCACGGTGGTGGTGCTCGGCAAGACCGGGCGCAACTTCGCGGCCGGCATGAGCGGCGGCGTCGCTTTCGTCTACGACGAGGACGGGCAGTTCGCCTCGCGCTGCAACCTGGCGATGGTCTCGCTCGACAAGGTGCTGACCTCGGCCGAGCAGACGGCGAGCGTGCACCGCAAGATCTGGCACGAAGGCGAGACCGACGAGGCCAAGCTCAAGAAGCTGCTGGAGGACCACCACCGCTGGACCGGCAGCAAGCGCGCGCGCGAGCTGCTCGACACCTGGCCCGTGGCGCGCACGCGCTTCGTCAAGGTGTTCCCGAACGAGTACAAGCGCGCGCTGGCCGAGATCCACGACCGCAAGGTCGAGCTCACGAGCAGCGGCAACAACGCGCACGTGGGGCTCGAGCCGCACGCGCTGACGAAGCCGGCGGTCGCTGCCTGAGCACGGCGACAGACGAAGAACAGAACCAGGAAACACGATGGGAAAAATCACCGGCTTCATGGAACACGAACGCGTCGAGGAGGGTTACAGGCCCGTCGAGGAGCGCGTCAAGCACTACAAGGAATTTGTCATCGGCCTCGACGCGGAGCAGGCCAAGGTGCAGGGCGCGCGCTGCATGGACTGCGGCACGCCCTTCTGCAACAGCGGCTGCCCGGTCAACAACATCATTCCGGACTTCAACGACTTGGTCTACCGCGACGACTGGCAGAGCGCCTTCACGGTGCTGGACTCGACCAACAACTTTCCCGAGTTCACCGGCCGCATCTGCCCCGCACCGTGCGAGGCAGCCTGCGTGCTCAACGTGAACGACGACCCGGTCGGCATCAAGTCGATCGAGCACGCGATCATCGATCGCGCCTGGGAGGAGCAATGGGTCGCGCCGCGTCCGGCCAGGCACAAGACCGGCAAGAAGGTCGCGGTGGTGGGCTCCGGCCCGGCCGGCATGGCGGCCGCGCAGCAGCTCGCGCGCGTCGGCCACGATGTCACCTTGTTCGAGAAGAACGACCGCATCGGCGGCCTGCTGCGCTACGGCATCCCCGACTTCAAGATGGAGAAGATCCACATCGACCGCCGCATCGAGCAGATGAAGGCCGAGGGCGTGGTGTTCCGCACCGGCGTGGTGGTCGGCGCCGCCAAGGACCCGCTGGGCAAGGGCTCCAAGGTCATCAACTGGGCCAAGGAGACGGTGACGCCCGAGCAGCTCGACAAGGAATTCGACGCGATTGTCCTGACCGGCGGCGCCGAGCAGTCGCGCGACCTGCCGGTGCCCGGGCGCGATCTCGATGGCATCCATTTCGCGATGGAGTTCCTGCCGCAGCAGAACAAGGTCAATGCCGGCGACAAGGTCAAGGGCCAGATCCGCGCGGACGGCAAGCACGTGATCGTGATCGGCGGCGGCGACACCGGCTCCGACTGCGTGGGCACCAGCAACCGGCATGGTGCCGCCAGCGTCACCCAGTTCGAGCTGATGCCGCAGCCACCGGAGGAAGAGAACCGGCCGCTGACCTGGCCGTACTGGCCCTACAAGCTGCGCACCAGTTCTAGCCACGAGGAGGGCTGCGAGCGCGAGTTCGCGATCTCCACCAAGGAATTCATCGGCGAGAAGGGCAAGGTCACCGGGCTCAAGACCGTTCGCGTCGACTGGAAGGACGGCAAGCTGATCGAGGTGCCGGGCACCGAGACGGTGCTGAAGGCCGACCTGGTGCTATTGGCCATGGGCTTCGTGAGCCCCGTCGCCGGCGTGCTGGATGCCTTCGGCGTCGAGAAGGACGCCCGCGGCAACGCCAAGGCCAACGTCGACTTCGTCGGCGGCTATGCGACCAACGTTCCCAAGGTGTTTGCCGCCGGCGACATCCGGCGCGGGCAGTCGCTGGTGGTGTGGGCGATCCGCGAAGGGCGCCAGGCCGCCCGCGCGGTCGACGAGTTCCTGATGGGCTACAGCGACCTGCCGCGCTGAAGGTGCCGAAATGCTGAATTAGGCGGGGATTAGCCCCTTACTTCGGTGGATGGGCACGGCCTGTGCTTCATTTATCATGGATGACCACCGCGAGCCGGGGATGCCTCAGGCGCCCCGGCTTTTCTGTTGTCCATGAACCCACCCGAGTCCTCACTGGTTGAATTCCGCGACGTCCGTTTCGGTTACGGCGAACGCGCCATCCTCGACGGCGTCTCCTTCACCGTGCCCCGCGGCAAGGTGACGGCGCTCATGGGGGCTTCGGGCGGCGGCAAGACCACCGTGCTGCGCCTCGTCGGCGGCCAGGTGCGTGCGCAGCGCGGCGAGGTGCTGTTCGACGGCCAGGACATCGGCAGCATGGGCAGTGACCCGCTCTATGTCGCGCGTCGCCGCATGGGCATGCTGTTCCAGTTCGGCGCCCTGTTCACCGACATGAGCGTCTTCGACAACGTCGCCTTCCCCCTGCGCGAGCACACGCGCCTGCCCGAGGCGCTGGTGCGCGACATCGTGCTCATGAAGCTCGACGCCGTCGGCCTGCGCGGCGCGCGCCACCTGATGCCCAGCGAAGTCTCCGGCGGCATGGCGCGGCGGGTGGCGCTGGCCCGGGCGATCGCGCTCGACCCCGACCTCGTCATGTACGACGAGCCCTTCGCCGGCCTCGACCCGATCTCGCTGGGCACCGCCGCCCGCCTGATCCGCCAGCTCAACGACACACTGGGACTGACCAGCGTCGTGGTGTCGCACGACCTGGAAGAGACCTTTCGCATCGCGGACCACGTGATCATCCTCGCCAACGGCGGCATCGCCGCGCAGGGCCCGCCGGGAGAGGTGCGCCAGAGCAGCGATCCGCTGGTCCACCAGTTTGTCAACGCGCTGCCCGACGGCCCGGTCCATTTCCATTACCCGGGCATTCCGGTGGAGCAGGACTTCGGCAACAACGCGCACGGGGAGCGCGGATGAGCTGGTACAGGCCGGCCGACGTGGGCTTTGCCGTGCGCGGCAAGCTGGGCGATCTCGGCATGGGCGCGCGCCTGTTCCTGCGCCTCGCGCTGCGCGGCGCGGGCAGCCTGCGGCGCTTCGGCCTGGTCCGCGACCAGATCCATTTCCTTGGCAATTACTCGCTCGCCATCATCGCGGTCTCGGGCCTCTTCGTCGGCTTCGTGCTCGGGCTGCAGGGCTACTACACGCTGCAGCGCTACGGCTCGTCGGACGCCCTGGGCCTGCTGGTGGCGCTGAGCCTGGTGCGCGAGCTCGGCCCCGTGGTCTCGGCCTTGCTGTTCGCGGGCCGCGCCGGCACGTCGCTGACCGCGGAAATCGGCCTCATGAAGGCCGGCGAACAGCTCAGCGCCATGGAGATGATGGCGGTCGATCCGGTGCAGCGCATCCTGGCGCCGCGCTTCTGGGCTGGTGTCATCACGATGCCGCTGCTGGCAGCCGTGTTCAGCGCGGTCGGCGTGATCGGTGGCTGGGTGGTCGGCGTGCTGATGCTCGGCGTGGATCCGGGCGCGTTCTGGGGGCAGATGCAGGGCGGCGTCGACGTCTGGCGCGACGTGGGCAACGGCGTGGTCAAGAGCATCGTCTTCGGCTTCACCGTCACCTTCATCGCGCTGCTGCAGGGCTTCGAAGCCCAGCCGACGCCCGAAGGCGTGTCCCGTGCCACCACGCGCACCGTGGTCGTGGCCTCGCTCGCGGTGCTGGGGCTCGACTTCCTGCTGACCGCGATGATGTTCAGTATCTAGAAAGCAAAAGGCAAAAGGCACTCCATGCAACGTTCCAAGAATGACGTCTGGGTTGGCTTGTTCGTGCTTATCGGCGCGGCGGCGCTGCTGTTCCTCGCGCTCCAGTCCGCCAACCTGCTGAGCCTGAACTTCCAGAAGACCTATTCCGTCAATGCGCGTTTCGACAACATCGGCGGCCTGAAGCCGCAGACCGCGGTCAAGAGCGCGGGCGTGGTGGTCGGTCGTGTCGAATCGATCACGTTCGACGACAAGAATTTCCAGGCCAACGTCACGCTGGCGTTGCAGAGCCGTTACAGTTTCCCCAAGGACAGCTCCCTCAAGATCCTGACCAGTGGGCTGCTCGGCGAGCAGTACATCGGGATCGAGGCGGGGGCTGAGGAGAAGACCCTTCAAGCCGGCGACACCATCACCGCGACGCAGTCGGCCGTCGTGCTGGAGAACCTGATCGGACAGTTCCTCTACAGCAAGGCGGCCGAGGGCAGCACGCCCGCGGGCAACAGCAACAAGAAATGAAACCACGATCCCCCTTCGATTTGCCGCGCGTGCTCAGCGGCACCGCCTCGGCCCTGCGCTACCTTGGCGCCATTGCAGCGCTGGCGTTGGCCACCGGCTGCGCCTCGGGCCCCAGGGCCAATCCGGCCGATCCGCTCGAACCCTTCAACCGAGGTGTCATGCGCTTCAACGACGTCGTGGACGACGCCGTGCTGGTGCCGGCGGCGACGGCCTACCGCCGCGTGCTGCCTTCCTTCGTGCGTACGGGGGTCAACAATTTCTTCGGCAACCTTTCCGACGTGTGGAGTTTCGCCAACAGCGTGTTGCAGCTCAAGCTGGAGCACAGTGCCCAGACCTTCATGCGCGTGAACGTCAACACCGTCTTCGGGCTGGGCGGCCTGCTCGACGTCGCCACCGAGGCCGGCATCGATCGCCACTCCGAAGACTTCGGCCAGACCCTGGGCCGTTGGGGCGTTCCGAGCGGTCCGTACGTGGTGCTCCCATTGCTGGGTTCATCGACGGTGCGCGACACGGCGGCCCTCACGGTCGATCGGCAGGGCGACCTGCTGAACCAGATCCACGACATTCCGTGGCGCAACTCCTTCTACTTCGTTCGCGTGGTCGATTCGCGCTCGAACTTCCTGCGCGCCAGCCAACTGCTCGACAACGCGGCGCTCGACAAGTACACGTTCACGCGCGATGCCTATCTGCAGCGCCGAAAGAACGAGGTGCATGACGGGGACCTGCCGAACGACGGCAATTGACCGTGTATCCGGCGCTTGCATCCCGTTGCGCGCTTTGCACGGGGGCGGGAACCCCGTTGACAGGCCTCTGCTCCAATTCGTCACTGGCCCCAAGGGCTCGACATTTTCAACAAGGGAACCATCGATGATTCAGATCCTGCAACGACGCTCCGTGGCGCGGCTGATGCTCGCCGGCCTGCTGCTCGCGGGCGCCGCCGCCTTCGTGCGGCCGGTCCACGCCGCCGACGAGGCACCGGACGCGCTGGTCAAGCGCCTGTCGACCGACGTGCTCGAGACCATCAAGGCCGACAAGTCGATCAAGGCCGGCGACGTCAACAAGATCATGGTGTTGGTAGACACCAAGATCATGCCGAACGTCAACTTCCAGCGCATGACCGCCTCGGCCGTCGGCCCGGCATGGCGCCAGGCCACGCCCGAGCAGCAGCAGCGCCTGCAGGAAGAGTTCAAGAAGCTGCTGGTGCGCACCTACGCCGGCGCGCTCGACCAGGTCAGCGACCAGAGCGTTGTCGTGCGCCCCTTCCGCGGCTCGCCCGACGACAAGGAAGTGCTGGTGCGCACGGAAGTCCGCGGCAGCGGCGACCCGGTGCAGCTCGATTACCGGCTCGAGAAGACGCCCGGCGCGGCGGGCGGCTGGAAGATCTACAACCTCAACGTCCTGGGCGTTTGGCTGGTCGATACCTACCGCAGCCAGTTCGCGCAGGAGATCAACGCCAAGGGGATCGACGGCCTGATCGCTGCGCTGGCAGAGCGCAACAAGCGCAACGGCAAGAGCTGAACTTTCGATGCTGGTCCTGCCGCCCAAGCTCACGCACGACGAGGCGCCGGCCTGCGTGCTCATGCTGCGGCAGGGGCTCGCCGGGCAGGCCGCGTCGTCCACCGTGGTGGACGCGAGCGCGCTCGCACAGTTCGATTCCTCGGCGCTCGCGGTGCTGCTCGAATGCCGGCGCGAATCCAGTGCGCTGGGCCGCGGCTTCGCGGTAAAGGGCCTGCCGCCGCGCCTGCGGGAGCTCGCGTCGCTGTACGGCGTGGCGGGCCTCCTGCCCGCCGCGCCATGATCTAGCGCAGCAGTGGGCCGCCGTCAGGCCTTTGTCCCGCCCGAAAGCGGAAAAACGGCGGAGCCCTAAAATCGCGGGCTCCCATGTCTGCGATCTCCTTCCAATCGGTCTCCAAGACCTATCCTGGCTCGCGCCAGCAGCGTGCCGAGGGAAAACCTGGGCTGCGTGCGGTCGATGAGGTCACGTTCCAGATCGAGGAGGGCGAGTTCTTCGGTCTGCTCGGGCCCAACGGTGCCGGCAAGACCACGCTGATCAGCATGCTGGCCGGCCTGTCCAGGCCCACCGCGGGTGCCATCAGCGTCCACGGCTTCGATGTCCAGCGCGAGTACAGCCAGGCGCGCCGCAAGCTCGGGGTGGTGCCGCAGGAGCTGGTCTTCGACCCCTTCTTCAATGTGCGCGAGTCCCTGCGCATCCAGTCGGGCTACTTCGGCATCAAGAACAACGACGACTGGATCGACGAGCTGCTGAGCAGCCTCGGCCTGGCCGACAAGGCCGGCGCCAACATGCGCCAGCTCTCCGGCGGAATGAAGCGGCGCGTGCTGGTCGCCCAGGCACTGGTGCACAAGCCGCCCGTGATCGTGCTTGACGAGCCCACGGCCGGCGTCGATGTGGAACTGCGCCAGACCCTGTGGCAGTTCGTCGCCAAGCTCAACAAGCAGGGCAGCACGGTGCTGCTGACCACCCACTATCTCGAGGAGGCGGAGGCGCTGTGCCACCGCATCGCGATGCTCAAGCAGGGGCGGGTGATCGCGCTGGACCGCACCAGCGAGCTGCTGCGTTCGGCCGCCAGCAACGTGCTGCGTTTCAAGACCGACGGCATGCTGCCCTGGGAATTGGCCCGGCATGCGCGCATCACGGGTCGCATCGTGCAGCTGCCGGCGCAGAACGCACGCGAGGTCGAGCAATTGCTGGCGGCGATCCGCGAGGCCGGGCTCGACGTGGAAGATGTCGAGATGCGTAAGGCCGATCTCGAGGATGTCTTCATCGATCTGATGGCGGGCGAGCAGACGCCGCTGGAGGTCGCAAGATGAGCGCCGCGCCGGGCCGCCCCAAGCAAGCTCACGCCCCCTCGGGGGGCAGCGAGGACACGAAGTGCCGAGCGTGGGGGCTCTCATGATGGTTCACGCATTGGGTTGGCGCGCACTGCTCTACAAGGAAACGCTGCGCTTCTGGAAGGTCGGCTTCCAGACCGTCGGCGCGCCGGTGCTCACCGCGCTGCTCTACCTGATGGTCTTCGGCCATGTGCTGGAAGGCCGCGTCACGGTCTACGGCTCGGTCAGCTACACCGCCTTCCTGGTGCCGGGCCTGGTGATGATGAGCGTGCTGCAGAACGCTTTCGCGAACAGCTCGTCGTCCATCATCCAGAGCAAGATCATGGGCAACCTGGTCTTCATCCTGCTCACACCACTGTCGCATTGGGGCTGGTTCCTGGCCTACGTGGGTTCCTCCATCGTGCGCGGACTCGTGGTCGGGCTGGGCGTGTTCGCCGTGACGGCCTTCTTCGCCGTGCCGGGCTTCGTCGCGCCGTCGTGGATCGTGGTCTTCGCCTTCCTGGGCGCGGCCATCCTCGGCACGCTGGGCCTGATCGCCGGGCTCTGGGCCGAGAAGTTCGACCAGATGGCCGTGTTCCAGAACTTCCTGATCATGCCCATGACCTTCCTCTCGGGCGTGTTCTATTCAATTCATTCGCTGCCGCCCTTCTGGCAGACGGTGAGCCACCTGAACCCCTTCTTCTACATGATCGACGGCTTCCGCTACGGCTTCTTCGGCGTCAGCGACATCTCGCCATGGGTGAGCCTGGCCATCGTCGGCGGCGCCTGGCTGGTGGTGAGCGCGATCGCCGTCCATCTGCTGCGCATCGGCTACAAGATCCGGGGCTGACCCCTTCCAAGACATGACCGCCGAAGAGCTGCAATCCATCATCCAGGCCGGCCTGCCCTGCGAGCACATCGCGCTCGAGGGCGACGGCCGCCACTGGTACGCGACCATCGTGTCCACCGAGTTCGAGGGCAAGCGCGCGATCCAGCGACACCAGCGCGTGTACGCCACCCTGGGTGCCAAAATGCACACCGACGAAGTGCACGCGCTCTCGATGAAAACCTATACGCCCGCCGAATGGGCGGCTCAAAACTCCTAGTCGCTGGACCGTTCATGGACAAACTCCTGATTCGCGGCGGGCGCCAGCTCCGCGGCGAGGTACTCATTTCCGGCGCGAAGAACGCGGCCTTGCCGGAGCTCTGCGCGGCGCTCCTGAGCGACCGCGCCGTCACCCTGCACAACGTGCCGCGGCTCAACGACGTCACGACCATGCTCAAGCTGCTGCGCAACATGGGAGTGGCGGCCGAGCGCGACGACAACGGCACGGTGCGTCTCGACGCCGGTCCGCTGCACGCGCCCGAGGCGCCCTATGAACTGGTGAAGACGATGCGCGCGTCGGTGCTTGCGCTGGGCCCGTTGCTGGCCCGCTTCGGCAAGGCCCGGGTCTCGTTGCCGGGCGGCTGCGCCATCGGTTCGCGTCCGGTCGACCAGCACATCAAGGGCCTGCAGGCCATGGGTGCCGAGATCGTGGTCGAGCACGGCTACATGGTGGCGAGCATCGCGGGCGGCCGCCGGCGCCTGCACGGCGCGCGCATCACCACCGACATGGTGACCGTCACCGGAACCGAGAACTTCCTGATGGCCGCGGCGCTTGCCGACGGCGAGACCGTGCTGGAGAACGCCGCGCAAGAGCCCGAGATCACCGACCTGGCCGAGATGCTGATCGAAATGGGCGCGAAGATCGAAGGCCAGGGCACCAGCCGCATCCGTATCCAGGGCGTGGAGAAGCTGGGCGGCTGCATGCACCGCGTGGTGGCCGACCGCATCGAGGCCGGCACCTTCCTGTGCGCCGTGGCGGCCACCGGGGGCGAGGTGCTGCTGCGTCACGGCCGTGCCGACCACCTCGAGGCCGTGATCGAGAAGCTGCACGAAGCCGGCGTGCAGGTGGATGCGGTCGAACAGGGCATTCGCGTGCGCAGCCAGGGCCGCCTGAAGGCGCAGAGCTTCCGCACCACCGAGTACCCCGGCTTCCCGACCGACATGCAGGCCCAGTTCATGGCGCTCAACGTGATCGCCGAGGGCACCTCGACCGTGACCGAGACGATCTTCGAGAACCGCTTCATGCACGTGGACGAAATGCTGCGCCTGGGCGCCAAGATCCAGACCGACGGCAAGGTGGCGGTGATCGAGGGCGTGCGCCAGCTGTCGGCTGCCACGGTGATGGCGACCGACCTGCGCGCTTCCGCCAGCCTGGTGATTGCCGGCCTGGTGGCCGAGGGCGAAACCCTGGTCGACCGCATCTACCACCTGGACCGCGGCTACGACCGCATGGAAAGCAAGCTGCGCGGCCTGGGTGCCGACATCGAGCGCGTGGCCGGGCCGGCGGAGTACCAGCCGTGATCACGCTCGCGTTGTCCAAGGGCCGCATCTTCGACGAGACCCTGCCGCTGCTGGCCGCGGCTGGCATCGAGGTCAGCGAGGACCCGGAGAAATCGCGCAAGCTGATCCTCGCGACCACGCGCCCGGAGGTGCGCGTGGTGCTGGTGCGTGCATCGGACGTGCCCACCTACGTCCAGTACGGCGGCGCGGACCTGGGCGTGACCGGGCTGGACGTGCTGCTCGAACATGGCAACCAGGGCCTCTACCAGCCGCTGGACCTGCGCATCGCGACCTGCCGCCTGAGCGTGGCGGTGCGCGCCGATTACGACTACGCCTCGGCCGTGCGGCAGGGTTCGCGCATCAAGGTCGCGACCAAGTACGTCGGCCTGGCGCGCGAGTTCTTCGCCAGCAAGGGCGTGCACGTGGACCTGATCAAGCTCTATGGCAGCATGGAGCTGGCGCCACTCACCGGCCTGGCCGATGCCATCGTCGACCTGGTGTCGACCGGCAACACGCTCAAGGCCAATCACCTGGTCGAGGTCGAGCGCATCATGGACATCAGCGCGCGCCTGGTGGTCAACCAGGCCGCGCTCAAGCTCAAGCAGGCGCCCATCCGGCACATCATCGACGCCTTCGCCTCCGCCATTCCCTCCGCCTGACATGAAATGCCCCCACGCTCATCACTTCGTGTATCGCTGCCCCCCGAGGGGGCGCTCAGCGCCCTTCGGGCGGCCGGGCGGGCGCTGACATGAACGTGAAAGCCGCTCCCGCCCGTCTGTCGACCGCTTCTGCCGGCTTCGAAGCCGATTTCCAGGCGCGGTTGCACTGGTCGGCCGACACCGATGCCGCCATCGAACAGGTGGTGGCCGACATCCTGGCCGATGTGCGCCGGCGCGGCGACGCGGCCGTGCTCGACTACACACGGCGCTTCGATGGGTTGGAGGCCGAGTCGGTGCAGCAGCTGGAGCTGACGCAAGCGGACTTCAAGGCCGCCTTCGATTCGCTCCCTGCAGTGCAGCGCGACGCGTTGCGCATGGCGGCTGAGCGGATCCGCAGCTACCACGAGGCACAAAAGAAGGCCAGCGGCGAGAGCTGGAGCTATCGCGACGCCGACGGCACGCTGCTGGGCCAGAAGGTCACGCCTCTGGATCGCGTGGGCATCTATGTGCCGGGCGGCAAAGCGGCGTACCCGTCCAGCCTGTTGATGAACGCGATTCCCGCGCACGTGGCCGGCGTGGCCGAGATCATCATGGCCGTCCCGACGCCCGCCAAGGGGAGCGTCGCCACCGGGGGGGCGGGCAGCGAGGCGGCCGCTAAGGGCGAGCGCAATGTCCTCGTGCTCGCCGCCGCCCACGTCGCCGGCGTGACGCGCGCCTTCACCATCGGCGGCGCCCAGGCCGTGGGCGCGCTGGCCTACGGCACCGCGACCATCCCCGCGGTCGACAAGATCACCGGTCCCGGCAACGCCTATGTGGCTGCCGCCAAGCGGCGGGTGTTCGGCACCGTGGGCATCGACATGATCGCCGGGCCGAGCGAAATCCTGGTGCTGGCCGACGGCAGCACGCCCCCCGACTGGGTGGCGATGGACCTGTTCAGCCAGGCCGAGCACGACGAGCTCGCGCAAAGCATCCTGCTGTGCCCCGACGCGGCCTACATCGACCAGGTGCAACAGGAAATCGACCGCCTGCTGCCCTCGATGCCGCGCGCCGCGATCATCGCCGCCTCGCTCAACGGCCGCGGCGCGCTGATCCACACGAAGAGCATGGAAGAGGCCTGCGCGATCAGCAACCGCATCGCGCCCGAGCACCTGGAGGTCAGCAGCCGCGAGCCGCACCGCTGGGAGCCGCTGCTCAGGCACGCCGGCGCGATCTTCCTCGGCGCCTACACCAGCGAAAGCCTGGGCGACTACTGTGCCGGCCCCAACCACGTGCTGCCCACCAGCGGCACGGCGCGCTTCAGCTCGCCGCTGGGGGTCTACGACTTCCAGAAGCGCTCCAGCCTGATCGAGGTCAGCGAAGCGGGCGCGCAGCCGCTGGGCCGCATCGCCGTGACCTTGGCCGAAGGGGAGGGCCTGCAGGCGCACGCCGAGGCCGCCCGCATGCGCCTGCGTTGAGGGGTTCGGCATGGCGATCCTGACGCTTCGGCCACTCCGCTGCCTGGTGCTCCTGGGCCTGGTGGTCGCCGCTGCCGCCTGCCAGGCCATGAGCATTCGCGAGCTGCGCTTGCTCGAAGCCAACGAGAAGGATGGCAAGACCTACGCCAACTACTACCTGGTCGGCGTCCTCGAGGGCCTGCGCGAGGCCAGCGAGGCCGAGCAGCGCGCCGGGCAGAAGCCGCTGTTCTGCGTCAACGGCCGCCGGCTCGAACCCTCGATGGCGAGGACGCTCTACCAGACCGAACTGACGCGCAACGCCGACAGCTACGAGGCCGACATGCCGGTGCAACTGGTGCTCTCCGCCGCGCTGCGCAACAGCTACCGTTGCCCCTGAATCGAATGACCTCCGCTTCCGACGACACCACCCGGGCCCTGGGCCGAATCCGCGCCGATGTCCAGTCCATGCATGCCTATGCCGTGCAGGACGCGCGCGGCCTGCTCAAGCTCGATGCGATGGAGAACCCCTATGCCCTGCCCCCCGCGCTGCAGGCCGCGCTGGGCCAGCGCCTGGGCACCCTGGCACTGAACCGCTACCCGGGCCCGCGCAGCGGCGACCTCCAGAGCGCGCTGGCCGTCTACGCCGGCCTGCCCGAGGGCTTCGGGCTGATGCTCGGCAACGGCTCCGACGAGCTGATCTCGCTGCTCGCCATGGCCTGCGACCTGCCCGGAGCGGCCATCCTGGCGCCGGAGCCCGGCTTCGTGATGTACGCGATGAGCGCCCAATTGCAGGGCTTGCGCTTCGTCGGCGTGCCGCTCACCGCCGATTTCGAGCTCGACGAGGCCGCCATGCACGCGGCCATTGCGCGCGAGAAGCCGGCCATCGTCTACCTGGCCTATCCCAACAATCCGACTGCCAACCTGTGGGACGACGTCGTGATCGAGAAGATCGTCGAGGCCCAGCGCGCGCAGGGCGGCCTGGTCGTCATCGACGAGGCCTACCAGCCCTTCGCGGCCCGCAGCTACATCGACCGGGCGGCGCGTCATGGCCATGTGCTGCTGATGCGCACCCTCAGCAAGTTCGGCCTGGCGGGGGTCCGGCTGGGTTACATGATGGGGCCGCAGGCGCTGATCGCCGAGGTCGACAAGGTGCGTCCGCCCTACAACATCAGCGTGCTCAACTGCGAGTGCGCGCTCTTCGCGCTGGAGCATGCCGAGGTGTTCGCGGAGCAGGCGGCCCGGATCCGCGAAGGGCGTGCCCGCATCTTCGAGGTGCTGGCCGGCCTTCCAGGCGTCAGGAGCTGGCCCAGCGACGCCAACATGATCCTGGTGCGCGTGCCGGACGCGGCCAGGACCTTCGAAGGGATGAAGTCCCGCGGGGTGCTGGTCAAGAACGTTTCTAGAATGCACCCATTGCTCGCGAACTGCCTGCGCCTGACGGTCGGAACCGCCGAAGAGAATGCGCAGATGCTCGCGGCCCTCGAAGCCTCGCTATGAACACCCCCAAGGCCCCTGAAGCAGTCGTCGCCGCCGCCGCGCGGACGGCCTCCGTCACGCGCAACACGGCCGAGACGAAGATCTCGGTCGCGCTCAACCTCGACGGCACCGGCCGCTCGAAGCTCTCGACCGGCATCGGCTTCTTCGACCACATGCTCGACCAGATCGCGCGCCACGGCCTGATCGACCTCGAGATCGAATGCCAGGGCGACCTGCACATCGACGGCCACCACACGGTGGAGGATGTGGGCATCACCCTGGGCCAGGCCGTGGCCAAGGCGGTCGGCGACAAGAAGGGCATCCGCCGCTACGGCCACGCCTACGTGCCGCTGGACGAGGCCCTCAGCCGCGTGGTGATCGACTTCTCCGGCCGGCCCGGCCTGGTGATGCACGTGCCCTTCACCAGCGGCATGATCGGCGGCTTCGACAGCCAGCTCACCTACGAGTTCTTCCAGGGCTTCGCCAACCACGCCTTCGTCACCCTGCACATCGACAACCTCAAGGGCGTCAATGCGCATCACCAGTGCGAGACGGTCTTCAAGGCCTTCGCGCGGGCGCTGCGGGCCGCGCTCGAGCTCGATCCGCGCTCGGCCGGCGTCGTTCCTTCGACCAAGGGTTCACTCTGAACAGCAGCAAGAACACCGTTGCGGTCGTCGACTACGGCATGGGCAACCTGCGTTCCGTGTCGCAGGCGGTCCAGCATGCGGCCGACCAGGTCGGGGTCGAGGTTTTCGTGACGGCCGACCCCGAGGTGGTGCGCCGCGCCACCCGCGTGGTGCTGCCGGGGCAGGGCGCCATGCCCGACTGCATGCGCGAGCTGCGCGACTCCGGCCTGCAGGAGTCGGTGCTGGAGGCGGCGGCTTCCAAGCCCCTGTTCGGCGTCTGCGTGGGCATGCAGATGCTGCTGTCGGCGAGCGACGAAGGCCCGACCGAAGGCCTGGGCCTCATCCCGGGCCGGGTCCTGAAGTTCGAGCTGGCCGGCCGCACCCAGCCCGACGGCAGCCGCTACAAAGTGCCGCAGATGGGCTGGAACCAGGTGCTGCAGACCCGCCCGCACCCCGTGTGGGCAGGCGTGCCGGACGGCAGCTACTTCTACTTCGTGCACAGTTTCTACGCACGGCCGGCCGATGCTCTCCACAGCGCGGGCGAGGCCGAATACGGCGAGCGCTTTACCGCCGCCATTGCACGCGATAATATTTTTGCAACCCAGTTCCATCCCGAGAAGAGTGCGGACCATGGGTTGCAGCTGTACAGAAACTTTCTCCACTGGAATCCCTGAAGCAGTTTTTCGCTGCGCTTCATCGCTCGCGCTCCGCGCAATCCCGCACCATGCTCCTTATTCCTGCGATTGATCTCAAGGATGGCCACTGCGTTCGCCTCAAGCAAGGCGACATGGACCAGTCCACCACCTTCAGCGAGGACCCGGCCGCCATGGCACGCCAGTGGATCGAGGCCGGTGCGCGGCGGCTGCACCTGGTCGACCTCAACGGCGCCTTCGCGGGCAAGCCGCAGAATCACGCCGCGATCAAGGCGATCCTGCGGGAGGTGGGCGACGACATCCCGGTGCAGCTCGGCGGGGGCATCCGCGACCTCGACACCATCGAGCGCTACATCGACGACGGCCTGCGCTACGTGATCATCGGAACCGCCGCGGTCAAGAACCCCGGCTTCCTGAAGGACGCCTGCAGCGCCTTCGGCGGTCACATCATCGTCGGTCTCGACGCCAAGGACGGCAAGGTCGCCACCGACGGCTGGAGCAAGCTCACCGGCCACGAGGTCGCCGACCTGGGCAAGAAGTTCGAGGACTACGGCGTCGAGTCGATCATCTACACCGACATCGGCCGCGACGGCATGCTCTCGGGCATCAACATCGATGCCACCGTCAAGCTCGCGCAAGCGCTCACCATCCCGGTGATCGCCTCCGGCGGGCTCTCGAACATGGCCGACATCGACAAGCTCTGCGCCGTGGAGGCCGATGGCGTCGAGGGGGTGATCTGCGGGCGCGCGATCTATTCGGGCGACCTGGACTTCGCCGCGGCGCAGGCGCGGGCCGACGAGCTGGCTGAGCAGTAGTTCTGCGACCAGGCGTCGCGCACGCCGCCAGCCGTTCGAACAGGGCACGCATTGCGTGCCCTTTTCTTTTTCCGCAGCCGTCGAGGGCATGGACGTCCCGTGCCCTCCGCACGGCGAATGAATTCTCGCTTTTTGTCGCTTCAGTCTGATTGCGCCGCCCTGAATTCCTAGCATTCCCTGGCCGCTGATCCCTCGGGTTCCAAGAACTGCGGCCTGAACTTCCGGCTTGTATGCGGAGGAGCATGGCCTCGCTCAGGTGGCATCGCCCGCCACGTGCGCCACGCGCGCGTGGATCCCTGAACGAGCCGCGAATCCCCATGAACAGAACGCATCGCAGCCTTTGGAACCCCGCTCTAGGCGCCTGGGTTGCCGCTCCCGAGAACACCCTTTCGCGAGGCAAGCGCAGCGGCATCGCGCGGGTTTCGGCGCTGACGGCCGCCATCTTGTGCGCCGGTATGCCCGGCGCCTATGCGTGTACCGCAGGCAGCACCACCGAACTGGCCGCCTGCATCGCGGGGACCGCCACGGTCATCGATCTGACCGCGTCCATCACGCTGAGCGCGCACCTGCCGGTGGTAGAGCGCGTCGGGACCTTGACCATCAACGGTCACGGCTTCACGCTCGACGGCGCGGGGCAATTCCGGGGCTTCTTCATTGGCTCGGGCACCACCACTGTCAATGAGCTGACCATGCGGAACCTGCGTGCCCAGGGAGGGCAAGGCGGGCGGAGCGTCACCCCGGGCGGCGGCGGCATGGGCGCGGGCGGCGCGGTGTTCGTGGCCACCGGGGCTGGGGCGAACTTGAACGATGTGCTCATCGTTGGCAACAACGCGATCGGTGGTGCAGGCGGCACGATCTATGACGCCGGCGGTGGCGGTGGCGGTGGCATGGGTGGCAATGGGGGGGAATCCGGAGGCAGCTCGCTCGGCCGCGGAGGCGGTGGCTTGTTCGACGATGGGTCCGCCGACGGCAACGGCGGTGGACCGAATGGCGGCGCAGGAGGCAACGTGGACACCGGCGAAAACGGCGGCGCCTACAGTGGCGGCGGCGGTGCTGACAACACGGGCGGAAACGGTGGCCTGGGCGGTGGCGGTGGCGGTGCCGGCCGTCTCACTTCGGAGGTTTACAGGGGGGGCGACGGAGGCTTTGGCGGCGGCGGCGGCGGCGGTAGGTCGGGGGGAGCTGGGGGTTTTGGCGGCGGCGGCGGCGGCAACTATGATCGCGCGACGGAAGGCGCCGGCTTCGGCGGCGGCAATGGCGAATATCTCAGCGGCGGCGGCGGCGCAGGCATGGGCGGCGCCATCTTCGTCATGCATGGTGGCTCGCTCACCTTGGGGGGCAGCACCGAGGTGCGCGACAACAGCGTGGGGGGCGGGCAAGGCGGGCGGCCAGGCGATTCGCAAGACGGCTCTTTCTTCGGCAGCGGCATCTTCATGCAGGGCACGAGCAGCACGCTGGCCTTCGCGCCTGGAGCAGGCGACACGCAGACCGTGGCCGACGCGATCGCAGACCAGACCGGCTCCGGCGGCACCGGCGCCAACGCAGGCAGCATCGGCCTGGCCAAGAGAGGCGATGGACGCCTGGTTCTCTCCGGCCGCAACACCTACAGCGGCGGCACCACCGTCACCGGCGGCACGCTGTCGATCTCCTCGGACGAGAACCTCGGCGCGGCAACGGCCCCGCTGACCCTCGATGGCGGCACGCTGCAGAACACCGCCGCCGTCACGACAGCGCGTGCCATCACCATCGGCAGTGCCGGAGGCGGCTTCCAGACCGACGCCGACCTGACTTCCACCGGGTCCATCTCGGGCGCGGGCGGCGTGACCAAGACCGGCACCGGCACCCTGGTTCTCGCCGGCCCCAACAGCTACTCCGGCGCGACAACCATCAGCCGAGGCACTCTGCGAGCCGGAGCGGCCAACACCTTCAGCACGGCCAGCGCGGTAACGCTTGGTGGCGGCGCCACGCTGGACCTCAACAACTTCAGCCAGACCATCGGCAGCCTCGCCGGGTTCGGCTTCGTGACCCTGGGTACCGGCACGCTGACGACAGGAGGCGACAACAGCAGCACCACCTTCAGCGGTGTGATGTCGGGAAGCGGCGGCCTGATCAAGATCGGAACGGGAACGCTGACCCTGGACCGCGACAGCACCCACACCGGAGGGGTCACGATCAACGCAGGCACGGTGCGTCTGGACAACAGCCCCTTCGGTCTGGGCGCCAGCAGCGCCACCGCCACGGTGAACAGCGGCGGCACCCTGGACCTGGGCGGGCAGTATGGGGTAGCGCAACACGTCAACCTGATGGGCGGCACGCTGACCAGCAGCACCGGCGAGGCCCTGCTCCGGGGCGCCGTCACCCTGGGCACGGGAGGCACCAACACCATCGGCAGCGACGGCTCCGGCCTGATCCTGGAAGGCGCCGTCGGCGGCGGCAGCGTCACCATCGCCGGCACGGGCAGGGTCTACTACCGGGCTGCCAACACCTACACCGGGACGACGACCATCAACGCCGGCGCGGTCCTGGATACCGCGGCGTCCGGGATCCAAAGCGGCAGCGGCATCATCAACAACGGCACGCTGTGGTTCGAACAAGCCTCGCGCGGCGCCGTCGCCCAGGACATCAGCGGCGACGGTGAGCTGGTCAAGTTCGGCCAGGGTACCTTGACGCTCAGCGGCGCCAACACCTACGGCGGCGGCACTTTCGTCGAAGAGGGCACGCTGGCGATCTCCGAAGACCGCAACCTGGGTGCGCCCTCGGGCCTGCTGTCCCTCAATGGCGGCGCGCTGCAGAACATCGCGCCAATCACGACACCGCGCGACATCACCATCGGAGTCTTCGACGGCGGTTTTTGGACCGACGCCGACCTGACGTCCACCGGCGTCATCTCGGGGGAAGGCTACCTGTTCAAGACCCGCAGGGGCACCCTGACCCTCACCGGCACCAACACCTACAGTGGCGACACCACGGTCCTGCAAGGCACCTTGTCCATTTCCAGGGACGAGAACCTGGGCGACGCCTCGGGTCGGCTCAATCTCGATGGTGGAACCATGCTGCGCACCACCGGCGCCTTCGCCACTGCGCGAAGGATCGTTTTAGGCGAGGGCAGCATCGCCTTTCACACGGACGCCGATCTCACGGCCAGTGGCGTCGTCAGCGGCGACGGTTCCCTCATCAAGATCGGCCCCGGCACCTTGACGCTCAGCGGCACCAACACCTACCGCGGAGGCACCGCCATCGCCGAAGGGACGCTGTCGATCGCCCAAGACCGCAACCTGGGCCGGGCCTCGACGCCCCTGGTCCTCGATGGCGGCACGCTGCGCACCACCGGCGCCTTCGCCACCGCGCGCAGAGTCAACCTCGACAGCGACGGCGGTACCCTGCAGACTGATGCCGACCTCACGGCGAGCGGCACCGTCAGCGGCGTGGGGGGCCTCACCAAGACCGGCGCTGGGACGCTGACCCTCACCGGCGAGAACAGCTACAGCGGCGGCACCGACCTCAAGCAAGGCGGCATTGCCGTCGGCAACAA